>NZ_JBNXUO010000010.1:0-143295 GCF_050563535.1 Falsiroseomonas sp. CW058
CGAACACAGCAAACCCGCAGGAGATATCCAGCGGGGCTTTTTGATTCCAGGCATCGGCATGGCCCGCTGAACCCTGCTCACTTCCCGGTTCGGTCTATGATGCAGGCCGTGACCTCCGCCGTTCCGGCGCCGCCGAATTCCGCCGTGCGCAGACCGCCCGCAAATGCCCTGTCCACCGCGCCCCGCAGTTCGGCGCCCGCATCCATCCAGGCCTGGCCCGCCCCGCGTTCGGCCAGCCAGTCCAGCATCATCGCCGCGGACAGCAGCATGGCCGTGGGATTGGCCAGGCCCTTCCCCGCGATGTCCGGCCCGGTCCCGTGGCTGGGCTGGAAGACCGCATGCGCGTCCCCGATATCAGCCGACGGCGCATAGCCCATGCCGCCGATCAGGCCGGCGCCGAGATCCGACAGGATGTCGCCGAACATGTTCTCCATCGGCAGCACGTCGAAGTCCCACGGGCGGCGCAGCAGGTCGAGCGCCATGGCATCCACGTAGTGCTCCCCGGTCGGCACATGTGGAAAGCCGGCCGCGACCTCGCGGAACACCTTCCGCATGAAGGCCATCGAGGTGAACACATTCGCCTTGTCCACCAGCGTCACCTTCTGCGGCCGGCCGAGCCGCCCGGCGCGGCGCTCCGCCAGGCGGAAGGCGAAGCGGGAGAGGCGTTCGGTGGTGACGCGGGTGATCACCATGGTGTCGCGCGCCTCGCTGTCGCCGATCACCTCGCCACGGCCGCGTGCCCAGAACAGGCCTTCCGTGCTCTCCCGAATGATCACCAGGTCGATGTCGCGCGCCCGCGGGTCGGCCAGCGCGAGGGGCACGCCCGGGATCGCGCGGATCGGCCGGACGCCGGCATAGAGGCCGAGCCGCTGGCGGAGCTCGAGCTGCGGCGCGATCTCCGTGCCATCCGGGTAGCGGATGCCCGGCCAGCCCATGGCGCCGAGCAGGATGGCATCGGCGGCTTCGGCGCGCCGGAACACTTCCTCGGTCATGGCGGAGCCGGTGTCGCGATAGGCGAAGGCGCCGGCCCGCAGCGTCTCGATCGTCAGGCCCAGGCCGTGCCGGCGCGCCAGCTTGTCGAGCACCGCCAGCGCCGCTTCCATCACCTCCACGCCGATGCCGTCGCCGGGCATCGCCGCCACATGCACGCCGTTGCCGCGAAGGCTCATGCCGGACTGCTCCACTCGACGGGGTTGATCAGCCTTGTGCCGTTCACCCGCATCGCGGCGCATCGCACCGTGCCGGCCGCGGCCATGGTCACGCGAAGCGCTCCGCGGCGAAGGGCGCGAAATCCTGGTTGACCGGCCGCCCGAGGATGGCGGGGGCGAGCATCGCTGCCGTGGGCGCCGAGCCGGTGAGGCCGAGATGCCCATGCCCGAAGGCGAACCACAATCCGCGCAGGCGCTGCGAGGGCCCGACCACCGGCACCGAATCCGGCAGGCAGGGCCGGTGGCCCATCCAGAACCCTCCCGACCGGTCGAGCCGCGCCTGCGGGAAGACGGCCGCGAGGTCGTCGTAGAGCAGCGCCGCGCGGGTCTCGTTCGGGGCACGCTCCAGCCCGCCGAACTCCACCGTACCGGCAACCCGGACCGCACCTTCCATTGGCGTGATGAACACCTTGCGGTCGGCCGGCACGACGGGGCGGCTGATCGAGATGCCGGGCGCGGGCAGGTTCACATGGTAGCCGCGCTGCGTCTCGAGCGGGATTCGGTAGCCGAGTGGCGCGAGCAGCCGCGCCGACCAGGCGCCGGCCGCAACCACCACCTCCTCCGCCTCGTGCCGCCGTGCCTCCCCCTCCGCGCCGGTGACGCGGCCTTCCGCCACCGTCAGGGCCCGGATGCGGTCGCGCCGCACCTCTCCTCCGGCGCGCTGGAAGGCGTCCGCCACCGCGCGCGAGTACCGCTGCGGAGAGGCGCAATGCGCGTGGTCCGGCAGCGACACGCCGACCTGGTAGGCCGGGCCGATCTCGGGTTCGAGCGCGAGGATCCCGTCGCGGTCCAGCAGCTCCACCCGGGCGCCATAGGCGCGCCGCAGGTCCCAGCCGGCCTGGTCCTTCGCCAGCTGCTCGCGGCTCCTGTACAGGTACAGGTTGCCGTGCGGCAGGATCAGCTCCGGCACGCCCACCTCACGCGCGAGTTCCAGGTGCTGCTCCGTCGCCAGGCGCTGCAGCGTGTCGATCGCCGCGGCCGCGCGCGCCACCGCCTCCGGCCGGGCAGAGGCAACGAAGCGCAGCAGCCAGGGCGCGGCGCGCAGCCAGTAGCCGGGCGGGATGTGCAGCGGCGCCGCCGGGTCCAGCAGCATCCGCGGCACCTGCTTCAGCAGGCCGGGCATCGCCAGCGGCGCCACGGAGCTTGAACTGATCGACCCCGCATTGCCGAAGCTCGCGCCGCCCTCGCCCGGCGGCTCCGGGTCCACGATGGCGACCTCCGCACCCCCCTGGCGAAGCCGCCAGGCGAGGGCGAGGCCCACGATGCCGGCGCCGATGACGAGAACCCTGCGCGCGCTCAAGCTGGCATTCCCCCTGCTGCCCGGCCCATGCTGCCGCGCCGCGCCGCGTCGCGCCAGGGCAGCCCGGTCAGGCGACGATGGGCGGCACCCGCACGCTGACCGGCATCCGCCGCAGCTCCGCGACCACGCCCGCCAGGCGTCCGGCGATGGCCGCCACCATGGCGCGCCCCTTCCCGGCCGTGGCGAGCGAGTCGTCGCCGACCACGCCCTGCCGTGCCTCGGTCCTCGCGCGGAATTCCTCCGGCAGCGCCGGAAGGTAGAACCCGTCGCCGTCGAGCCGCGGGTCCAGCGTGTGGTGGCCGTGCCGCGGCGCGGCGCCCTTCGGCGTCGGCACGAAGCCGCCGGGTGCGCGCGCCATGTCGGTCAGGTGGGCGTAGTAGGCCAGCACCAGCGCCGTCTCGCTCTCCCCCGCATGGCCCAGCGTGCCGGGCGCGCCTTCCGCCAGCCTGGCGATCGCCTCCCGCGCCAGCAGGCCGCAATCGGCGACCGCCACCAGCGCGCCGGTGGACATGCGCAGCTTCACCGCCGCGATCTCCATGGGGGCGAGGTTGGCCATGCGGTTGCCGTTCACCAGCACGATGCGCCGCACGCCGTGGCGGATCAGGCATTCGCCGATATCGACCGCCACCGCGGTCAGCGTCTCCGCCTTCAGGCCGATGGTGCCGGGGAAGGCCATGTGGCCATGCGACCAGCCGTAATGCATGGGCGGCGCGACCAGGCAGCCCGCCAGCTTCGCAGCCTCCTCCGCCACCACGCTGGCCCATCCGGTGTCGAGCAGCAGCGGCGCGTGGTGGCCATGCTGTTCGGTCGCGCCGATCGGCACGAGCGCGACGTCGTCCGTGCCGAGATGCGCCGCGATCTCGTCCCAGGAGAGTTCCTGCATCCACACGCTCGGCCGTCCGGGCATCCCCGCCTCCTCCTCAATCCGCCTTGCCGAAGCCGCCGCCGCCCGGCGTCAGCACGCGCAGCACGTCGCCGGGCGCCAGCGGCAGGTCGACGGCGGCGGAGGGCAGGCGGCGCTCCCGCTCCGTTCCCGGATTCAGCAGGAAGGCGCCGGTCGCGCCGTCCCCGCCGCCGGCCGTGCCCCGCGCCGGTCGCCTCTGGCGTTCCGAGGAGAGGCTGACGGTGACGCCTTCCGTCAGCACCCGCCAGTCGCGCACCACCCCGTGCCCGCCCCGGTTCCGCCCATCGCCGCCCGAGCCCTGGCGCAGCGCGTAGCGTTCGACCCGCAGGGGATAGGCGTTCTCCAGCGCCTCCACCGGCAGGTTGGCGGCGCCCGAGGCATGGACGCGCACCGCATCCATCCCCGGCCCCCGCCCGCGCCCGCCGCTACCGCCCGCGATCGTCTCGTAGTCCACGAAGACGCCGCCATGCCGCGGATCGGGGCCGGAGAGGATGACCAGGTGATGCGGCCCGCTGTCGGCCATGCCGGCACCGCCCAGCGCCCGTCCCATGGCCGCGACTATGAGGTCGCCGAGCACCCCGCAGGTGATGGCGCGCGTGCCCACCGCCGCCGGCGCCACGGGGTCCAGCAGCGTGCCCGGGCGCGTCACCACCTCGATCGCGTCGTAGTAGCCGGCATTGGGCGGCACGTCGGGATCCAGCAGCGACTTCGCCACCGCATAGACCACCGCAAGCACCGCCTTGCGCGGCACGTTGCGGCTGCTGCCGGTCAGTTGCGGCGCGCTGCCGGTGAAGTCGAAGCGCAGGCGCCCGCCGCCCACGGTCAGGCGCAGGTGCAGCCGCGCGGGCTGGCCGGCATCGCCTTCGTCCAGCGCCTCCTCGGCCTCGTGGCTGCCATCCGGCAGGGCGGCGACGGCGGCGGCGAAACGCTGACCGGTGGCGGCGAGGAAGCCCTCGATGCAGCCCTCCACCACGGCGCGCGGGTATTTCGCGAACAGCCCCGCCACCCGTTCGGCGCCCACGCGGTTGGCGGCGAACTGCGCCTGCAGGTCGCCCATCCGCTCCTCCGGCGTGCGGCTGTTCAGCAGCACGAGGTCGAGGATGTCGGGGTCCGGCGTGCCGCCGCGCAGCACGCGCACCACCGGTATGCGGATGCCCTCCTGGAAGATGCTGGTGCAGAGCGCGGATTCGGACCCCGGCACCATGCCCCCGACATCGGCGTGGTGCGCGATGTTCGCGACGAAGGCCACCACCGTCCCGTCCACGAAGACCGGCGCCACCAGGTTGAGGTCGGGCAGGTGGGTGCCGCCGCCGTTGAAGGGGTCGTTCGCCAGGAACATGTCGCCGGGCGCCATGGCCGCGGCGGGATACTTCGCCCCGATCGCCTCGATCGCGCCGATCATGGAGCCGAGATGGATGGGGATGCGGTTGGCCTGCGCCACCACGCGGCCTGCCGCATCGAAGATGGCCGAGGAGCAGTCGGCGCGTTCCTTGATGTTGGGCGAGAAGGCGAGGGCGACGAGCGTCGCCGCTATCTCCTCCGCCGCCAGCGCCAGGTAGCGCGCGACCACCTCGGTCAGCACCGGGTCGGGGCGGCTCATGCGCCGTGCTCCAGCAGCAGGTTGCCAAGGCGGTCGCAGCGCGCCGCCCAGCCGGGCGGGACGATGGTGGTGGTGTCCATCTGCTCGATCACGGCGGGTCCCCGCAGCGCGTCGCCGGGCCCGAGCGAGGCGCGGTGCAGCACCGGCGTCGGCACGAAGCCGGTGGCGGGGAACCAGACCTCGCGCCGCGCCGCCGGCGGGGCGGCGGCGGGCGGGGGCGGCCCTTCCGGCGGCGGCGCGGGGCGCGCCGCGACGGCGACGAGCCGCGCCGTCACCGCCTCCACCACCTGGTGCGGCAGGGCATAGCCGAAGCGGCCGGCATGGCGGGCGTGGAAGGCCTCGACGCAGGCCGCGAGGCCGGCGGCATCCGGCGTCGCGGGCAGCGGGATGGCCAGTTCGGAGCTTTGCCCGCGATAGCGCAGGTCCAGCGCGCGTTCGAAGCGCAGCGCGGCGGGGTCCAGCGCCTCGCCTTCCGCCCAGGCGGCGCAGCGCGCATCCAGCGCGTCGAAGGCGGCGCGGATGCCGGGCAGGCCGTCGGACGTCGCCTCGGTCAGGCAGGTCAGGCCGAAATCGCCGCGGATGTCGGCGGCCAGCAGGCCGAGCGCCGACATCAGCCCGGGATGCGCGGGCACGATCACGCGCGTCATGCCCAGCGCCTCCGCGACCTCGGCCGCATGCAGCGGCCCGCCGCCGCCGAAGGCGAACAGCGCGTAGCGGCGCGGGTCCTCCCCCTTCTCCACCGAGATCACGCGCACCGCGCCGGCCATGTTGACGTTGGCGATCTCCAGCATCCCTGCCGCCGCCGCCACGGTGTCGAGGCCGAGCGGCCGCGCGACATGCGCCTCGATCGCGGCACGCGCGCGGTCGGGGTGCACGGGCATCCGCCCGTCCAGCAGCGCCACCGGGTTCAGCCGGCCGAGCAGCATGTTCGCGTCCGTCACCGTGGGCCGGGTGCCGCCGCGGCCGTAGCAGGCCGGGCCGGGCAGGGCGCCGGCGCTGTCCGGCCCCACCTTGGGCAGCCCGCCCGCATCCACCCAGGCCAGGCTGCCGCCCCCGGCGCCGATGGTGTGGACATCGATGCTGGCCGCGCGCACCGGCAGGCCCGCCATCTCCCGCAGGCCGGACCGCGCGGGGCGGCCTTCCTTCACCAGGCAGACATCGGTGCTGGTGCCGCCGATGTCGAAGGTGACGAGGTCCGGCAGCCCCGCCGCCGCCCCGGCCAGCGCGGCGCCGATCACCCCGCCGGCAGGGCCCGAGAGGAAGGTGTTCACCGGCCGCCCGCGCAGCGTGGCGGTGGAGACGAGCCCGCCGCTCGACTGCATCACCACCGGCTCCCCCGGCACGGCGCGGTCGCGCATGCCGTCGCGGAAGCGGGCGAGGTAGCCGCTCATCACCGGCATCAGCGCGGCGTTCACCGCGGTGGTGGCGCAGCGTTCGTATTCGCGGAATTCCGGGCTCACCTCCGACGACAGGCACAGGTGGAGGTCGGGCCGCAGCCGGCGCAGCAGCTCCGCGATGCGGCGTTCATGCGCCGGGTTGCGGTAGCTGTGCAGCAGGCAGACCGCCACCGCCCGCACGCCGGGCGCGATGGTGCCGAGCGCCGCTTCCGCCTGCACCCCGTCCAGCGCGCGCACCACGCCGCCCGCGGCGTCGAGCCGTTCCTCGACCTCGATCCGGTCGCCGGCCGCGACCGGCGGCCGCGGCTTCGGGATGTCGAGGTTGTAGAGATGCGGCCGGCGCTGCCGCCCGAGGTCGAGCACATCCGCGAATCCCGCCGTGGTGACCAGCGCGGCGCGACCGGTCTTGCCTTCCAGCACCGCATTGGTCGCCAGCGTGGTGCCGAGCGCGATGCCGCCGACCTGCGCGCCGGTCGCGCCTTCCTCGGCCAGGATCTCGTCCATCCCGCGCAGCACCGCCTCTGCCGGGTCGGCGGGGTTGGAGGGGACCTTGCGGAAGCGGTAGCGGCCGCTCGCGGCGTCGCAGAGCACCACGTCGGTGAAGGTGCCGCCGGTGTCGATGCCGATCAGGAGGGGCGCTTGCCTTGCCGTCGTCTCGGGTCGCGTGGCGCGGGTCATTGACGCGTTGGAATCCCGTCCCGAATATCCCCGGATAATCGGGACGATGCGGCACATGGACCTGCCTGGCAATCCTGCGGCCGAGACCGACGCCCTGCTGCGCGCCGCCTTCCGCGACCTCGGCAGCACCGTCTATCTCGACGTCGCGGCGCGCGGCCCGCTGCCCTTCGCGGCGCGTCGCGCGGCGGAGGCGATGCTGCTCGGCCAGGCCAGCGGCGCGGTGCCGAAGCTCGAATGGTTCGCGATGGCGGAACGCACCCGCGCGAAGGCGGCGCGGCTGCTCGGCGTCGCGCCCGGGGACCTCGCCTTCACCAAGAACGCGTCGGAGGGGCTGAACATCGTCGCGGCCTCGCTGCGGCTGGGGCGCGGCGACCGCATCGTCATCGCCCCTTCCGTCGAGCATCCGAACAACGTCTTCCCCTGGCTGTGGCAGGCGGAACAGGCCGGCGCGGAACTGCACCGCGTGACGCCCGCGCCCGGCGAGCCGCTGGAGGATGCGCTGGCCGCCGCGCTCGATGGCCGCACGCGGCTGGTCGCCGTCACCTCGATGGACTTCGCGACCGGCCGGCGCACCGACCTGCGGAGGATCGGCACCGCCTGCCGCGCGCGGGACGTCTTCCTGCTCGTCGATGCCGCGCAGTCGGCCGGCGTGCTGGCCGAGGACCTCTCCGGCCTGCCGGTGGATGGCTGGGCGACGGCGGCGCAGAAGGGGCTGCTCGGCCTCTACGGCCTCGGGCTGCTCTATGTGCGGCGCGACCGGGCGGAGATGATGCGGCCCGTCCACCTCGCCCGCTTCTCGGTGGAACTGGCGGAGGGGCACGAGGCGGCGGGGCCGGATGGTGGCTGGCGCCTGCGCGACGGCGCGGGCCGCTTCGAGGTCGGCAACCACAACTTCGTCGCCCTCGCCGCGCTCGAAGCCTCGCTCGACCTCCTGCTGCGGCTCGGCCCGGCGGAGGTCGAGCGCCGCTCCACCGCCGCCGCCGCCGCTCTGCGCGCGGGGATCGAGGCGCTGGGCCTGCCGGTGCTGCCCGTCCCGCCCGCGCATCGCGGCCACATCGTCGCGGTGGGGGAGGCGATCGGCAGCGGGCACGACACCGCCGACCTGCCCTGGGTCAACGCCCTGGGCGCGCATCTGCGCGCCGCGGGGGTGGTGCATTCGGTGCGGCGCGGCGTGCTGCGCCTTTCCACCCATGTGCATGTCCTGCCGGAGGTGGCGGGGCGCGCGCTCGACGTCATCGCCGATTGGCGGGGCGATCGGTCAGGATGACCCAGCCGGAGAGGACCCCCCGCATGAGCCGCCGCGTCACACGCCGCCTCCTCCTCTCCGCCATGGCCGCCGGGCTTGCGCGGCCGGCCCTCGCGCAGTCCTTCCCGGCGCGCGCCGTCACCATCGTGGTGCCCTTCGCGCCGGGTGGCGCGAGCGACATCGTGGGCCGCATCATCGCGCGCGGGCTGCAGACGCAGCTCGGCCATCCGGTGGTGGTGGAGAACGTGGCCGGCGCGGGCGGCAGCATCGGCACGGTGCGCGTCGCGCGCGCGCCGGCGGATGGCTACATGCTGACGCTCGGCCATATCGGCACGCTGGCGGCGAATGTGCCGCTCTACCCGAACCTGGGCTACGACCCGCGGCGGGACTTCGCGCCGATCGGGCTGGTGGTGCGCAACCCCGCCATGCTCGGCGTCAGCCTGAGGAGCGGCGTGCGCGACCTGCGCGGCTTCATCGAGCATGTGCGCGCGAAGCAGGGCGAGGCCACCTTCGGCACCGCCGGGTCCGGGTCCCAGACCCACCTGGCGGCGGCGCTGTTCCTGAACCTGACCGGGCTGCGCGGCACCATCGTCGCCTATCGCGGCTCCGGACCGGCCGTGCAGGACCTGGCGGCGGGGACCATCGACGCGGTGATGGAGCAGACGCTGACCCTGATCCCCGCGCATCGCAGCGGCATCATCCGCGCCCTGGCCGTCACCACGCGGCAGCGGATCGAGCAGGTGCCCGACGTGCCGACCTTCGCCGAGGCCGGGCTGCCCGCCTTCGACGCCGGCAACTGGCAGGCGCTCGCCGCGCCGCGCGGCACGCCGGAGCCGGTGGTGGCGCGCCTGGTCGCCGCCCTGTCGGCGGCGCAGGACGACCCGGAGGTGCAGCAGCGCTTCCGCGACCTGGCGGCCGAGATCCCCGCCCCGGCCGACCGCGGCCCCGCCTTCCTCGCGCGGCACATCGATGCGGAGGTCACGCGCTGGATCCGCATCGTGCGCGAGGCCAACATCACGGTGGACTGAGCATGGACATGGCGATGGCGGCGCCGACCGCGGCGGCGCGGCGCAACCGAACAGCTGATTTCCGCAGCGACACCGTGACGCGCCCGACGCCGGCGATGCGCGCCGCCATGGCCGCCGCCGAGGTCGGCGACGACGGCTATGCCGACGACCCGACCGTGCGCGAGCTGGAGGCGCTGGCCGCCCGGATGCTCGGCAAGGAGGCCGGGCTGTTCGTGCCGAGCGGCACGATGGGCAACCTCGTCGCGCTGCTGACCCATACCGGCCGGGGGGAGGAGGTGCTGCTGGAATCCGGCTGCCACATCCTGCGGTCCGAGATGGGCGGCATCGCCGCGCTCGCCGGCGTCGCGCATCGCGCGCTGCCGGGGGTCCGCGGCGCCATCCCCATCGCCGCGATCGAGGCCGCCTGCACCGGCGGCACCGACTACAACACGCGGCTGCGCCCGTCGCTGCTGTGCCTGGAGACGACGCACAACGCCGCAGGCGGGGCGGTGCTGCCGCTCGACTACCTCGCCGGGGCCCGCGCGGCGGCCGGTCGGCACGGCATGGCGGTCCACATCGACGGCGCGCGGCTGTTCAACGCCGCCGCCGCGCTCGGCGTGCCCGCCGAGGCCATCGCCCGGCACGCGGACAGCGTGACCTTCTGCCTGTCCAAGGGGCTCGGCGCGCCGGCGGGATCGGTGCTGTGCGGACCCGCGGCCTGGATCGCGCGCGCCCGCTTCTTCCGCCGCATGGTCGGCGGCACGATGCGGCAGAGCGGCGTGCTGGCCGCCGCGGGCCTGGTCGCGCTGCGCGGCATGGTGGACCGCCTGCCCGAGGATCACCGCCGCGCGCGCCGCCTGGCCGAGGGGCTGGCCGCCATCCATCCAACGATCTGCGACCCCGCCGCGGTCGAGACCAACATGGTGTTCACCGACTTCGCGGCGAGCGGCCGGCCGGCCGCGGAATGGGTGCGGCTGCTGGCGGCGCGCGGCATCACCTGCCGGGCGTCCGACGCCACGCGGATGCGGCTGGTGCTGCATGCCGATCTCGACGACGCGGATGTGGAGGCGCTGGTCGGCGCGGTGGCCGGGCTCTGGCCATGACCGCGCCGGAACGGCTGGGCGCCGCCGAGGCGCGGCGCGCCATCGCCGCCGGCCGGCTGACCGCGACGGCGCTGCTGGAAGCCTGCCTGGAACGGATCGCGGCGCGCGACGGGGCGGTCGCGGCCTGGGCCTTCCTCGACCCCGGGGCGGCCCGCGCGCGGGCCCGGGCGCTGGATGCGGGGCCGGATCGCGGCCCGCTGCACGGGCTGCCGATCGGCGTGAAGGACATCATCGACACGCATGACCAGCCGGCGGAATACGGCTCTGCCATCCATGCCGGGCATCGGCCGGGGCGTGATTCCGCCTCCGTCGCCTCGGCCCGCGCCGCGGGCGCGGTGGTGCTGGGCAAGACGGTGACGACGGAATTCGCCAACCGCCGCGCCGGCGCCACGCGCAACCCGCTGGATGCCGCGCGCACGCCGGGCGGCTCCTCCTCCGGCTCGGCGGCGGCGGTGGCGGATTTCCAGGTGCCGCTCGCGCTCGGCACGCAGACCGGCGGGTCGGTGCTGCGGCCGGCCGCCTATTGCGGCGTGGTCGGCTTCAAGCCGAGCTTCGGGCACCTCGGCAATGGCGGCGTGCGCGCCAACACGGAAGCCTTCGACACGGTGGGGCTGATGGCCCGCGGGGTGGAGGACGTGGCGCTGCTGCATGCCGCCTGCCTGGAGATCCCCTTCGTCCCGCCCGGTGCCGCGGGCATCGCTGCCCCGCGCATCGCCATCTGCCGCACGCCGCACTGGGACGAGGCCGCGCCCGGGACCCACGCCGCCGTCACCGCCGCGGCGCTGGCCTTCGCCCGTGCCGGCGCGGTGGTGGGCGAGCTCGACCTCCCGCCGTGTTTCGCCGGGCTGCGCGCCGCGCACGAGACCGTCTGCAGCTTCGAGGCGCCGCGGAACTACGCCGACGAACTGGCGCGCGCCGGCCATCTCGTCAGCGCGGATTTCCTGGCCGGGCGGGTGGTGCCGGGCGGGGCGGTGACGCTCGGCGAGTTCCGCGCCGCGCTGCGCCTCGGCCGCGCCTGCCGCGCGCGGATGGATGCGCTGATGGAGGAGCACGGGGTGGACGTGCTGCTGACCCCCGCCGCGCCGGGCGAGGCGCCGCGGGGCCTGGCGGATACCGGCGCTGCGACCTTCAACTATCTCTGGACCCATCTGCACATGCCCTGCCTCACCCTGCCGGCCGGCACCGGGCCGGCGGGAATGCCGCTCGGCGTGCAGCTGGTGGCGCGGCGGCACGAGGATGCGGCGCTGCTTGCGGTCGCCGCCTGGGCCGAGGCGGTGCTGCGGTGACCGACCCCGCGACCCTCACCGCGGGCGCCGCCGCCGATGCCATCGCGGCCGGGCGCCTGACCTCGGAGGCGCTGGTGCGCGCCTGCCTGGCGCGCATCGCGGCGCGGGACGGGGCGGTGCGCGCCTGGGCCTTCCTCGACCCGGACCTCGCCCTCGCGGCGGCGCGCGCCGCCGACCGCAGCGCGCCGCTCGGGCCGCTGCATGGCGTGCCGGTCGGGCTGAAGGACGTGATCGACACCTTCGACATGCCGACCGCCCAGGGCTCGCCGGTCTGGGCGGGGCGGCGCCCGCGCGCCGATGCGGCCGCGGCGGCGCTGATCCGCGCGGCGGGGGGCATCATCCTCGGCAAGACGGTGACGACCGAATTCGCCAACCGCCATCCGGGGCCGACGCGGCATCCGCTGGCGCCTGCGCATACGCCGGGCGGCTCCTCCTCCGGCTCGGCGGCGGCGGTGGCGGATTTCCAGGTGCCCCTGGCGCTGGCGACGCAGACCGGCGGTTCCACCATACGCCCGGCCGCCTTCTGCGGCGTGCTCGGCTACAAGCCGAGCTTCGGGGAGATGAGCCGCGTCGGCGTGCTCCTGCAGGCGGGCTCGCTCGACACGCTCGGCCTGGTGGCGCGCGACATCGGGGACCTGGCACGGCTGCGAGCGGTGCTGCTGCGCCTGCCGCACGAACCCGTCGCCGCGCCCGCCTCCCCGCCGCGCCTTGCGCTCTGCCGCACGCCGCAATGGGACCGGGCGGGGGACGCGACCCGTGATGCGCTGGAGGATGCGGCGCGGCGCCTGGCCGCGGCGGGGGCGAAGCTGGCGGACCTGACCCTGCCGCCCGCCCTGTTCGGCGACTGGCCGGCGACGCATCGCCGCATCGCCGGCTTCGAATGCGCGCGGAACCTCGCCCATGAACGCCACCTCCACCGCGCCGCGCTCAGCCGCGACCTGGCCGAGGGCTGGATCCGCGATGGCGAGGCGCTGCCGCTGGCGGACTACGCCGCCGCGCAGCGCCGGGCGGAGGCGATGCGCGAATGGGCGGACGATGCGCTCGCGCCCTTCGACGCGGTGCTGACCCCCGCCGCGCCGGGTGAGGCGCCGGAGGGCCTCGGCGACACCGGGGATTCGGTGTTCAACGCCCTCTGGACCCTGCTAGGCACGCCCTGCCTGACGCTGCCCTGCGGCACCGGTCCCGCCGGGCTGCCGCTCGGCCTGCAACTCGCCGCGGCGCGGCACGAGGATGAGCGGCTGTTCGCCACCGCGGGCTGGGTGCGGCGCATCCTGCCGGGCTGATACGGCCGGCGGCATCGGCTGACCCATGCGGCCAGTGCAGCCCGCCGAGCGGCCGGATGGCCGCCGCGCCAGGTGGCGCGCAGCCCAGCCGGCGGATGCCGGCGCCCGGCGCATGAGGGCACAGGAAAGACATATGATCGGTCGAAGCACTCGACCGATCGTATCAACCCTTCTCCTTCGGCTTCAGGCGGCTCAGCACGTAGAGCGTGACGACGGTGAACAGGCACAGCACCACGGCGACGTCATAGGCCGAAAGCCCGACCGCGATCCCGATCGCGCCTGTCACCCAGAGCGAGGCCGCGGTCGCCGTCCCGTGCACCTCCCCGCCGCCTTTCAGGATGGCGCCGCCGCCGATGAAGCCGACGCCGGTGATGATGCCCTCCACGATGCGGGCCGCGGCCTCGGGCTCCTGCGCGGTGATGTGCTCGGTCGCCTGGATGAAGCCGCAAGCGGCGATGGCAACGAGGGGGAAGGTGCGCATCCCTGCGCTGCGGTCCTCCTTCTCCCGGTTCCAGCCGATGAGCAGGGCGAGCACATAGGCGATGGCCAGGTCGCGCACATGCGGCAGGACCGCGAGCGGGCGCAGCCCGGCGAGGAGGTCGGAGGCGTCCATGCCGCGTACAACACCCGCCGCGCCGTTTCGTTCCGCCTGGCGCGGCTGCGCGGAGGTCACGCCTCGCCGCGGATGCGCTCCGCGATGCGCCGCAGCATGCCGGCATCGACCGGGTGGCGGATGACGCAGCCCGGGGCGAGCAGCACGCCGCGCCCGCCATCGGCCGAGAGCGCGGCGGCGATGTCGGCATCCACCGCCGCCATGTCGCGCGCGGTGATCGCCGCGCGGCGCAGCCCGCCGAGCACGGCGCGCCGCCCCCCGGCGGCGCGGTACTCCGCGATGCCGGGCGGGGTCTCCCCGACATGCCAGTTCAGCGCGTGGACGGGATAGGTCGCCAGCAGGTCGAAGGCGATGTCGTCCCCATGCATGTGGACGGCGTTGAACCAGCCGCCCCGCGCGCCGTCCAGCGCCGCCAGGTCGTGATCGAGGCCGAGCTCCCGCCACGCCGCGGCGCCCCGCGTCGCGGTGGCGTCCTGCACCGCGAAGAAGACGCCCGCGCAGCCGAGTGCGATGGCGCGCGCCGCGAAGGCGGCGGTGGTGGCCGCAATCTCGTCCAGCGCGGCGCGGACGGGCGCGGGGTGGGACGCCGCATGCGCGGCGAAGGCGCCGCCCGAGAGCTTCTTCGCGGTCGTCACCGGCGAGAAGACGGTGGCCAGCACCGGCACCCCCGGCCCCAGCGCCTCCACCAGCAGCGACAGGTGGCGCAATTCCCGCCCCAGCGCGCCAGAGGCGGGGTCGCGCCGCGTCACGCGCGCCCAGTCCTCCGGCGCCGCGATCGGGCTGGCGGTCACCTTCGCCACCCCGCCCCGGGCGATGTCGGAGAAGTCGGCGCGGATGCCCCAGTCCTCCACGGCGTAGAGCCCGTTGGGCATGGATTTCACGAAGTCCTGCCGCGTCGCCCGCGCGAAGGCCACCGTTTCCCGCGCGATGGCGTCGGGGTCGAGGTCGGTGTCCGGGAAATGGGTCCAGAAGGCGTAGGGCGGGCGCGGCGTCGCCTCCCCGGCGAGGGCGGCGCGCACGAGGTCGCTCATATGGGGCATCCTGCGGATTGGTCGGCTGCCGCCCTGGGTCGCATATCGGCCCGCCGGGCGGGAGGGTGGGCAGGGCCGCGCTGTCCTATGCGCCGCCCCCGGCCCGCTTCCCGGCGAAGGTGGTGGTCACGACGCGGCCGCGGCCTGGCCCGTGGCTGCCGGAGCCCGGCTTCGACCCTGGTCCGGTAGCACCGCGTCGAAGGTCCCGCGCAGCATCGCGACGATCTGCCCGATCTCCTCCGCGCTGACGGTGAAGGGAGGGGCGAGCAGGACATGGTCCCCGGCCTCCCCATCCGCCGTGCCGGATGAGGGATAGCAGATCAGCCCGCGCGCCTGCGCTTCCGCCTTGATCCGCGCGGCGAGCCGCAGCGAGGGCGGGAAGGGTGCCTTGCTGGCGCGGTCGGCCACGATCTCCAGCGTGCGGAACAGCCCGCGGCCGCGGATGTCGCCGACCAGGGGATGCGCGCCGAATTCCGCCCGCAGCGCCGCATCCAGCGCCGCGCCCTGGCGCCGCACGGCGCCGAGCAGCCCGTCCTCCTCGATCACGTCGAGCACGGCGAGCGCGCCGGCGCAGGCGACCGCGTGGCTCATGTAGGTGTGGCCGTGCTGCAGGACGCCCGAGCCCCGGCGCAGCGCATCCGCCACCCGGCCGGAGGCGAGCATCGCGCCGATCGGCTGGAAGCCGGCGCCCAGGCCCTTGGCCACGATGATGATGTCGGGCGCCACCCCCTCATCCACGATGGCGAAGAGGCTGCCGCAGCGGCCCATGCCGCACATCACCTCGTCGGCGATGAACAGCACGCCGTGGCGGTCGCAGATCTCCCGGATGCGGCGGAAATAGCCGGGCACGGGGGGGACGGTGCCGATGGTGGCGCCCACCACCGGCTCCGCCACGAAGGCGGCCACCGTCTCCGGCCCCAGGCGCAGGATCTCCGCCTCCAGCTCATCCGCCACGCGGAGGCCGTAGGCTTCCTCGCTCTCGTCCTCGCGGCGGAAGCGGTAGGCGAAGCAGGGCGCGACCTGCGAGGTCCCGACCAGCAGCGGCGCATAGAGCGCGCGCCGCCCGGCATGGCCGCCGACCGCGAGCGCGCCGAGCGTGTTGCCGTGGTAGCTCATCCGCCGCGAGATCATGCGGCCGCGCCGCGGCTCGCCCCGTTCCACATGGTATTGCCGCGCCAGCTTCAGCGCGGCCTCCATCGCCTCGGACCCGCTGCCGACGAAGGTGGCGAGGCCCTGGCCGAAGCCGGGCGGCGCGCGGTCGATCAGGCGCCGCGCCAGCGCCTCGGCCGGTGCGTTGGTGAAGAAGGACGAATGGACATAGGCGACCTGGTCGAGCTGCGCGCGGATGGCCGCGGCGACGCGCGGATGCCCATGGCCAAGGCAGGACACCGCCGCGCCGCCCGAGGCATCGAGGTAGCGCCGGCCCTCCGCGTCGACCAGCCAGCTGCCCTCGCCGCGCACCACCATGGGCGGCACCTGGCGCAGGTTGCGGTGCAGCAGGGCGGATGGGGCCATCTCGACCATGCGCGGGCTCCGGTTGGCGACCGCTGGATGAAACAGCATCCTGCGCGGAAGACAACCGGGCCGCGGCGCCCAGGGCGCCGCCGCGCGGGGTCAGCCCTTGGGCTTGTCCTCGGCCGGGACGGGCATGCCGCTGCCGGGCTCGCACTGGGTCACGGTGCCGCCGCGGGCGTGGAATTCCGCGACCAGCCTTGCCGTGTCGGCATCGTCCGGCGGGGCGCCGGCGCTGCGGCCGCGCGCCACGGCCGCCGCGATGCGCATGCTGCGCTGGTGACGTTCCCGCGCCGCCTGGTGGCGGGCGGCGACGGCTTCGGGGGAAGGTGACGGCTTGCTGATGGTCACGACTCCGGCTGCGGCGGCCTTCCGGCGGCCACCTTCAGGACCCGTGACTAGCATCGGCCGGGGCCGCCCGCGGTGCACGATTGCGGCACCGCATGCGGCCCTCAGGCGCCGCGGCCGACCCGCGGCGGCCGGCCGCGCCCGCGGCGCACCACCTTGGCGCCGCCGCCGCCTGCGCCGCGGTTCTCCGCAGCGATCTCGAGCGTCGCGGAGGCGTCGGCCTCCTCGGCCTCCTGCAGGGTCTCGGGCATGGACGGCACCACGCCGGCGCTGGCCGCCGCGATGAGCGGGGCAAGCGTGCCCTGCGTCTCGAAGATGCCGGCGCCGTGGCGGCGGGCCAGGTGGGGCTGGCCGTCGATCAGGAAGATCCGGCGCTGCATGGTGAGCCGCGCCACCTGTTCGGGGGTCGCGGGGATGAAGGCGCAGCCCGCAGCCTCGGCGGCGCGGACCTGGTCGGGGGAAAGCTCCATGCGGCGCGGCTTAGCATGGTCCGGGCCGCGCGCGGAGGGTGGCTCAGCCTTCCGTGACAGCCCAGCACGCAACGCGCTGCGCCGCCCCCGGCGCGACCGGGGCGAGCGCCGGGTCGCGCGCGTCGCAGACCGGCATCCGCAGCGGGCAGCGCGGGGCGAAGCGGCAGCCCGGGGGGATGGCGGCGGCGTTCGGCACGTCCCCGGCCAGGGTCGCGGCCGGCAGCGCGCCGGGGCGCGGCGGCAGGACCGCCGCGACCAGCGCGCGGGTGTAGGGATGGCGGGGCGCGGCGAAGATCGCTTCCGCCGGTCCCTCCTCCACGATCCGGCCGAGATACATCACGGCCACCCGGTCGCAGACCTGGCGCACCACCGCGAGGTTGTGGCTGATGAACAGGTAGGCGAGGCCCTGCCGCGCCCGCAGGTCCCGCAGGAAGTCCAGGATCTGCGCCTGCACCGAGACGTCGAGCGCGCTGGTCGGCTCGTCCAGCACGACCAGCTTCGGGGCGAGGGCGAGCGCGCGGGCGATGCAGACGCGCTGCTTCTGCCCGCCGGACAGCTCATGCGGGTAGCGCCACAGGAAGGTCTCCGGCAGCCCGACCTCGGCCAGCAGGCCGGCGACGCGGGCGCGCAGCTCCGCCCCCTGCGCCAGCCCCTGCACCACCAGCGGCTCTGCCACCGAATGGAACACGCTGCGGCGCGGGTTCAGCGCGGCATGCGGGTTCTGGAAGATCATCTGCATGTCGCGCCGGAGCGGCCGCAGCGCGGATTCGCCCAGCGTCGCGATCTCCCGCCCCGCGAAGCGGATCGACCCGCCGCTCGGCTCGGCCAGCCGCAGCACCAGGCGGGCGACGGTGGACTTGCCGCAGCCGGATTCGCCGACGAGGCCCAGCGCCTCGCCCGGCGCGAGGGTGAGGTCCACGCCATCCACCGCGCGCAGGACGCGCCCGCCCTTCAGCGGGAAGTGCCTGGCCAGGCCCGTCACGTCGAGCAGCGCGGTCACGCCGCGACCTCCTCGGCCCGGTGACAGGCGACGCGGCGCCCGGCCAGGTCGCGCAGCGCCGGCTTCTCCCCCGCGCAGCGCGCCACGGCCAGCGGGCAGCGCGGGTGGAAGCGGCAGCCGGGCGGGGGGGAGAGCAGGTTCGGGATGTGGCCCGGGATCGGCCGCGCGCGGTGCCCCGGGCGTTCCAGGTCCGGCACGGCGGCGAGCAGGCCGCGCGTGTAGGGGTGGCGGGGATCGGCGAAGATCGCCTCCGCCGCGCCGTCCTCGACCACCGTGCCGGCATACATCACGACGACGCGCCGGCAGAGCGCGCCGATGACGCCGAGGTCGTGGCTGATCAGCATCAGCGTCAGCGCCTGCGCCGCGACGAGATCGGCGATCAGCCGCAGCACCTGCGCCTGGATGGTGACGTCGAGCGCGGTGGTCGGCTCGTCGGCGATCAGCAGCTTCGGCGTGCCGGTCAGCGCCATGGCGATCAGCACGCGCTGGCGCATCCCGCCGGACAATTCGTGCGGGTAGCGGTCGAGCAGGCGGTCGGGCTCCGGCAGGCGGACCTGGCCCAGCAGTTCGGCCGCCCGTGCGCGGGCGGCGTCGCGGCCACGGGCGGGGCGGCCCGCGGCCTTGTCATGGGCGCGGATCACGTCGACCAGCTGCGACCCGATCCGGAAGACGGGGTTGAGGTAGGTCATCGGGTCCTGGAAGATCATCGCGACGCCATGGCCGCGCAGCCGCGCGAGCGCGCGCTGGTCCATCGCCATCACGTCCTGGCCCTCGAAGCGGATGCTGCCGCCGAGCACGCGCCCCGGCGGCATCTCCACCAGCCGCGCGACGGAGCGGGCGAGCACGGACTTGCCGCAGCCCGTCTCGCCCACGATGCCGACCGTCTCGCCCGCCTGCACGGCCAGGTCGATGCCGTCCAGCACCTGCGCCCGGCCCTCGAACCCGTCGAAGGCGAGGCGCCAGCCGGCGATGTCGAGGAGGGGGGCGGTCAACTTCTGCTGCTCTTCGGGTCCAGCACGTCGCGCAGCCCGTCGCCGAACAGGTTGAAGCCGAGCACCGTCAGGTAGATCGCGAAGCCGGGGAAGACCGCGTACCACCACCAGTTCGGCATGTAGGTCCGCGCGACCGAGATCATCGCCCCCCATTCCGGCGCCGGCGGCTTGGCGCCGAGCCCGATGAAGCCGAGCGAGGCGGCGGCCAGGATGGCGAGCCCCATGTCCATCGACGCCTTGACGATGATGGGCGAGGTGCAGTTCGGCAGGATGTGCAGGCCGAGGATGCGGAGATGCCCGGCGCCGACGCTGCGCGCGGCCTCCACGAAGGGTTCGTGCCGCAGCGCCAGCGCCTTCGCCTCCACCAGTCGGACATAGCCCGGCCACCACACGATCGACAGCGCGACGATGCCGTTCAGGATGCCCGGCCCCAGCGCCGCCACGATGGCCAGCGCGAGGACGATGCCGGGGACGGAGAGGAACACGTCCGTCACGCGCATGATGAGCGCGCGCACCCAGCCGCCGAAATACCCCGCCGCGATGCCGAGCGGCACGCCCACCGCGGCCGCGATGCCGACGATGGTGAGCCCGACCCAGAGCGAGGTGCGCGTGGCGACGACGACGCGGGAGAACAGGTCGTTCCCCATCTCGTCCGTGCCGAACCAGTGCGCGGCGGAAGGCGGCTTCAGCCGGTTGCCGAGGTTCATCGCCCCCGCCGCATCCCCCGGATAGGGCACGATGGAGGGCCCGAAGGCTGCGAGGAACAGGAAAGCCGACACGATGGCGAGGCCGAGCATCGCGGACGGGCTGCGCGCGAAGCTCCAGGCGAAGAAGCGGATCTGCCGCAGCGTCGCGGCATGGCGCTGCGCGAAGGGGGGCGGCGCGGCGGTGGTCGAGCTCATGGCGCGGCGCGCAGGCGCGGGTCGAGCACGCCGTAGAGGAGGTCCACCACCAGGTTGGCGATCATGAAGTTCAGCCCGATCAGCAGCGTCACCCCCATCACCGGCTTGAAGTCGCCCGCGATGGCGGAGGAGACGGCATAGAGCCCGATCCCCGGCCAGTCGAACACCGTCTCCACCAGCACGGTCGATCCCAGCATCCAGCCCCAGCGCAGCCCGATGATGGCGAGCGTCGGCAGCATGGCGTTGCGCAGCGCATGGACGCAGACGACGCGGAGGCGGGAGACGCCATGCGCCCGCGCGGCGGTGACGTAGTCCGCCGACAGCACCTCGATCATCTCGGCGCGGTTCACCCGCAGGATGGAGGCGAGGCAGGGGAAGGACAGCACCAGCGCCGGCAGCAGCGCATGCGCGAAGGCCTGTCGGAAGGTGTCCCATTCGCCGGCCGCCAGGCTGTCGAACAGGTACATGCCGGTGATGGCGGGCGGCGGCGGCGTGGACACCTCCAGCCGGCCGGAGGTGGGCAGCCATTCCAGCCAGACCGAGAAGAACAGCTGCAGCAGGATGCCGAACCAGAAGGCCGGCAGCGCGACGAGGGATACGGCGACGAAGCGCGTCAGGTGGTCCGGCGCGCGGTTCTTCAGCACCGCCGACACCATGCCGAACGGCACGCCGAGCGCGACGCCGAGCGTCATCGACAGCAGCACCAGTTCCAGCGTCGCCGGGAAGAAGCGGGCCAGGTCCTGCATCACCGGCCGCGTGGTGACGATGGAGCGGCCGAGGTCGCCCCCCGCCACCCCCGCGACGTAGCGCAGGAACTGCTCCGGCAGCGGTCGGTCGAGCCCGTATTCGCGGCGGATCGTCTCCACCATGTCGCGCGTGGCATCCGGCCCCGCGGCCAGCGCCGCGGGGTCGGACGGCGCGATGTTGGAGACGGCGAAGGTGATGCAGACCAGGCCGAACAGCATCAGCCCGGTCAGCGCCACCCGCCGCGCGACGTAGAGCAGCATCAGGTCACGCCGCATCCACCCAGAGCGGATGCAGGTCCACCTCGCCCGTCAGGCGCAGCGGGCAGTACTGGAAGCCGCGCACGTAGTCGCGCATGATCCAGCGGCGGTTGGCCAGCATGCCGAACACCTCCGGCTGGAGGTCCACCACGCGGCGCTGCACGTCGGCGTAGAGCGCGTTGCGCTTCGCCTCGTCCGTCTCGACCTTCGCGGCGTCCACCCACTGGTCGATCTGCGGGTCGTTCAGGTGGTGCATCCCCCAGAACTGGCCATGGGCGCGGGTGTGGTACTTCCCCGCGATCACGTCCGGGTCCATCGAGACCGGCGTGACATAGACCGAGACCATGTCCGGCGCCGTCTCCGCCCGCGCCCCGCGGGAGACCATGGTCGGCCAGGGCTGCGCCACGATGTTGACGCGGATGTTGAGCGGCTGGAGGGAGTTGAGCAGCGTCAACCCGATCCGGCGCGGGTCCTCCAGCCCCTGGACATGCACGTATTCCAGCTCGAACCCGCCATTCGGGAAGCGGCTCTGCGCCAGCAGCGACCGCGCGCGGTCGAGGTTGCGGCGCGGCATCCCGGGCACCGGGATGTGGCCCGGGATGGGTTCGGGGAAGGGGCTGGTCATCAGGCTGGCGGCGCCGTTGTGGATCTGGATCAGCGCGTCGTAGTCCATCGCATGCGCGATCGCCTTGCGGACGTTGATGTCCGCCGTCGGGCCCTTCGTCGTGTTCATGGTGATGGCGAAGGTGGTCAGCCCGACATGGTCCTCGGGCTTCATCCCGCGCATGCCCTTCAGCAGCTCGAAGTCGTCGGCCGGGATTTCCGTGATGATGTCGGCCTCGCCGCGCTGCACCAGGGCGCGGCGCGCGGCGGGTTCGCGCACGATGCGGTAGATCACGCCGGACAGCCGGTTGCGTTCCGGCATCGGCCAGCCTTTCCAGTACTCCGGCACGGCATCGAGGTGGATCAGCGTCTGCGCGTCGAACCGGCGCAGCCGGAAGGGCCCGGATCCTGCACCGTTGGAGGTGAGCCAGGCCTCGCCGAAGTCGTTGTTGACGACGTTGGGCTGCACCTGCTTCGGGTTCACCACGTACCACATCGGGATGTAGGTCAGGAAGGACGGCATCGGCCGCGTCAGGGTGAAGCGCACCGTCCGCGCGTCCACCGCCTGGATCGCGTCCGGCGCCAGGACGTCCTTCAGCATCCAGGCGACGCCCTTGTTCAGGCGCAGCCCGCGTTCGAAGGAATAGCGCACGGCCTCGGCGTCCACCGGGTCGCCGTTGTGGAACTTCGCGTTGCCGACCAGGTGGAAAGTCCAGACGGTCTGGTCCGCGTTCGTCTCCCACCGCTCGGCCAGCCAGGGCACGATCTGGGGCGGGTTGTTCACGTATTTCACCAGCGCGTCGTAGACGCCCTGCTGGATCATGCGCGTGGACCAGTCGTAGCGCACATGCGGGTCCAGCACCGGCACCGGCTGCCCGCCGGCGAAGACCAGGATCTTGCGCTGCCCGTCGCGTTCGAAGGCCATGGTCGGGCGGATGCCCGCCGCCATGCCCGCCGCGCCGAAGCCGGCCGCCAGCGCCCCGCGCCGGCCGATCGTCATGCCCGTCATCGTGTTTCTCCCCGTTGCCTATTCCGCCGCGGCCTGCCGCGCCTGCCGGCGCCGCGCCCGGCTTGCCTCCTCGTCGATGCGCCCGTCGGGGCGCAGCACCACGCCGTAGTCGCGCGCCGCCGCCTCGGGCGAGATCATGCCGTCGGCCAGGTCCTCGGCCACGGCGGACAGCGGCCGTTCCAGCGGGTCGCCGTAGCCGGCGCCGCCGCAGAGCACGACCTCCGCGATCTCCTCCGGCCGGGTCAGCGTCACCAGCTCGCCCGTGCCGGTGTCCTTCAGCACGGCCCCGTCCGGCGTCCGCACGCCGCCCCAGGCCCTGCCGCCGGGATGGCCGCCGAACAGGCCCGGCGTCTCCACCACCGTGCCTTCCGGATAGAGCGAGGCAAGCGTCGGCAGCCCGTCATCATGCAGCTTCCGCACCCGCACCCGCTGGCCGAGCCCGCCGCGGCTGCGGCCGGCGCCGCCGGTATCGGCCACATAGGCCTTCTCCTCCACCAGCACCGGCACGCGCTGCTCCAGCAGCTCGATCGAGGTGTTGGCGGCCGAGGTCGGCCACAGCAGGGACGACTTGCCGTCCCCCCGCGCCGACCCGCCCTGCCCGCCGCCCATGAACAGGTGGTCGGAATAGAGCCGCTTCGCCGCGTCATGGCCGTAGATCGAGATGGAGACCGGCAACCCGGTCATCGCCTGCACATGGCCCGGCGCCGCGTCGGACAGCGCGCGGAAGATGTTGGGCGCGATGTACCAGCCCGTCCGCGTGCGCAGGTTCACCGCGACCGGCCTGGTGGCGTTCAGCATCGACCCTTCCGGCGCCTTCACCGTGAAGGGCCGGAAGCAGCCCGCATTGCCGCGCACCCCGGGGGAGAGCATGCATTTCAGCGGATAGGTCGCATGCGCTTCCGCGTAGTTCAGCGTGCAGTTCAGCCCGCCGCGCGGCAGCTGCGCGGGCGTGCCCTCGAAGTCCAGCTCGATCGCGTCGCCCCGCACGGTCAGCTTCAGGGGATAGGTCAGCACCTCCCCCAGCGGGCTGTTCTGGATGGTGGAGTGGTAGGTGCCGTCCGGCAGGGCGCGGATGGCGTCGCGCATCGCGGCCTCGGCGCGGTCCTGCACGACGGCGGCCAGCGCCTTCAGGTCGTGCATCCCGTATTCGTCCATGAAGGCAGCCAGCCGTTCCGCCCCGATGGCGTTGGCCGCGATCATCGAATGGATGTCGCCGATCACCATCCAGGGGTTGCGGACATTCTCCCCGATCAGCGTGAACAGGTCCTCGTTCGGCCGCCCCTCCCGCACCAGCTTCATCGGCGGGATCTGCAGCCCTTCCTCGTAGATCTCCCGCGCGCGCAGGCTGTCCTTCGTGCCGCCGATGTCGGAGACGTGGCCGACGCAGGTCATCAGCGCCACCATCCGCCCGTCCTTGAAGACCGGCGTGGCGATGGCGATGTCGAACAGATGCCCGGCGCAGAGCCAGGGGTCGTTGGTGCAGAGCACGTCGCCCGGCTTCAGCGTCTCCGCCGGGAACTTCGCCAGCAGCGCCTTGGCCGCGCGCTGCACCGTCAGGTTGAAGACCGGCATGGCGCGCGGGCTGTGGGCCAGCGTCTCGCCCGACGGGTCCAGCAGCTCGCAGGCGAAGTCCTGCGCCTCGCTGATGATGAGGCTGAAGGCGGTGCGGCAGACCGTCAGCCACATCTCCTCCACCACGTTGACCAGCCGCGACCACATGATCTCAAGCGCGATCGGGTCCGCCTCGATCCGCGCCATCGCGACCTCGATCGGCATCTCCGGCGTCACCACCGCATCGGGGATGGCCGCGGTCGCCACCGCGATGCGCAGGTTGCCGGCGGCGTCCACCGTCAGCACGTCGCCGGGCGGGATGATGGTGGTCGCCTCCCGCTCCTCGACGATGGCGGGGCCGGGGATGCGGTCGCCGGCTTCCAGCGCGTAGCGGTCCCAGACGGTGGCGTCGACGAAATCCTCGCCGAAGAAGGCGCGGCGCGTGCCCTTGCGCTTGGCACGGCCGGCCGCATCGGCGCCCGCCTGGCGCAGCGCGAGCTGCGGCACGGGCCCGGCGACGCGCAGGCGGAAGTTGATGGCCTCCACCGTGGCGCCCGGCGGCAGGGCGGTGTAGCGCCGCGCATAGGCAGCCTCGAAGGCGGCGCGGATGGCGCCGAGGCTGCCTTCCCCGATCTCGCCGGCCGGCAGGGCGACCGCGATCTCGTGCAACTGGCCCACCAGGCGCATGTCGGCGCTGCGTTCGACGGTGACATCGGCCGCCGTCACGCCGGCTTCGGCCAGCATCGCGCGGCCCTCCGCCTCCAGCTCCGCCAGCAGGGCGTTCACCGCCGTGGCGTCGAAGCCCGCGCCGATGGTCACCGGCATGGACCGCACCTGTTCGAAGGACAGCGGCGCGACGAGGAAGCCCAGCGCGGAGGCAGCCCCCGAGGCCGGCGGTACGATCACCTCCGCCACGCCGAGCGCGCGCGCCACCATCGCCGCATAGGCCGGCCCGGCGCCGCCGAAGCCGACCATCGCGTAGCGCCGCGGGTCCTTGCCCTTCTCCACCAGATGCACGCGGGCGGCGGCGGCCATGCTTTCCGTGACCACCTTGGCGATGCCCCAGGCGGCATCGACCGCGCCGAGCCCGATCCGCGCGCCGACCGAAGCGACGGCGCGTTCCGCGGCGTCGCGGTCGAGCGTCATCCGCCCGCCGAGGAAGAAGCCCGGGTCGTACCAGCCCAGCACCAGGTTGGCGTCGGTCACGGTGGGCTGGGTGCCGCCGCGGCCGTAGCAGGCCGGGCCCGGATCGGCGCCCGCGCTGTGCGGCCCGACGCGCAGCAGCCCGACCTCGTCGATCCGCGCGATGGAGCCGCCGCCGGCGCCGATCTCGATCATGTCGATGACCGGCGCCTTGATCGGCAGGCCGCTGCCCTTCTTGAAGCGGTGGACGCGGCCGGCTTCCATCATCGGCGCGATCTCGGCGCGACCGTCCTCGATCAGGCAGGCCTTGGCGGTGGTGCCGCCCATGTCGAAGGAGATGACGTCGCGGTGCCCCGCCCGCGCGCCGAACAGCGCGGTGGCGAGCCCGCCGCCCGCCGGCCCCGATTCCAGCAGCCGGATCGGGAAGGCGCGCGCCGCGGCGGGGCTGACCAGGCCGCCCGCCGAATGCATCAGCCGCAGCGCGCCGCGGAAACCGCGCGCCCACAATTCGCGCTCCAGCCGGGTGACGTAGCGGTCCATCAGCGGCTGGACATAGGCATTGGCGCAGGTCGTGACGCAGCGCTGGTATTCCCACATCTCCGCCACGACGTCGGACGAGATGGACACCGCCATCCCCGGCGCGACTCGCCGGACGATCTCGGCCGCGGCGCGTTCATGGGCGGGGTTGCGGTAGCCGTGCAGGAAGCAGATCGCCACCGCCTGGGCGCCGGCCTCCTTCAGGGCCAGCGCCGCCCCTTCCACCCCGGCGGGGTCGAGCGGCGTGACCACGCGCCCGTCGCGGTCCATCCGCTCCGCCACCTCCATCCGGCGCCGGCGCGGCACCAGCGGGTCGGGGAATTGCAGGAACAGGTCGTAGATGTCGTAGCGCTGCTCGGTCCCCATCTCCAGCAGGTCCCGGAAGCCCCGCGTGGTGATGAGGCCGAGCGGCGCGCCCTTGCGTTCGATGATGGCGTTGGTCACCAGCGTGGTGCCGTGCAGGATTTCCCCCACCTCGGCCAGCGCGATGCCGGCCGCCTGCGTGATCTCCGCCAGCCCGTCCAGCGCGCCGACCGAGGGATCGGCGGGGGTGGTGAGGCATTTGTGCAGCCGGATCTCGCCCGTCTGCGCATCCGCCAGGATGAAGTCGGTGAAGGTCCCGCCGATGTCGAAGCCGATGCGGAAGCGATGGGTCATCGCGCGCCTGCAATCCCTTGCCGTCGGGCGAAGCCTAGGACGGCGCCGGGCGCAGGTGAACCGGGCAATCCTGCCTTATTGGCGCCCCGGCGCCGCGCCGAAGCGCGTCCAGCCCGGAACTTCGGCAGCAAGGTTCACTTCGCGCCACTTCGGGTGGCGGGGCGGGCGCAGGAAGGACTCGAAATTGGCGCCCAGCGCCTCGACGAAGCGCGCGACCTTGCGGTGCCGCTCGGTCCCCGGCGGCCAGGCATAGACCGCCAGCACCGCGCCGACCGCCAGCGTGTCGATGCCCTCGGGCGGCACCAGGCCGGGATAGTCCTCCGGGCCGAGCCGCGCGGGCAGGTAGGTCTGCAGCAGGCCGGCATCGGCCGGCAGGGGCAGGAAGTGCAGGCCCTCGTCCGGCCGGATGCCGGAGAACAGCCGCGCCGGCCGCCCGGCGACATAGACGAGGGCCGAGATCTCGCCCCGGCGCAGGCGGTCCAGCGCGGCGTCCTGGGTCGCGTTCTCCTCCTGCACGCGGATGCCCAGCGCCTCGAGGATGAGGGAGGCGGTCATCGCCGTGCCGCTGCCGCGCAGGTCCACATTGACCCGGCGCCCCGCCAGGTCCTGCACGCGGGTGATGCCGGGGGCGGCGAGGATGTGCACCTCCTCGTCGTAGAGCTTGCAGACATACTGGATCAGCCGCTCCACCATCGGGAACAGCCTCTCGCGCCGTGCGAAGGCGAGCACGTCGGACTGGACGATCCCGAGGTCGACGCCGCGCAATACCATGATGTCCGCGATGTTCTGCACGCTGCCGCGGCCGAGCATGGCGATGACGCGGAGCCTTTCGCTGTCGTCGAGCACGGCGGCGAGGTCGGCGGCGATGCGGATGTAGGTGCCGTCGATGCCGCCGGCCACGATGCCGACGGTGCCGGCATTGGCGCGCGCCGCCATGGCGTTCAGCGTCGTGACGCCGCCCTGCTGGGCGGCGGCGGGCAGGGAAGCGAGCGTGGCGGCGGCCGCGAGCAGGGCGCGGCGGGGCAGGGCGGTCATCGGCTCGGTCCTCGTCAGTTCACGCCGAGTTCCGCGGCGCGGCGGTACCACAGCGCCGCCTCGGCTGGGTCGGGCCGGATGCCGCGCACGCCGAGGCCGGCCAGCACCGCGGGGTCGTAGCTGCGGGCGAGGGCGCGCGCGGCCTCGCCGCTGCCGCCTTCCGCCGCGCGGCGGAACATCAGCCGCGCGCCGGAGACATCGCCGCGCGCGAGCATCTCCTCGCCCCGCGTCAGCAGCACGCGGAGCAGCGCCGCATCCTGCGCCGGCCGCCGCGGCGCGGGCGCCGCCGCGGCCGTGGCGGTTGGCGCGGATGTGGTGGGGGCGGGCGCCGTTGCCGCGCCAGGGCGCGCCGGTTCGGGCGAGGGCATCGGCGAGGCGACAATGGGCGCAGGCGGCGCGACCGGAGGCGTCTCGCGCGCGAGGTCGCCGCGGCGCGGCGCGTCGGGTTCCGGCACTGGCAGCGCCGGCGTGGCTACGACGGGCGCAGGCGGCGTGACGGCCGGCGTCTCGCGCGCGAGGTCGCCGAGGCGCGGCGCGTCGGGCTCGGGCACCGGTGCGGTCGGCGTGGCGGCCTCGGGCGGCGTGTCGCCAGTGCCGCCCCCGGCGGCAGCGGCCGCCCCGGCCGGTGCCGCG
The DNA here is from genome assembly GCF_050563535.1 of Falsiroseomonas sp. CW058. Lineage (NCBI taxonomy): Bacteria > Pseudomonadati > Pseudomonadota > Alphaproteobacteria > Acetobacterales > Roseomonadaceae > Falsiroseomonas > Falsiroseomonas sp. CW058. The sequence goes on from NZ_JBNXUO010000010.1 coordinate 28,053, forward strand.
CCCGGGGACGCCTCGGCCCCGGTGGCATCCGCCTGCGCCGGGTCCTTGGGCTCGCCCGGGGCCGCGGCCTCGGCGGGGCGCATCCCGGCCAGGCCCTCGATCGGCATCGACAACAGCGCGATGGGGCTGCCGGCGCGCGGCGCCGCCGGCGCATCCTCCTCCCCCGGCGCGCGCAGCATCACCACGCCGGCGAGCGCGACCGCCAGCGCGGATGCCGCGCCGAGGCCCTGGCGGAGGTGCCGCATGCGCGTCCGTCCCTGCCGCCGCAACTCGGCCGCGGAGGCCAGCGGCACCTCCACCGGCGTGGTCGTCAGCGCGCGCGCCACCGCGGGAAGCCAGGCCCCCCCCGCCGGAAGGTCGAGCGGCGCGCGCGCCGCGAAGGCGGCCTCGATCACCGCGCCGATCCGCGGCAGTTCCGCCTCCGTCAGGCCGAGATGCAGGACCGGCAGATGCCCGGGGAAGATGCAGCCGAACCGCGCCAGGTCGAGCCGCCGCCGGACCCGCGCCGCCGTCGCCTCCACCTCGTCACGGTCGAGCGGCGGCGCGCCGGCCGGCAGCACATCGACCAGGGCGAGGCCGAAGGTCGGGTTCAGCAGCGCCACCCGGCGTTCGGGCGGGCGCGACGACTCGGCCAGGGCCACCAGCGCGGCGCCCGGCAGCACCGTCCAGCCCGGCGGCATCGAGGACGGCCCCGGGCGCATTCCCTCGATCGGGCAAGGCACGTCGAGCATGCAACGCCCCCTTCCCGGAATCCAAGCCGGGCATCGCCGACAACCATCATTGTATACGATGGCGCCGTGGCCGGGTTCCGTCAACGCCGGCGCGACGCCGCCGGTCAGCGCGTTGCGCGGATCGTCGTGGCGAAGGTGTAGCCGTCGCCACGGGGGGTGATCGTCAGCCCGCGGCGGACGCCGTAGGTGGCGCGCAGCGCGAAGATCGGCAGGATGGCGTTGTCCTCCATCGCGATGCGCGCGGCGATGCCGGACAGGCGGTCGCGCTCGGCCTCGTCGAAGGCGGAATCCACCCGGTCCAGCGCCGCATCGAAGGCCGGGTTGGAATAGCGCCCGCGGTTCAGCGACCCCGCGCCGCGCACCGGATCGCGCGTGCGGAGGATGGTCGTCATGCTCTCGCTCCCGACGCCGGTGGAGGAGGCGAAGATCGCCAGGAAGGCGGTGAATTCCGGGTCCATCCCCTGCGCCCCGTTGGCACGCCGGAAGAAGACGGAGGAGGGCAGCGCCTCCACCGTGGTGCGGATGCCGACCGCGGTGAACATCTGCGCCACCGCCTGGCAGGTCCGCGCATCCCCCGCGAAGCGGTCATTGGTGCACTGGATCGTCAGGTTGAAGCCGTTCGGATGCCCGGCTTCCGCCAGCAGGGCGCGGGCCCGCGCCGGGTCGAAGGGCGGGATGCCGAGCGAGGGCTCATGCCCGATGAAGCCGCGCGCGGCGAACTGGCCGATCGGCTCCGCCCCGCCTTCCATCGCGCGTTCCGCCAGCGCCGCGCGGTTGATCGCCAGGTTCATCGCCTGGCGGATGCGCGGGTCGCGGATCGGGTTGCGGTCCAGCGGCTGGCCATCGGCGCCGGTGGCGAAGGCCACGCGGTCCCGGTGGTGGTCGAGATACATATAGAGCGTGAACAGCCCGGTCGTGCCGACGAGCTGGCTGCGCTCGCTCTCTCGCACGCGGGCGTAGAGCGAGGGCGGCACCTGGTCGATCACGTCCACGTCGCCCGCCAGCAGCGCCGCCACCCGCGCGCTGTCGTTGCCGATGAAGCGGAAGGACACGCGCTGCCAGGGCTCCGGCTCCCGCCAGTGCGACGCGGCGCGTTCGATCACCACCTCCTGCCCCGGGCTGAGCCGCACCCAGCGATAGGGGCCGGTGCCCATGGCAGCGCGGCCGCCGTTGAAATCCGCCTCCGTCGCGCCTTCGGCCCCGCGGGCGGAGACGATGGCGACCACGGCCATCTGGTGCGGCAGCAGCGGCGCCGGGCCGCGGGTGCGGACCAGGACGGTGCGGGCGTCCTTCGCCTCCACGCTCTCCACGTTGCGGGTCTGGGCGATGAAGGTGCGGATGCCGGTGACGTCGCGCGCGCGGCGGACGGAGAAGACCACGTCCTCCGCCGTCACCGGCGTGCCGTCGTGGAAGCGCAGCCCTTCGCGCAGGGTGAATTCCCAGGTGGTGTCGTCGATGGCGCGCCAGGAGGTCGCCGCCCCCGGCAGCAGGCGCATGAAGGGATCCTGGAGTGCCAGGGGTTCCCAGACATGCAGCTGGACGTTGCGGTTCGGCGTGTAGTTCAGGTGCGGGTCGGCGCCATCCACCGCCGCCTTGAAGCCGATCCGCAATTCCTGTGCCGGGGCCTGGGCGGCGATCCCGGACAGCATCAGGGCGGCGAGCAGGCGCGTCTTCATCCCGGCACTCCCGGCGGAGTTTCACGCAGCGTGACGCGGCGGCGGCGGTCCCGCAAGCGGGCATCACCGCCCGCGCCCCTCACTCCGCGAGCGACATGCCGAGCGCAGGCTTCGCGTCCGGCGGCAGCGGGCTCTGATACGGCCTGCCGCCGGTGCGCGCCTGGTGGTCGGCCCTGGCGCGGGCGATCAGGTCGGGGTGCAGCAGGGCATCCACCGCCGTCCCCGCCATCACCTTCGCCACATGCACCATCCCCGTATGCGCCGCCGCGTTCTTCCCCTGCGCCACCACCTGCCAGGAATGGCCCGGCGTGCCGATGGCGTAGGTCGCGCCGCGGGCCTGCACGGTCGGCACCTTCCACGACACGTCGCCCACATCGGTCGACCCGTTCATCCCCGCGCCCTTGGCGCCAAGCGGCACGATGGCGTCGCAGAGCGACTTGCCCCTCTCCGGCACGACACCCTGCCGGCGGTAGGTGGACAGGATGTCCTCCTCGCTCAGCGTCTTCTGGATCTCGGCGGCGAAGGCCCGGTCCGCGTCGGTGAAGGGGGGCGGGCCGAGGCGCATGAAGTTGTCGTGCATCGCCGCTTCGAGCGGGGTGTTGCCCAGCAGGTTGGACACGGCGGAGATCACCTGCGTGGTCACGGTCGTCTCCGTCATCAGCGCCGCGCCGTCGGCGATCTTCCGCACCCGCGCGACCAGGCCGTTCAGCTCCTGCAGGTTCCGCGCGCGGATCAGGTAGCGGACCTTCGTGCGGGACTGCACGACATTCGGCGCGATGCCGCCGGCATCGAGATAGGCGTAGTGGATGCGCGCATCCGACGGCATGTGCTCGCGCATGTAGTTCACGCCGACATTCATCAGCTCCACCGCATCCAGCGCGGAACGGCCGAGATGCGGGCTGCTCGCGGCATGGGCCGCGCGGCCGGCGAAGCTGAAGTCGATGCGGGTGTTCGCCAGCGACACCGGCTCGTTCACGCCGGAGAAGGCGGCGGGGTGCCAGGAGATGGCGATGTCCACGTCGTCGAAGGCGCCCGCGCGCACCATGAAGCCCTTGGCCGCCCCCCCTTCCTCGGCCGGGCAGCCGTAGTAGCGCACGCGGCCCGGCAGCCCGTTGGCCTTCAGCCAGTCCTTCACCGCCGCCGCCGCCAGCAGCGACCCGGCGCCGAGCAGGTTGTGGCCGCAGCCATGGCCGTTGCCGTCGCCGGGGACCGGCCGCTTCTCCGCCACCCCCGCTTCCTGCGCGAGGCCCGGCAGCGCGTCGTATTCGCCGAGGATGGCGATGACCGGCCCACCCTCGCCGGCTTCGCCCATCACCGCGGTCGGGATGTCGGCCACGTTGCGCGTCACGCGGAAGCCCTCGGCTTCCAGCATCGCCACATGCTCGGCCGCCGACCGGTGCTCGGCATAGCAGAGTTCCGGCGTGCCCCAGACCTTGTCGCTGAGCGCGGCATAGGCGTCCCGCCTCTCGTCCACCAGGCGCCAGACCTGTTCGTCGTTGCGCATGTCCGTCATTCCCTACAGCCGGCCGCCATTCACCGGCAGCACATGTCCCGTGATGAGCTTCGCATGGTCCGAAGCGAGGAAGACGACGCCGTCGGCGATGTCGTCGGGCTCGCCCAGGCGGCGCAGCGCGATGGTGTTCAGCACCGCCTGCCGCTCCGCCTCCGGCCGCGCCTGCCACAGCGTCATCCTGTCGGGCGTGCTGTACTGCAGCCCCGGCGCCACGCTGTTGACGGTGATGCCGTGCGGCCCGAGTTCCGCGGCGAGCTGCTTCGTCAGCCCGACCAGCCCGTGCTTCGCCGCCGTGTAGGCCTGGATGCCGGTGCGGGAGGCCTGGAGCCCGGCGGTGGAGGAGATGGTGACGATCCGCCCCCGCCCCGCGCGCCGCATCCCGCCCGCCGCGGCGCGGCACAGCGCGAAGGCAGCGTTGAGGTTCACCGCCAGGATCGCGTCCCAGGCCTCGTCCGTCGCGTCCTCGATCCGGGCGAAGGCGCGGCCGAGCGTGCCACCGGCATTGTGCACCAGCACGTCGAGCGGGCCGCCGGCCGCGGCCTCCACCCCGGCGATCCAGGCGCCCGCCGCCGCGCGGTCGGCCAGGTCCACCACCGCGGTCTCGATGGTGGTGCCGGCCCGCGCCTCCTCCAGCCCCGCCGCGTCCAGGTCGCAGCTGAAGACCCGCGCGCCGAGCGCCGCGAAGCGGCGGGAGATGGCGCGGCCGAAGCCGATGGCGCCGCCGCTGACCGCGACCGCCCGGCCGTCGAAGCGGATGTTCATGCCGCCAGCGCCGCACGGGCGGCGCCGAGCGCCGCGGCGGCTTCGCGGATTGCGTGGGCCACGCGGTTGCGCGCGCGCAGCGCGTCCACCGCCGCGTGTCTCTCCGCATCCGTCCCGGCCGGGGTGGCGGCGAGGTCGCGGAGCGGCTGCAGCGCCGCCCAGGCCGGCAGCGGCAGCGCGGCCGTGTGCAGGAAGCGGTCGCCCAGCGCGTAGTCCACCGGCACCAGCGCGCGCGACGCCCGCATCAGCGCCGCATCCGCCGCCCTCGCCGAGGCTTCCGGCACCTCGGCGGCGGCCGGGATGGCGGCGGCCAGCGCGTGCAGCGCCTCGGCCTTCGCCACCAGCTCCCCGATCGGGAAGCGCCCGTCGAGCGGGGCGGCCAGCGCCTTCAGCTCCGCCACCAGCGCCGCCGCCGTCGCGGCGTGGTCGAGCGGCAGGACCGTGGAGGAGAGCAGCCGCCAGCAGACCGCCAGCAGCACGCGCGTGTCGCGCACCAGGTTGGCCTCGTCCACCTTGTCGATCAGGTCGTGCGGCGTGTGCCACCACCAGCCCAGCGCGTTGCGCGCCTGCGCATGCTTCGCCGGCTGTTCGCTGATCGACCCCAGCATCGACGGCACGCCGATGCCGACGAAGCTCTCGTCGGAATTGCGCGCCTTGCGCTTGCCCGCATAGGCCTGGCCGGTGACCGCCTGCACCGCTTCCGCCGCGAGGTGGCGAAGCTCCGTCATCGCCGCGGCGTTCTCCAGCACCGTCGCGCCGGCGCCGCCCAAGCTGTCCACGTTGACATGGGCGGCGCAGCGCCGGTCCAGCTCGTCCCAATGCGCATCGGCGTACCAGGCGGAGCCGGAATAGCGGCCATGCGAATGGCCGGACCAGAAGCAGATGCGGAAGCCCCGCCGCAGCGCGGAGCGACGCTGTGCCACCAGCCGCGCCACCTCCATCATCCCGGCATTGGCCGAGCCGTTGTCCATCACGCCGAAATACCAGGTGTCGTGGTGGCCCGACATCAGCACGAAGGGCGCATCCGGCCCGTCCGGGGCGTCCAGGTCGCAGACCAGGATCGGCGTCCTGCGCCAGCCCGTGTCGACCTCGGCATGCAGGGTCACCACCGGGGACCCACCGGCCTTCAGCGCATCGCGGATTGCGCCGCCATCGGCGTCGTCCACGCTGCACACCACGGTCCGCGGCAGGTCGTCCAGCGTGCTCGTGCCCGGGCTGCCCCAGACGGGGGAGATGCACATCTCGTGGATGTGCCCGTGGTGGCTGATGTGCAGCTGCCCCGCCGCCCCCGCCCGCGATGCCCGCTGCGCTACGGCGGGCGTGGCCATGCCTTCCACCAGCACGATGCGGCCGGCGACATCCGTGCGCGCGAAATCCGCTTCCGTCCCGTGGCCGATATAGACCGGCACGCCCGAGAGCCCGCCGGCCGGCGAGGGTTGGGAGAAGGACTGCGTGATGGCGGTGACCGCCTTGCCGTCCACGCTCACCCCCGCCTTTCCGGGCAGGCTGATGAAGGCGTCGTGCAGCAGCACCTGCGTGCGGTAGCCGTACTCCCGCATCCGCCCCTCGACGAAGCCGAGCGCCTCCCGCTCCTCCGCCGTGCCGGACAGCTTCACCCAGCGCGCAATCTCGCGCAGGTTCGCCATCATCCCGGGCCCGCTGACGGCGGCGGCGAGGCTGTCGGGCAGGGCGTCGGTCATCGGGGTTCCTTCCTGGGTCGGGCGGGCGGCGGCGGGCCGGATGCGGCGATGCTGCACGCCCGCGCCGCCGCCGTGAAGATGCCGCCCGGCCGGTTCAGACGGCCGCCGCGTCCACCACCCGCCGCGCTTCCCGCAGCGCCGCCACGTAGCGGTTCCGCCCGCGCATCATCTGCGTCTTCGCGAAGCCCAGCATCTGGCCGGAATGGCGGCGCAGATCCGTGGCGACCGCCAGGCAGGGCAGGGGCGGCGCGGTGTAGGCGGGGTCATGCGTGAAGCGCGGCCCGGTGGTGAAGTTGACCGGCACCAGGATGCGCGCCAGCCGCTTCATCGCGGCATTGGCGCGCGGCGCGGGCGCCGCGGCCAGCTTCGGCAGCGCGTCGCGCAACGCGCGCGTCGCCTCCAGCGCCGGCGTCAGGTCGGCATGGGCGCCGGCGGCGCTCGCGTAGCGTTCGACCGTCGCCAGGAATTCCTCCGCCGTCGCCGCGAAGTCGTAGGGCAGGCGTTCCGGCTGCGTGACGCGCAGGACCGACAGCAGGTAGATGCGGATGTCCCGCAGCAGGTTGTCGCGGTCCGCGATCTCGATCGTGTCGTTCTCGGTGTGCCAGGCGATGTTGCCGCCGCAGCCCGAGACCTCGTAGTAGCCCTTCTCCGCCAGCAGCGCCTTCGGCATGGTGGAACTCAGCATGTAGAAGCCCGTGATGCCGATGTTGGAGAAGCTGTAGTCGCCGGCCTGCTTCGGCCGCTTGGTGGCGAAGGGCGCGCCCGGCGCCACCGCCCCGATCGCGGCTTCCACCAGGGCGCGCGTCTCCGACATGGTGGTGGTGTCGTGGAAGCTCGACGCCCAGCGGCATCCCGGGCTGTCGCAGTTCACCTGCGCCACGCAATGCTCGTCCAGCTCGATCGCGAAGGCGTCCGCGTACCAGGTGCTGCCGGCGTAGCGGCCGGTGGAATGGCCGGGCCACCAGCAGATGCGCACGCCCCGCCGCAGCGCCGTGCGGTTGGCCCAGAGCACGCGCGCGATCTCCAGCAGCGCCGCGTTGCCGGTGGCGTTGTCGCCGACGCCGACATCCCAGCTGTCGTAGTGGCCGTGCAGCAGCACGAAGTCCCCGGTGCCGTCGGTGCCGGGGATGTCCACCACCGGCACGGCCTGGGGGAACAGGCCCTCCAGCAGTTCGCTCCGCATCGTCGCGCTGCCGCCGGCCTCCGCCACACGCCGCAGCGCCTCGCCCGAGGCCCTGTTCACCGTCGCCATCGGGATCTTCGGCTTGCGCGGCAGGTCGTCGAGGTCGGGCGTGCCCCAGATGGTGGTGCAGGTGCCCCAGTGGACATCGACGCCCGGATTGGCGGCGATCACGCCGACCCCGCCCCATTCCTCGACCAGGGAGGCGATGGCCGGGTTGCCGAAGCCCTCGGTCAGCAGGATCTTCCCCGCCACCTTCGCCCGCGCCTCCGCCTCGTCCCGCACCGCGCCGCCGAACAGCTCCCCGATGTCGCGGGAGTAGGACCGCAACGCCTGCGGGTTCGCCGGCAGGTGGACCAGCGGAGCCGTCCGCCCCTCCGGCACCGGGAGAGAGGAGGTGGGCGGCTTCGCCCGGTGGACCACGCCCCCCGCCTCGACCGAGGCCGAGAGCGGCACGGCCAGGTAGATCTCCGGCATGTGGACCGTGACGGGAATGCCGAGCGCGCGCAGGCGGTCGGCGATCATCGCCCCGCCGCGGTTCACATCCTCCGGCATCCAGCGCGGCGTGCGGGAGAAGGCCTCCACCAGTTCCCACGGCACGTCCAGCCCGCACTGGTCCAGCAGCCGCCGCTCGAACCCATCCATCCCGCGATCCCCCGACCAGTCCCACCTTCGGGTGAGGCTCGCACCGGATGGCCGGGGCGGGAAGGGCCGAGCCATCGTTGCGCGCGCATTTTCCCCGCCGCGGCGCATGGGCGCCGGCCGGAAATGCGCTAGCCTCGGGGTCATGCAGATCACCCGCCGCGCCGCCCTGCTCTCCGCCCTCGCCCTGGCCGCCCCGCGCGGCGCCCGCGCCCAGCCGCCGCTGCCGCCGGTGCTGTTCGTCCACGGCAACGGGGACCACGCCGCCTTGTGGATGACGACGCTGTGGCGCTGGGAGAGCAACGGCTGGCCGCGCGATCGCCTGATGGCGGTGAACATGCCGGACCCGCTGGCGCGCGACGACGACGCGGTGCCCCAGCCCGGCCGCAGCGGCAGCGCCGAGCAGACGGACCGCCTGGCCGCCTTCGCCGAGGAACTGCGCCGCCGCACCGGCAGCCCGCGCATCGCCGCCATCGGCAATTCCCGCGGCGGCTATCCGATCCGCGACCTCGCGGCGCATCGGGGCGGCGGCGCCGGCCTCTCCCATGCCGTGCTCTGCGGCACGCCGAACCGCGGCGTCTATGACTGGCCGGAAATCCGCAACCGCGAGTTCAACGCGAACAGCGACTTCCTCCGCCGCCTGAACGGCGGGACGACGGATGTGGTGCCGGGGACGGAGTTCCTGACGCTGCGGAGCGACGCCAACGACGTCTTCGCCCAGCCCCGCGCCATCTGGTCCCCCACGCCGGACCGGCCGACGGGCACCGACGTGGACGGGCCGGAGCTGCGGGGCGCCACCAACCTCGTCCTGCCCGGGCTCGACCACCGGGAGGTCGCCTATCACTGGCGCGCCTTCCGGGAACAGTTCCGCTTCATCGCCGGGCGGGAGCCCGCGACCCTGGCCGTGACGGCGGAGGCCGAGCCGGTGCTGGACGGGCTCGTCACCTCGACCCGCGGCGGCCCGGCGACCAACCGGCCGGTCACCGGCGCGGTGGTGGAGGTCTGGCGCGTCCATCCCGCCACTGCCGAGCGCATCGGGGAGGAACCGCTGCACCGGGAGACGACGGGCGCCGACGGCAGCTGGGGCCCGGTGACGGTCGCGCCGGACTGGTCGCTGGAATTCGTGATCGCCGCGCCGGACCACCCGGTGACCCATTCCTATCGCGGGCCCTATCCCCGGTCCTCCGATGTGGTCCATCTGCGCCCCGCCCGGCCGCTGACGGCGGCGGAGCGCGAGTCGGGCGGCGGCGTGCTGCTGTTCACCCGCCCGCGCGGCTATTTCGGCATCCCGCGCGACGTGGTCCTGGTGGATGGCCGCCAGCCGCCGGAACTGCGCCCCGGCGTCGCCATCGCCGCCACCGCCACGCTGCGGCTGCCGGCGGCGGAACTCGGCCGGCCGGTCCCCTGCATCTTCAACGAGGAGCGCGTGGTCGCCCGCGCCTGGCCGGCGGCCGAGAACCGGATCGCGGTGGCCGAACTCACCTGGTGATCCCGGCCGGCCCTGGCGCGTTGGCCCCGCGCATCAAGCCCGAGGAGACGAGGATGGCCGAGACGAAGGAAGACCTGCCCGCTGCCGCCGGCCATGTGGCGCGGTCCTATCCGGAGGTCTATCGCGCCTTCGCCAGCCTGGGCGCCGCCTGTTCCGAAGCCGGCCCCATCTCCGGCGAGACGCTGCGGCTGGTGAAGCTGGCCCTGGCCATCGGCGCCTGGTCGGAAGGCGGCACCCATTCCCATTGCCGCCGCGCGATGGAGGAAGGGATCGCGCCCGAGGCGCTGAAGCAGGTCGCGCTGCTGGCCATCCCGACGCTGGGCTTCCCGCGCGCTGTTGCCGCGCTGACCTGGATCGAGGACATCACGGACCCGGGGACGTCACGGTCTGGGACGCCGCGGTCCGGGACGCCGCGGTCCGGGACGCCGCGCTGATCAGGCGGCCTCGCCGGCCGCCCAGCCGCTCGACCAGGCCCATTGGAAATTGTAGCCGCCGAGCCAGCCGGTGACGTCCACCGCCTCGCCTATGGCGAACAGCCCCGGCACCGCCTTCGCCTCCATGCTGCGGGAGGAGAGCGCGGCGGTGTCGATGCCGCCGAGCGTCACCTCGGCCTTGGCATAGCCCTCCGTCCCGCTCGGCTTCAGCTGCCAGGCCTTCAGCATGGCGCCGAGCCGGCGGAGATCGGCGTCGCCGGTCTCGCCGATCGGGCGCGGGGGGAGGTGCTGCGCGGCCAGCGCCCCGGCCAGCCGCGCGGGCAACATCTCGGCCAGCACGGTGCGCGATTCCGCGCGCGGGCGGCCGCGCTTCGCCGCCAGCAGCAGGGCGGGTGCGTCGCGGTCCGGCAGCAGGTCGAGCGTGACGGGCTGCCCTTCCCGCCAGTAGGAGGAGGCCTGCAGGATGGCCGGGCCCGACAGGCCGCGATGGGTGAACAGCATCGCTTCCCGGAAGGCCGCGCGGCCGCAGCGCGCGACGGCATCGAGCGCGACGCCGGCGAGCGGGCGCATCAGCTCCAGCAGCGAATCGCCGAAGGTCAGCGGCACCAGCGCCGGGCGGCATTCGGTCAGCGCCAGGCCGAAGCGCTGCGCGATGTCGTACGCGAGCCCCGTCGCGCCCATCTTCGGGATGGAGAGGCCACCGGTGGCCAGCACCAGGCTCTGCGCCGTGAACTCCCCATGGCCGGTCGCGATGCGGAAGCGGTCCGCGCGCGTGACGTCGGTGACGCGATGGCCGAGCCGCAGGTCCACCCCCGCCGCGGCGCATTCCGCCAGCAGCATCGCCACGATCTGCCGCGCCGACCCGTCGCAGAACAGCTGTCCCAGCGTCTTCTCGTGGAAGGCGATGCGATGCTTGCGCACCAGCTCCACGAAGTCCTGCGCGGTGTAGCGCGCCAGGGCGGAGCGCGCGAAATGCGGGTTGCCCGACAGGAAGCGGTCCGGCACGCAGCCCGTGTTGGTGAAGTTGCAGCGCCCGCCGCCGGAGATGAGGATCTTCTTCCCCGCCTCCTCGGCATGGTCGAGCAACAGCACGCTCCGCCCGCGCTGGCCCGCGCGCATCGCGCAGAACAGCCCCGCCGCCCCGGCGCCGAGCACAACGACATCGTAGTCCGTCATCTCAGGCGGCCTGTGCCTGCGCCTGGGCCAGCATCCGGCGCGCCAGTGCCTCCGCCACGCGGATGCCGTCCACGCCGGCGGAATAGATGCCGCCGGCATAACCCGCGCCTTCCCCGGCGGGGTAGAGCCCGCCGGTGTTGAGGCTCTGGAAATCCGCGCCGCGCGGGATGCGGAGGGGGGAGGAGGTGCGCGTCTCCACCCCCGTCATCACCGCATCCGCCATGTCGAAGCCGCGGATCTGGCGGCCGAAGGCGGGCAGCGCCTCGCGGATCGCGCCCACCACGAAATCCGGCAGGCAGAGCGACAGGTCGGTCGGCGTCACGCCGGGCTTGTAGCTGGGCTCCACGGCGCCGAGCGCGGTGGAGGCGCGGCCCTCGAGGAAGTCCCCCACGCGCTGCGCCGGCGCGCGGTAGCCGCCGCCGCCGGCCGCAAAGGCCCGTTCCTCCCAGTGGCGCTGGAAGTCGATGCCGGCGAGCGGCCCGCCGGGATAGTCCGCGGGGTCGATGCCCACGACGATGCCGGCATTGGCGTTGCGCTCCGCGCGCAGGTACTGGCTCATCCCGTTGGTCACCACGCGCCCCGCCTCGCTCGTGGCGGCGACCACGGTGCCGCCGGGACACATGCAGAAGGAATAGGTGCTGCGGCCATTGGCGCCGTGATGCACCAGCTTGTAGTCGGCGGGGCCGAGGATGGGGTGGCGCGCGCAGTCGCCGTAGCGGGCGCGGTCGATCAGGCCCTGCGGATGCTCGATCCGCACGCCGATGCTGAACGGCTTCTGCTCCATCGCGACGCCGCGCGCATGCAGCATCGCGAAGCCGTCCCGCGCGGAGTGGCCGAGCGCGAGGATGACGTGCCGCGCCGCCAGGGTCGCGCCGTCCTCCAGCACCAGGCCGCGGAGGTCCCGCGTGCCGTCGCGCCTCTCCTCGATGTCGAGGTCGACGACCTTCGCGCCGAACCGGTACTCGCCGCCCAGCGCCTCGATCTTGGCGCGCAGGCCTTCCGCCACCGTGACCAGGCGGAAGGTGCCGATATGCGGCTTGGAGACGAACAGGATCTCCTCCGGCGCGCCGGCGGCGACGAATTCCTCCATCAGCTTGCGGCCGTAGTTCAGCGGGTCCTTGATGCCGGAATAGAGCTTCCCGTCGGAGAACAGGCCGGCCCCGCCCTCGCCATACTGGACGTTGCTCTCCTCGGTCAGCACGCCGCGGCGCCAGAGCGCCCAGGTGTCCTTCGTGCGTTCCCGCACCGCCTTGCCGCGTTCCAGCAGGATGGGCCGGAAGCCCATCTCGGCCAGCACCAGCGTGGCCATCAGCCCGCAGGGGCCGGCGCCGACCACCACCGGGCGTTCCGCCAGGCCGTCCGGCGCCCGCGCCACCGGGCGGTAGCGGATGTCGGGGGAGGGGGCGAGCGTGCGCGCCAGCTGCCGGTCGCGCTGTGCGCGCCGCAGCACCCCCGCCTCGTCCGCCAGCCGCAGGTCGAGCGTGTAGACCAGCTCGATCGCGGATTTCCGCCGAGCGTCCCAGCCGCGGCGAGCCACCGAGAGCCCGAGCAGCTCCCCCTCCCGCAGGCCAAGCCGATCCTTCACCGCCGCCTCGATCGCGCCCTCGGCGTGGTCCAGCGGCAGCTTCACTTCCGTCAGGCGCAGCATCGATCCCTCAACCCGCCCCGGCCCCTTGCCCCCGAACCCGCCCCGTCCCGCGGGCGGGGTGGGGCGGAGGGGGTGCGGGGCGCGGCGCGACGACTTAGTAGACGACCACCGACCGGATCGATTCGCCCCGCTCCATCAGCTCGAAGCCGTGGTTGATCCGGTCCAGCGGCATCACATGGGTGATCAGGCTGTCGATGTCGATCTTCCCCTGCATGTACCAGTCCACGATCTTCGGCACGTCGGTCCGCCCGCGCGCGCCCCCGAAGGCCGTGCCCTTCCAGACCCGGCCGGTGACGAGCTGGAAGGGGCGGGTCGCGATCTCCTGCCCCGCGCCGGCGACGCCGATGATGATGCTCTCCCCCCAGCCGCGATGCGTGCATTCCAGGGCCTGGCGCATCACCTGGACGTTGCCGATGCATTCGAAGCTGAAATCGGCGCCGCCGCCGGTCAGGTCGACGATCGCCTGCACCACCTTGTCGCGGCCGATCGCGTCGGGGTTGATGAAGTCCGTCATGCCGAACTTCCGGGCCATCTCCTCACGCCCCGGGTTCAGGTCGATGCCGATGATGCGGTCGGCCCCGACCATCCGCGCGCCCTGGATGACGTTCAGCCCGATGCCGCCCAGGCCGAACACCGCCACGTTGGCGCCCGGCCAGACCTTCGCGGTGTTGATCACCGCGCCGATGCCGGTGGTGACGCCGCAGCCGATGTAGCAGATCTTCTCGAAGGGCGCGTCGTCGCGCACCTTCGCGAGCGCGATCTCCGGCAGGATGGTGAAGTTCGCGAAGGTGGAGCAGCCCATGTAGTGCATCACCTGCGTCCCCTCGCAGGAGAAGCGGCTGCTGCCGTCCGGCATCACCCCCTTGCCCTGGGTGCCGCGGATGGCGGTGCAGAGGTTGGACCGCTGCGACAGGCAGGTCTTGCACTGCCGGCATTCCGGTGTGTACAGCGGAATGACGTGGTCGCCCGGCTTCACGCTGGTGACGCCGGCCCCCACTTCCCGCACGATCCCAGCGCCCTCATGCCCCAGGATGGCGGGGAACAGCCCTTCGGGGTCGGCGCCCGACAGGGTGTAGAGGTCGGTGTGGCAGAGCCCGGTGGCCTTCACCTCCACCAGCACCTCGCCGGCCCTCGGGCCGCCGATCTCGACATCCATCACCTGCAGGGGCTTGCCGGCTGCCCAGGCCACGGCGGCGCGCGTCTTCATCATCCACTCCTCGATGCCGCCCCCATTGTGCGGCGGCCGGCGGCGCGCGTCACGGGGCGGGGGCATCCCGGGGGGCGCACCCGATCGCGTCTTGCGCTCCGCCGGCCGGCGCGCCATGCCGGGGGGATGCGCATCCTCCTCCTCAACGCCAACACGACCGAGGCCATCACCGGCACGCTGGTCGCCATGGCGCAGTCCATGGCGCCGCCCGGCACCCGCTTCGTCGGCGCCACCGGCCGCTTCGGCGCGCGCTACATCGCCAGCCGCGCGGCCTCCGCCATCGCGGCCCATGCGGCGCTCGATGCCTATGCGGCCCACGGCGCGGGCTGCGACGCGGTGCTGCTGGCCTGCTTCGGCGACCCTGGGCTCGACGCCCTGCGGGAGGTCGCGCCGGTGCCGGTGGTGGGCCTGGCGGACGCCTCGGCCGAGGCCGCCTGCCGCATCGGGCGGCGCTTCGGCGTGGTGACCGGCGGCGCCGCCTGGGGCCCGATGCTGACCGAGTTCTTCGCCGGCCGGGGCCTTGCCGCGCGCCTGGCGGGGGTGCGCACCGTAGCACCTTCCGGCGGCGACATCGCCCGCGACCCGGAAGGTGCGGTCGCGCTGCTGGCCGAAGCCTGCCGCGCCAGCGTGGAAGTGGACGGGGCGGATGTGGTCGTGCTCGGCGGCGCCGGCCTTGCCGGCCTCGCGCCGAAGCTGGAGGGGCGGGTGCCCGCGCCGGTGCTCTGTTCCGTCGCCACCGGCATCCGCGCCGTGATGGATGCCGCGCGCGTGCCGCCGCCGGCGCGCGCGGGGATGGAAACGGTCGGCCTCTCGCCGGAGCTTGCCGCGCTACTCGCGTGAGAAGCGGCGGCGGAGCGGGATCGCCAGCAGCGACAGTGCCGCGAGGCCAAGCAGCGCGCCGAGGATCGTCGGCGTCAGCACGCGCCCGATCTCGAAGGTGCCGCCGGCCTCCAGCACCTCGCCCAGCCCCGCGCCGGCCAGGCTGAACACCGCGGTGCCGGGCAGGATGCCCAGCAGCGTGGTGGCGACGAAGACCGGCAGCCGCACGCCGCAGAAGGCCGGCACCAGGTTCACCAGGAAGAAGGGGAACAGCGGCACCAGCCGCAGCACCAGCAGGTAGGAGGCGGCGTCGCGCCGGATGCCCTCCGCCAGCCCCGCCGCGCGGGGGCCGAGCCGGTCCAGAGCATCCGCCCCGAAGATCCGCCGCGCCAGGAGGAAGACGAGCGTCGCGCCCACCGTCGCCGCCACCACCGTCAGCGCCGTGCCGGCCGCCGCGCCGAACAGGAATCCCCCCGCCAGCGTCAGCACCACCGCGCCGGGGACCGAGAAGGCGACCGCCGCGACATAGACCAGCAGATAGGCCCCCGCCGCCAGCAGCGCATTCGCCGCGACGAAGCCCGCCAGCGCCTGCCGGTGGCGCGCCAGCGTCTCCAGCGACAGCGCCTCGCCCAGCGGGGTGAAGCGCAGCGCCGCCAGCAGCGCGACCGCCGCGGCCGCGATCCAGATGCGCCGGTCGCGCCAGGTCATGCCGTTTCCTCCGCGTAGCGGCGCATGAACCGGCGGTCGATCCAGTCCTTCCACCGCCAGGCCCAGCGCCCGCCGAAGACGAAGCCGTTGCGCGTGCCGATCGCCTGCCGGTCGCCGAGCGAGATCAGGAACAGCGTGTCGGCCTGCGGGCGATGGGGCTTCAGCCCGCGCCCTTCCGCCGCGGCGCGCAGGTTGCGTGCCAGCAGCGGCCCCTGCCGCACGGCATGGACGCCGGCCTTGGGCAGCGGGCGCGCGGCGAAGCTCGCCACGTCGCCGGCCGCGAAGATGCCGGCCTGCCCTTCCGCCAGCAGCGTGTCCTCCACGCGGAGGAAGCCGGCGGCGTCGCGCCGCAGCCCGCTTTCCGCCAGCCAGGGCGCAGGCGCCGCGCCGGTGGCCCAGAGCACGGCCTCGGCGGCGAGCGGGGGGGAACGGCGGAAGACCAGCCCCTCGGCCACCACCTCGGCCACGTCGTCGCCCTCCATCAACGCCACCTTCCGCGCCGCGAGCGCCGCGCGCAGCCTCTCCCGCAGCCGGTCCGGGAAGCCCGGCAGCAGGCCGGCCGCGCCCGCCACCAGCACCAGCCGCACCCCCCGCGGCCGCAGCCGCGCGGCCAGCGCCAGCGCCATCTCGGACCCTGCCGCGCCGCCGCCCACCACCGCCACCACCATCCCCTCCCGCGCGGCGGCGACCAGCGCATCCAGCCGCGGCAGCAGCGCGTCGATCGGCTTCAGCGGCAGGGCGTGGCGCGCCGCGCCCGGCACGCGCGCCAGGTCCGGCGTCGCCCCCGTGTTGATCGAGAGCAGGTCGAAGGCCAGCGGCGCGCCCCCTTCGCGCCGCAGCAGCCGCGCGGCGGGGTCGAGCCCGGCCACCCGGTCCACCACCAGCTCCGCACCTGCGCGGCGGGCCAGCGGCGCAAGGTCGATCAGCGCCTGGTCCGGCCGGTACAGCCCCGCCGCGACCCCCGGCAGCATCCCGGAATAGGGCGCGCGCGGCTCCCGCGTCAGCAGCGTGACGCGCCAGCCGGGCAGGGGCTTCAGCGCCAGGCGGCGCAGCACCTCGACATGCGCGTGCCCGCCGCCCGCCAGCAGCAGATGCCGACCCTCCGCCATGTGTTCTCCCAGCCGGTCGCGGACAGGGTAGGGCCTGCGCCCGCTGCTTCCTACCTTGTCGGCGGACAAGCCGGGGTGACGGCGCCGGGTGGCGCGGCAGCAACGAATGCGCGAGACTTCGGGGATGAGCCCCTATCGCTTCGACCACATCCACCTCCGCAGCCCCGACCCCGAAGCCGCCGCCGCGGTCTGGGCGGATGCCTTCGGCGCGGCCATCCGCAGCCGCGTGCAGGTCTCGGGCCGGCTGCGCGTCGTGCTGGACCTCGCCGGCGTCACCCTGTTCATCGAACAGGTGCCGCCCGGCACCCATGCCCCTCCTGCGCCACCCTTCCTGGGCATCGAGCATATCGGCCTTGGCACCGACGACCTCGATGCCGCGGTCGCCGACCTAGCGGCAAAGGGGGTTCCTCTGGTCTCCGGCCCGAAGGAGGCGCGGCCGGGCGTGCGGATCGCCTTCTTCGCGGCGCCGGATGGCGCGCAGGTGGAACTGATCGAGCGTCGGTGACGGGCCGGGCCTCCGCGCCCGGGCGGCCGACCGACTGGCCGGCGGTCTGGGCCATGCTGCTCGCCGGCATCGCGGGGGCGGCGCAGATCGGCAAGGTGCCGGCGGCGATGACCACGATCGGCGCGGAATTCGGGCTCGGCCTGTCCGGCGCCGCGCTGCTGGTGTCGCTGTTCGCGCTGCTGGCGGGGCTGGGCGGGCTGGCCATCGGGCTCGGCGCCGCGCGGATCGGGCCGCGGCGGGCGCTGCTCGGCGGCATCGGGATCGGCGCGGCGGCGGCCTTCGCGGCGGCGCTGGCGCCATCGACCCCGCCGCTGCTGCTGGCGCGCATCGCGGAGGGCGCGGGCTTCCTGCTGCTGACGGTGGCGGCGCCGGCGCTGATCTCGGCCGCGACGGCGGGGCGGGACCGCAGCCTCGCGATGGGGCTGTGGGGCACCTACATGCCGCTCGGCGTCGCGCTGGGGCTGGTGACGGCACCGGTGGTGGAGGCGTTCGGCTGGCGCAGCGCCTGGCTGGCGCTCGCCGCCCTGCTGGGCGCGACGCTGCTGCTGTGCTGGCGCCTGGTGCCGGATGCCGAGCCGGACACGACGACGCGGCCTTCCATGCGCGCGCAGCTTTCGGCGCTGCGGGCCGCGCGGCGGCCGATGCGGGTGGCGGCGGCATTCGCGGCCTACAACGTCATGTATCTCGGCATCGCCGCCTTCCTTCCCGCGCGGCTCGAGCATCTCGGCGCGGGGACCGGGGCGGCGGGCGCGGCGGCGGCGCTGGCGGCGCTGGCGAATGCCGCGGGCAACCTGGTGTCCGGCCTGCTGATGCAGCGCGGCGCTGCGCCGGAACGGCTGGTGCTGGCGGGGGCGGCCTGCATGTCGGTGCTGGCGGCCGGCGTCTATATCGTGCCGCATCCCGCCGCGGCGGTGCTGCTGGCGATCGCCGCCTGCGGGGTGGGCGGGCTGCTGCCGGCGGCCTGCTTCGCGCTGGTGCCGCGGGCGGTGCCGGTGCCGGCGCTGGTCGCGCCGGCGGTCGGGCTGGTGATCCAGGGCAACAACCTGGCGCAGCTGCTGGTGCCGCCGGCGCTCGGCGCGCTGGCCACGGTGGCCTGGTGGATGGTGGCGCCGCCGCTGCTGGTCTGCGGCCTGCTGGCGGCGCTGAGCGCGCGGGGGATGTCGCGCTGAGCGCGCGGGGGATGTCGCGCTGAGCGCGCGGGGGATGTCGCGCTGAGCGCGCGGGGGATGTCGCGCTGAGCGCGCGGGGGATGTCGCGCTGAGCGCGCGGGGGATGTCACGCCGGGCGTCATGCCCTTGCGAGGCATCGCGAAGGCGTCCTAGCCTTTCGGCAGCGCAGCGACGCCGCCGACAGGGAAGCCCGACATGCCGAGATTCGACCGCCGCCACCTCCTCGCGCTCGTCGCGGGTGCCGCCGGTGCGGGGCTGCTGCCCGCCGCCGCGGGCGCGCGCCCGCTGGAACAGGTGCTGTCCTCCCGCCGGCTGCGCGCCGGCATCAACCCCACCCTGCCGCCCTTCGGCACCTTCAACGAGCGCAACCAGATCGACGGCTTCGACGCCGACATCGCGCGCGAGATCGCGCGGCGCATGAATGTGGAGCTGGAGATCGTGCAGGTCGGCAGCCCCGACCGCATCCCCTTCCTGCAGGCGGACCGCATCGACATCGTGCTCGGCGCCATCACCCGCACCGTGGAACGCGCGCTGGTCATCGACTACACGGTGCCGCTGCACACGCAGTCGGTGGTGGTGCTGACGAAGCAGTCCGGCACCGCGGTGCCGATCAACCAGCCCTCCGACCTCAACAACCGCCAGGCGCGGCTGGTGCAGGTGCGCGGCACGGTGGGGGTTCCCTGGATCCAGGCCAATGCGGCGCAGGCGCAGGTGACGCTGCTCGACAACTATCCCGACTGCTTCCGTGCGCTGGCGCAGGGAAGGGCGGATGCGATGGTGGACGTGCTGGAAAGCGTGGTGGTGCCGCTGCGGAACTTCCCGCAGGTGCAGTGGAAGGTGCTGGACCAGGTGCTGGCCAGCACCTGGGTCGGCATCGGCGTGCAGAAGGGCAACCACGGGCTGAAGGACGTGCTGAACGTCGTGCTGTTCGAGATGCACCGGGAAGGCTTCGTCGGCCGCAGCTGGGAGAAGTGGTTCGGCGAGCCGATGAAGACGCCGATCCCCTTCAACCCGATGTTCTGAAGGCCCGCCGCCCCGCCCCAACCCAACCCTCCCCCGCCGGCGGGAGAGGGCTCCGAGGCCCCGTCGCTTGACCCTCCAGTACGGCCAGATCGTCCAATACCTGCCGGATTTCCTCGCGGGGGCCTTCGTCGCGCTGTGGATCGCGGCGGTGGCCTTCGCGGGCGGGCTGCTGATCGGGCTGGCGGGCGCGGCGGCGCTGACCTTCGGCGCCTGGCCGGTTCGCGCGCTCGTCACCGCCTATGTGCGCTTCTTCACCTACACGCCGCAGCTGGTGCAGGTGTTCTTCCTGTTCTTCGCCCTGCCGGAGATCGGCATCATCCTGTCCCCCGTCGCCGCCGTGCTGATCGGGATGACGCTGAACGCCGGCGCCTACCTGACCGAGATCGAGCGCGCGGGCTTCGCGAGCGTGCCGCAGGCCGAGCTGGACGCGGCCGCCTGCATGGGCTTCAGCCGGACGCAGACGGTCTGGTACGTGATCGCGCCGCATGTGGTCCGCGCGCTCTATCCGGCGCTGTCGAACCACTACATCATCATGACGCTCGGCACCTCCATGGCCGCGATTTTCGGCGTGGAAGAACTGACCGGGCGCGCGCTGAACGCCAATGCCGTCTCCTTCCGCTCGGTCGAGATCTTCTCGACCGTGGCGGTCATCTACATCGCGCTCACCATCGTCGCCTCCACCCTGCTGTGGCTGGTCGGGCGGTGGCTGTTCCGGGTGAAGGCGAAGGCGTTCTGATGTCGGCCTGGGACATGCTGGTGGCCGAGGCGCCGCGCTTCTACAGCTGGTGGAACCTGCAGTTCCTGATGCAGGCGGTGCTGAACACGCTGCTGGCGAGCGTGGCGGGATGCGCGGCGGGCTATGCACTGGGTTTCCTGCTCGCGGCGCTGCGGCTGCGGCCGCTGATGCCGGTGGGCGTGGTGCGCGCCGCCTGCATCCTGTGGGTCGAGACCTTCCGCCGCATCCCCTTCCTGGTGCTGCTGCTGCTGGTCTTCTTCGTCAGCCAGTTCGCCCGGCTGGAAGCGCCGCTCTGGGCCGTCGCCGTCACCGCGGTCGCGCTCCGGATGAGCGCGCTGGCCGCCGAGAACATCCGCGCCGGCCTCGAATCCGTCCGCCCGACGCAGTGGGAGGCGGCGCTGACCATGAACATTCCGCCCTGGCAGGTGCTCGGCCGCGTCGTGCTGCCGCAGGCCTGGCGGGTGATCCTGCCGCCCTCCATCGTGCATGTGCTCAGCATGGTGAAGGAGACGTCGCTGGTCAGCCAGATCGGCTTCATCGAGATCACCTTCGCCGCGAAGATGCTGACGCAGCGCGGCTTCTCCGCGCTGATCACCTATGGCACGGCGCTGGTGCTGTATTTCCTGGTCAGCTGGGCGCTCGCCAGCCTCGGCCGCTGGGTGGAAAGGCGGCTGACGCGGCGATCTAAAGCCCCGTCTCCCGCATCGCCGCCTGCAGCATCCGCGCTTCCGGCCCCGTGACCGGGGGCTGCGGCGGGCGCACCGCCGGGCATGGGATGATGCCCATCTCGGCCAGGCAGAACTTCAGCCGCGCGGTGGCGCGCCCGCCGGGGGGCGCGCCGTAGATCGCCTCGGCCAGCGGCTCCAGCCGCTCGTGCAGGCTGCGGGCCAGCGGCAGGTCCCCTTCCCGCACCGCGCGGTCCAGCGCCGCGACCGCATCGGGCAGGATGTCCGCCAGCGACACCAGCGATCCGTCGGAGCCATGGACGTAGCAGGCGAACAGGTGTTCGTCCCCGCTCGCGCAGACCGCGACGTCGGGGCGCTTCGCCTTCACCCGGCGGCGCAGCGCGTCGTAGCTGTCCACCTCCCACCCGCCTTCCTTGATGCCCACCACCTCGGGGATGTCGAGCAGCGCGTCCATCGTCTCCGGCGTGAAGGCCATGCGGCCGGCGGCGTGATGCGCCTGGAACAGGAAGATCGGCAGGCCGGGCACGGCGGCGGCGATGGTCCGGTGGTGCAGCAGCGCCATCTCCGGCGTGTGGCTCAGCGCGAAGGCGTTGGGCAGGAAGACCATCACGGCATCCGCCCCGGCCTCGCGCGCGTCGCGCGCCTCCTCGGCTGCGTCCAGGCTCGCCTCGGCGTTCACCCCGGCGACGACGATGCGCGTCGCGCCGACGGTCGCGACCGTCACCTCCACCGCGCGCCGCTTCTCCGCGCGCGAGAGGACGAAGTTCTCCCCCGCATGGCCGTTCATCAGCACGCCCGCGATGCCGTCGCGCAGCGTGCAATGGCCGGTGTGGCGGGCATAGGCGTCCCAGTCGGGCGAGAAGTCCTCCCGCATCGGCAGCACGGTGGAGGGATAGATGCCGTGGAAGCGGCGCGGGCCTGGCGGGATCATGCGTCTTCCTGTGCTTGCGCGGCCGGGGCCAGCAGCCGGTCGATGGGAAACAACGGCAGGTCCGGCGGCTGCCCCAGCACGGTCTGCGCCAGCAGCTTCCCGAAATAGGGGCCGCTGGTGTAGCCGGAATGCACGCTGCCGATGATCCAGGCATCCGGCACGCCGGGGATCGGCCCGATGGCCGGCAGCGCATCCGCCGTCTCCGCCTCCAGCCCCAGCCAGGACCGCACAACCCGCGCCTGCTTCAGCGCCGGGATGGTGAATGCGGCAAGGCGGACATTGCCCTGGAAATTCTCGGCCCGCACGGCCAGGCCGCCGCGCCGGCGGTCCCCGATGCCCTGCCAGCCGCCGCCGATCAGCACCGTGCCGTTGGCATACTGCTTCAGCGACAGCAGGCCGGAGGCGACGCCGAGCACCGTGCGCATCACCGGCGCGACGCGCTCCGTCACCACAAGCTGGTTGACCAGCACCTTGACCGGCAGGCGCAGCCCGAGCCAGGCGGCCATCTCCTCCAGCCAGACGCCGCCGGCCAGCACGACGCGCCGCGCGTGCAGCGGCCCGGCGGCGGTGTCGAGCGTGAAGCCGCCCGTCCCGCGGTCGATGCCGCGCACCGCGCGCCCCTCGGACAGGTCGACCCCGGCGCGCAGCAGCGCCGGGCGGAAGGCGCGGCCGGTGAGGTAGGCGCTGGTGAAGCCATCCACCGGGCAGTGCCCGGCGGCGATGATGCGGTCGGACAGGCCGGGCTCGATCTCCCGCGCGCGGGCGGGGGTGACCAGCTCGATCGGCGCGCCGGCGGCGCGGCGTGCCGTCGCGCGTTCCTCCAGCATCGCCGCCTCGCGGTCGGTGAAGGCGACGGACAGGCCGGGGCATGCGGTGGCCAGCACATCCCCGCCATCGCACCATTCGGGCATGCGCAGCCACATCTCATGCGCGCGGAGCGCATAGGGGATCAGCGCGGCGCGGGTCATCTGCATGGTCAGCGTGCCGGCATTCACGCCCGACGCCTCGCGGCAGATCGCGCCGCGGTCGAGCAGCGCCACCTTCATGCCGCCGCGTGCCAGGTGCAGCGCCGTGCTGCACCCCATCACGCCCGCGCCGACTACCGCGACGTCGTGGGTCATCACAGCGGCGCCGGTGCCGGCACGGGAATGTCCGCATAGTCGAAATCGCCGAGCAGCGCGTCCATCGGCACCGGGCGCAGCGGCAGCCGCCCGGTGGCGAAGCCCGCGCGTTCGCGCCCGCCGACGCGCATCGCCACCAGTTCCGCCGCAGCCTCGCCGCAGAGCCGTCCCTGGCAGGGTCCCATCCCGCAGCGGGTGAACTGCTTCAGCTGGTTCATGTCCTCCGCCCCGTCGTCCAGCGCGGCCTCGATCTCCGCCCGCGTCACGCCCTCGCAGCGGCAGACCGTGGTCTCCGGCGGGATGGCGACCACCAGGGCCGGGCGCAGCGCCATCATCGCCGCCATCGCCGCGCCGGTGCGGGAGGCGCGGGCGAATTCCGCCGCCGGCGCCGCGCGCGCCGCTGCATGTCCCGCCGCGTCCAGCAGCCCGAGGTCGCGCAGCGCGGCAAGCGCCGCCAGCCTGCCCGCCGCCGGCGCCGCCGCCGCGCCGCGCACGCCCCCGCCATCGCCCGCGACATGGAGCAGCGGCACGCTGGTCCGGCGGTCCGCGTCCAGCACCGGCACCCAGCCGCCCGACGCCGCCTCGTGCCGATGGGCGGCGCGGAAGGCGCGCGTCGCCTCGGTGGCGGGCACCAGCCCGTGCCCGACGCAGAGCGCGTCGCAGTCGAAGGCGCGTTCCACCCCGCCGGCCAGCGGCGCGGCGCGCACGCGGCGCAGGGTGTCGCCGCCTTCCGCCGCCACTACGCGATGCGCCGCGAGCACCGGGATGCGGGCGGCCAGCAGACCCGCCCGCCAGGCCGCACCGCGCGCCAGCAGGTCCGGCCGCGCGGCGAGCGCGGGCAGCGCGCGCGCCCATTCGCCGCGCGACGCCAGGTCCACCACCGCCGCGACCCCCGCGCCCGCCTTCCGCAGCTTCGCCGCGACCGCGTAGAGCAGCGGCCCCGCCCCCGCCACCACCACGCGCCGGCCGGGCAGCAGCCCCTGCGCCTTCAGCAGGATGGTCGCCGCCGCCAGCCCGATGACGCCCGGCGTGGTCCAGCCGGTGAAGGGGATGATCCGCTCATGCGTGCCGGGGCAGAGCACCAGCGCGCGCGCCTCCAGCGTGAAGGGCCGGCCATCGGGGCCGAGCGCATCCAGCCGGAAGGGCGCGGCCGGCTGGCCCGCCGGCACCATCGGCCCGCCGCCGACGCCCCAGACGCGGCAGCCGGTCCGGACCTCCGCCCCGCTCGCGGCCAGCGCCGCGCGCAGCGCATCGCCCGCGCGGCCATCGGCATCGCGCGGCACGGCGAAGCCCGGCGGCGGCGCGCGGTACACCTGCCCGCCCGGGGCCGGGGATTCCTCCAGCAACGCCACCCGCGCGCCGCGCGACGCCGCCTCGGCCGCCGCGGCCATGCCGGCCGGCCCGGCGCCGAGCACCGCCACATCATGCGGCGTCCCGCGGTCCGCGGCGGCGCTCATGCCCGCGTCACCACCAGCCCGGCGCGCACCGGCACCAGGCAGGCCTGCGCCAGCCGCCCGTCCACGCGCAGCAGGCATTGCTGGCACACGCCCATCATGCAGAAGGCCGCACGCGACGCGCCCGGCCCGTCGCCGAGCTTCCGCCGCCCCGCCGCCATCAGCGCCGCCGCCAGGCTCTCGCCCTCCGGCGCGCGCAGGGGCTCGCCCTCGAAGGTGAAGGCAACCTCCGCGGGGCGGGCGATGCCGGCGATGCGCAGTCCGTGGTCCATCGCGCGATGCTATCCGCCCCGGCTTGACGCCGCCACCCGCCGCCCCGGACACTCCCGCCCGGCAACGAGAGGGGACCTGCCGGGTGAGCTTCCTCGCGCTCGAGGGATTGTCCGCCAGCTATGGCGGCCGCGGCGACGTGCTGAACGATGTCACGCTGTCCATCGGGAAGGGCGAGGTGGTGGGGCTGATCGGCCCGTCCGGCTCGGGCAAGTCCTCGCTGCTCCGCGCGCTGGTCGGGCTGCTGCCGCCGCGCGCCGGGCGCGTCGAGATCGGCGGGCAGGCGGTGGACTATTCCAGCCGCGCCAGCCTGCGCGCCGCGCGCGACCGCTTCGCCATCGTCTTCCAGCAGTACAACCTGTTCCAGAACATGACGGCGCTGCGGAATGTCTGCATCGCGCCGGTGCTGGTGAAGAAGCGCCCGGCGGCGGAGGTGGAGGCGGAGGCGAAGGCGCTGCTCGCGAAGGTCGGGCTCGCGCGGAAATACGACGCCTATCCGGACGAATTGTCGGGCGGGCAGCAGCAGCGGGTCGCCATCGCGCGCGCCCTGGCGCTGAAGCCCGACATCCTGCTGCTGGACGAGGTGACGAGCGCGCTCGACCCCGAACTGGTGACGGAGGTGCTGGACACCATCCGCACGCTGCGGGCCGACGGGATGACGATGCTGGTCGTCAGCCACGAGATGGCCTTCATCCGCGAGGTCGCGACCACCGTCGTCTTCATGGATGCCGGCCGCGTGGTGGAGGCGGGGCCGCCCGCGCGCATCCTCGATGCGCCGGAAAGCCCGCGGCTGCGCGACTTCACCGCCAAGATCCTGCGACATTGAACGGAGGCGCAGCCATGCCCTACAGCCCGCCCGGCATGCACCTGCTGCAAGGCGCGATCGACTGCCACGTCCATTGCGCGCCGCACCTGAACGGCCGTTCCGTCAACGTCTTCGAGGCGGTGCGCCAGGCGGCCGCGGCGGGGATGCGCGCCATCGGCATCATGTGCAACTTCCAGAACAGCTCCGGCTATGCCGCGCTGGCGAATGACGAGCTCGGCCATCTCGGCTGCCGGGCCTTCGGCGGCGTCATCATGCAGCCGACCGCGGGCGGCATCACGCTGGAAGTCGCGAAGGCCGCGATCGGCTACGGCTACGGTCCCGGCACGGGGGCGCGCTTCGTCAGCCTGCCCACCCACCACACCCGCTACATCGCCGAACGCGAGGGCCGCAGCCCCGCCTTCCTGGAGACCACCTTCGCCGTCCCCTCCAGTGGCCGCGTGCCGGACCCGGTGCCCGCGATCATGGAGCTCTGCGCCGCGCGGGACGTGGTGTTCGACTGCGGCCATGTCTCGGGCCCGGAGGCGGTTGCGCTGGCGGAGGAGGCGCGGCGCCGCGGCGTGACGCGGCTGCGCACCCACGGGTCGCGCTACGCCGAGGACGAGATCCGCGCCATCACCGCGCTCGGCGGCTACGTGGAGCTGTCCTTCTTCATCCTGACCCATGCGACCCAGGTCGGCCTGACGCATGTGGACGAGGAGAAGCACCGCATCTCGGGCGGTGCCACGATCCACGACTTCGCCCCCCGCATCCGCGCCGCGGGGGATCGCTGCATCCTGTCCTCCGACGCCGGCGTGTACCTGCTGCCGCCGCCGGTCGAGTCCTTCCGCGAATACCTGCTGCTGGCCGAGAGCGCCGGCTTCACCGAGGCCGAGATCCGGCGCATGACCGCGACCAACCCGGCGGCGCTGTTCGGCCTGGACTGAGCGCTCCACCGCCCCCGCGGGAAGGGGCGCTTCGCCTCAATGCGCCAGCAGGACGGGCACGGTCATGCGCTGGAGGATGCTGCGCGTGACGCCGCCCAGCATGAATTCGCGGATGCGCGAATGGCCGTAGGCGCCCATCACCAGCAGGTCCGCCCCGCGGTCGGACACCGCGTTCAGCAGCGCATCGGCCTCCCGGATGTCCTCCGCCACCACATGCTCGGCGGTGGCCCTCACGCCGTGGCGGGCCAGGTGCAGCGTGATGTCGGCGGCCGGCACATCCCCATGGCCGCCGATGCCGCGGCGCGGGTTGACCGCCAGCACCGTCACCTCGGCCGCCGCCCGCAGAAGCGGCAGCGCATCCGCCACCGCGCGCGCCGCTTCCTTGCTGGCGTTCCAGGCCACCATCACCCGCCGGCCGAGCCCGGCATGGTCGCCCGCATAGGGCACCATCAGCACCGGCCGGCCGGACCCGAACAGCACCGCCTCCAGCATCGCGGTCGCCGCCCCCTCCGCCCCGCTGCCGGGCTCGGGCTGGCCGAGCACCGTCAGGTCCGCGTATCGGGCGTGCAGCGCCACCGTCTCCGCCGCCGCGAAATCCGCCTGCCGCCATTCGGCCGCGATGCCGTCGCGCGCCACCCGCGCCTCGAAGGCCGCGCGCTGGCGCTGCGCCAGCGCATCCGCCTCCTCCCGCAGGCGTTCCAGCAGGGTGCCCAGCGCGGCGCCGCCCGCATCGGCCGTCAGCCCGGGCGGCAGCAGCGCCTCCACCGCATGCAGGGCCGCCAGATGCGCGCCCTGCGCCCCCGCAAGCGCGACCGCGACGTCGAGCCGCCTGGCCGCCAGGGGCGAGCCATCGAGGTGAACCAGGATGTCCTTCATCCGCATCTTCGTCCCTCCGCGTGATGCCTCAGCATATGTCGCCCGCGCCGGCGCGCGGCGTTGATCCCGCGCAAGCGGCGCCCGGTTGACCCGGCGGCGCCCGGCCGCCTAACTGCCCGGCAGGGAGGGGCGGCATGGACCTGTTCTCGCTCGAAGGGCGCGTGGCGCTCGTGACCGGCGCCTCCGGCGCGCTGGGGCGGCATTTCGCCCGCGTGCTGCACGGCGCCGGCGCCCGCGTGGCGCTTGCCGCGCGCCGCCCGGCGGCGGTGGAGGCGGAGGTCGCGGCGCTCGGCCCGGCCGCGATGGCCGTGGCGCTCGACGTCACGCGCCCGGACTCCGTCGCGGCGGCCTTCGAGGCCGTGCAGGCCGCCTTCGGCCCCTGCGACCTGCTGGTCAACAATGCCGGGATCGCCGCCACCCGCCCCTTCCTGGAACAGACCGAGGCGGATTGGGACGCCGTGCTGGACGTGGACCTGCGCGGCGCCTTCCTGGTCGCGCAGGAGGCGGCGCGGCGGATGGTCGCGGCGGGGCGTGGCGGCAGCATCGTCAACATCGCCTCCATCCTCGCGGCCCGCGTGATCCCGGGCGTCGCGGGCTACAGCGCGGCGAAGGCGGGGCTGGTTCACCTGACGCGGCAGATGGCGGTGGAACTCGCCCGCCACCGCATCCGGGTGAACGCGATCGCGCCCGGCTACATCGAGACCGACATCAACCGCGACTTCTTCGCCACCGAGGCCGGGCAGGCCCTGGTCCGGCGCATCCCGCAGCGGCGCCTGGGCCAGGTCGGGGACCTGACGGGCCCGCTGCTGCTGCTTGCCTCCGACGCCGGGGCGCACATGACCGGCAGCACCGTCACCATCGATGGCGGACACAGCGTGAACAGCCTCTAGGACCCGCACGACATGGACTTCTCCCTCCCCCCCGGGACCGACGCCATCCGCCTGCGGGTGCGCGACTTCGTGGAACAGCGGCTGATCCCGCTGGAAGCCGACCGCGGCAGCTACGACGCGCATGAGAACATCGACCCCGTCCTGCTGCGGCGCCTGCGCGGGGAGGCGAAGGCCGCCGGGCTCTGGGCCTTGCAGATGCCGCGGCACCGCGGCGGCGGCGGGCTCGACGTGGTGGGGATGGCCGCCTGCTACGAGGAGATGAACCGCTCCATCTTCGGCCCCGTCGTGTTCAACTCCGCCGCGCCGGACGACGGCAACATGATCGTGCTGGAGAAGGTCGCGACGGAGGCGCAGAAGGCGCGCTGGCTGCAGCCGATCGTGGACGGCGCCGTGCAGTCCGCCTTCGCCATGACGGAACCCGATGGCTGCGGCAGCGACCCCGGCCTGACCTACACGCGGGCCGAGCGCGTCGGCAACGACCGCTGGCGCGTCACCGGCCGCAAGCACTACATCACCGGCGCGGGGGAGGCGAAGCACTTCATTCTCATCGCCCGCACCAGCGACGACGACCGCAAGGGCCTCACCGCCTTCCTGTTCCACGCCGACCAGCCGGGGTGGGAGATCGTCCGCCGCATCCCGATCATGGGGCCGGAGGAACATGGCGGCCATTGCGAAATCCGCTTCGACGGGCTCGAGATCCCGGACGAGAACGTGCTGATGGGGGTGGGCGACGGCCTGAAGCTCACGCAGATCCGGCTGGGCACCGCGCGGCTGACGCATTGCATGCGCTGGCTCGGCATGGGGCGCCGCGCGATCGAGATCGCGATGGAGAGCATCGCCCGGCGCGACAGCTTCGGCATGAAGCTGATCGACCGCGAGAGCGTGCAGGGCCTGGTCGGCCAGGCCGCGATGGAGCTGGAGATCGGCCGCCTGCTGACGATGAAGGCCGCCTGGGCGCTGGACCGCGGCAGCTTCGCGCGGAAGGAGGTGTCGATGGCGAAGATCGTCGTGGCGGACGCGCTGCACAAGGCCGTCGACACCTCGCTGCAGCTGCTCGGGGCGCGTGGCTATTCCAAGGACACGCCGGTGGAGTGGATGTACCGCTACGCCCGCCAGGCGCGCCTGGTGGATGGCGCGAGCGAGGTGCACCGCATGGTGCTGGCGAACATCCTCCGGCGCGAGGGGCGGCACTTCTTCGAATGGGGCGCGCATGGATAGCGCGCACCTGCGCGACTGGCTGGCGGCGGCCGCGGGCGACCCCGCGCTGCGCATCACGTCGCTGGCGCGGCTGTCCGGCGGCGCCATCCAGCAGAACTGGGCGCTCGACGTCACGCTGCACGGCGCGCCGCATCGCTGGGTGCTGCGGACGGACAGCGACGCGGTGCTGGCCGTCAGCCATGGCCGCGCCGCCGAATTCGCGCTGCTGCGCGCCGCCCATGCCGAAGGGGTGACGGTGCCCGCACCGCTGTTCCTCTGCGAGGACCTGTCGGTGCTCGGCCGCCCCTTCTTCGTGATGACCCGCGCCGAAGGGGTCGCGGCCGGGCATCGCGTGGTGAAGGACGCCACGCTCGGCGGCGGGCGGGAGAGGATGGCGCGGATGCTCGGGCGCGAACTGGCCCGCATCCACCGCATCCGCCCGCCGCGCGCGGACCTTGCCTTCCTCGGCGCCCCGCCGGCCGACCCGGCGCTGGCGCTGGTCGCGGCGATGCGCGCCCGGCTTGATGCCGCAGGCACGCCGCGGCCGGTGCTGGAATGGGGGCTTCGCGCGCTGGAGCGCAAGGCGCCGCCGCCGCTGCCGACGGTGCTGAACCACAACGACTTCCGCACCGGCAACGTGATGCTGGACGCGACGGGCGTGACCGCGGTGCTGGACTGGGAATTCGCCGCATGGGGCGACCCGCATGCCGATCTCGGCTGGTTCTGCGCCAAATGCTGGCGCTTCGGCAATGTCGCGCAGGAAGCCGGCGGCATCGGCCCGCGGGACGCCTTCCATGCCGGCTACGAGGCCGAATCCGGCACCCGCATCGACCGCGCGCGGCTGCCGTGGTGGGAACTGATGGCGACCATCCGCTGGGCGGTGATCGCCGCCGACCAGGCGATGCGCCACATCTCGGGGCAGGAGCGCAGCCTGGAGCTGGCGC
The DNA here is from genome assembly GCF_050563535.1 of Falsiroseomonas sp. CW058. Taxonomy (NCBI): domain Bacteria; kingdom Pseudomonadati; phylum Pseudomonadota; class Alphaproteobacteria; order Acetobacterales; family Roseomonadaceae; genus Falsiroseomonas; species Falsiroseomonas sp. CW058. The sequence goes on from NZ_JBNXUO010000010.1 coordinate 58,398, forward strand.
TGACCGGCCACATCGTCCCCGAACTCGAATGGGACATCCTGGCGATGGCGGAGGCGCTGTGATGCTGGAGAAGCCGGGCGGCGACGACCTGCTTGCCACCGCGCGCGACGTGGTGCTGAACGAACTCCTGCCCACCCTGCCGCCGGAACGCGCGCTCGCCGCCCGCATGGTCGCCGCCGCCATCGCGATCGCGCTGCGGGAACGCGCGGTGGATGCGGCGGCGGTGGAGGCGCCCGACCTCGCCGCCCTGTCGGGGGAGATCCGGGCCGGGCTGCACGACCCGGGCGCGCCGACGCATGGCGCGGTGCGGGACCTGCTGCGCGCCCATGCCCGGCTGCGGGCATCGGTCAGCGCGCCGAAGGCGTTGGGGTAGGGCGGGGCGGCGCTACTCGAACCCCGCCCCCTTGTGCTCGTCCAGCCGCGGCGCGCCCCGGCGCGGCAGGGGCCGGACCTTGTCGAAGCTGACCGGCAGCGCGGTGACCCGGAAGTCCTCGCCCGGCGGGGTCACCAGCATCCCGACCGCCTGCGCCTGCGGCTCCTCCAGCAATTCGGGGATGGTGTTGATCGGCGCGCAGGGCACGCCGGCCGCCACCAGCCGGTCCAGCCATTCGGCGCGCGGGCGCGTTCGCATCGCGGCGCGCACCAGCGCCAGGCACTCCGCCTTGTTGGCCAGGCGCTGGCGGTTGGTGGCGAAGCGCGGGTCCTCGGGCCATTCGGGATGGCCGAGCTCGGCGGCGAATTTCCGGAACAGCCGGTCATTGCCGCAGCAGACCAGCAGCGGGCCATCGGCCGCGTCGAAGGCCTCGTAGGGGACGAAGCCGGGATGGCCGCTGGCATGGCGTTCCGGCAGCTTCCCCTGGTTCACGAAGGCGCCGACCTTCTGCCCGGCCCAGCACATCGCCGTCTCGAACAGGGACGTGTCCACGACGCAGCCGCGCCCCGTCCGCGCGCGCTGCTGCAGGGCCGACAGCGCGCCGATCACGGTCCACATCCCCGTGCCCTGGTCCACCACGCTCGCGCCCATCCGCACCGGGGGACCATCGGGTTCGCCGGTGATGGAGGACAGGCCGCCGAAGGCCTGCATGAGCGGCTCGTAGCCCGGCTCGTCCCGCTTCGGGCCGAGATGCCCGAAGGCGCCCATGTTGCAGTAGATCAGCCGCGGATGCCGCGCGACCGTCTCCTCCGGCGCCAGGCCCAGCGCCTCCGGCACGCCGGGGCGCATGTTGTGGACCAGGATGTCGGCTTGGTCGAGCAGCGCATGCAGCGCCGCCATGCCCCCTTCCGACTTCAGGTCCAGCGCCACGCTGCGCTTGCCGCGGTTGAACTCGTGGAAGTTCAGCGCGTCGCCGTGGCGGAAGGCCGGCCCCATCTGCCGCGCATCGTCGCCGCCCTGCGGCTTCTCGATCTTGATCACGTCGGCGCCGAGGTCGGACAGGATCGCGCCCGCGAAGGGGCCCGACAGCACCTGCCCGATCTCCACCACCTTCACGCCGGCGAGGGGCAGGCTCATTCGGGCTCGATCCCCGCCTGCCGGGCCACGCGGGTCCATTTCTCGATCTCGCTGCGGGTGAAGTCGCGCAGGTGGTCGGGGCTGCCGGTCAGCGGTTCCGTCGCATCCTCCCGGAGGCGCGCGGAGACGGCGGGAAGGGCCAGGATCTCGCGCAGCTTGACGTTCAACTGGTCCACGATCTCCCGCGGGGTGCCGCCGGTCGCGTAGACCGCGGTCCAGGTGCCGAGCTCGTAGCCCGGCAGGTTGCCGGCTTCCGCCACCGTCGGCAGGTCCGGCATGGCGGAGATGCGGTTCGCGGCGGTGACGGCCAGCGCGCGCACCCGCCCTTCCCGCACCTGCGGGATGGAGGTGGTGGTGTCGCAGAACATCAGCGGCAGCGTGCCGGAGATGACGTCCGTGATGGCCTGGGGGTTCGACCGGTAGGAGACGTTGACCATGTCGATCCCCGTCATGGTCTTGAACATCTCCCCCGCCATCCGGCTGGACTGGCTGCCGCTGCCGAAGGAGAGCTTCCCCGGATTGGCGCGACCATGGGCCACCAGTTCCGCGATGCTGCGGACGGGAAGGGCGTTGTTGACGACGACGAGCATGGTCGAGACGCCGAGCAGCGCCACCGGTTCGAAGTCGCGGATCGGGTCGTAGGGCAGGCGCTTGAACAGCGCGGGGTTCGACCCGTGGGTGGTATTCGACGTGAACAGCAGCGTGTAGCCATCCGGCCTGGCGCGGGCCACCGCCTCGGCCGCCAGGAAGCCGTTGGCGCCGCCGCGGTTGTCCACCACCACCGGCTGCCCCCAGTCCTGCGCCATGCGTTCGGCGAAGATCCGCGCGCGCAGGTCGGTCGCGGCGCCTGCCGCGAAGGGCACCACCATGCGGATGGCGCGGGACGGGTAGCGTTCCTGCGCCGCGGCCGGCAGCGCGGCCAGCAGCGGAAGCGCGGCGAAGGCGCGCCGGGTGGGCCTCATCATGCCGCCTCCTTCCTGCCGGCGCGGTATTTCGCGAGCGTGCCGGCATGCATCACATGCCCGTTCAGCCGGCGGCCGATGATGCGCTCCGCCAGCCGCGCGCATTCCACCAGCGCCTCGAGGTCGATGCCCGTCTCGATCCCCATCTCGTGGCACATGAAGACCATGTCCTCGGTGCAGATGTTGCCCGCCGCGCCCGCATCGCCATGCGCCGCGAAAGGGCAGCCGCCGAGGCCGGCGACCGAGCTGTCGAACAGGTCCACCCCCATCTCCAGCGCCGCCAGCACATTCGCCGCGCCGAGGCCGCGCGTGTCGTGCAGGTGCAGGCCGATCCGCACCTCCGGGATGGCGTTCCGCACCTCTCCCACCAGGCGGCGGACCTGTTCGGGGTTGGCCCAGCCCATCGTGTCGGCCAGGAAGAACTGCCGCAGCCGCTCGCCGCGCCCGGCGCAGATGTCGCGCGCGTAGCGGGCCAGCTTCACCACGCGTTCGGCCGGAATGTCGCCTTCGTAGTTGCAGCCGAAGGCCGCCATGACGATGGCGAAGTCGGGCGTCAGCCCCGCCTCGGCGTAGAGCTCCAGCCAGCGCCTCTGCCGTTGCGCCATCTCCTCGGCCGAGCAGCCGTTGTTCTTCCGCGCGAAGGCGTCGGAGGCGTAGAGCGAGATCTTGCCCGCCAGGTCCACGCCCGGCGTGGCCCGCGCCCGGGCGAAGCCCTGTTCGTTCAGCCACAGCCCGGCATAGTGGACGCCCGGCTTCCTGCGGATGGCGGCGAAAAGGGCCTCGCTGTCGGCCATCTGGGGGACGTGCTTCGGGCTGACGAAGCTGGCCACCTGGATGTGGCGCAGCCCGGTCTCGGCCAGCGCCTCCACCAGCTGCACGCGCTGGTCGAGCGGGTAGACGGTCTTCTCGATCTGGAAGCCCTCGCGTGGGCCTTCCTCGCGGAATTCCACGCGCTTCGGCCGGTCCGCCATGGTGCCGTTCCTCCTGCTTACCAGGCGGTAGGTTGCGCCATGGCGGCGCGCGGTTCAAGGCGCGGGCAGGATGGCGCCGCGGCACTCCCCGAAGCCGATCGTCGCGAAGCCGTCGCGGCGTGCCGTGGCACGCAGCGTGATCTCGTCCCCGTCCTCCAGGAAACGCCGCGTCTCGCCCGAGGCGAGCGCCACCGGCTGCCGCCCGCCGCGCGTGATCTCGAGCAGGGAGCCGAGGCCGTCCCCGCCCTCGGTGGAGATGGTGCCGGTGCCGAACAGGTCCCCCGGCTGCAGGTTGCAACCGCCGCAGGCATGGTGCGCGACGAGCTGCGCCGGCGTCCAGTAGAGCGCGCGGGCATTGCCGGAGGAGAGGCGATGCGCCGGCAGCCCCTTGGCGCGCAGCCCCTCCGTCACCAGGAAGACCTCCAGCAGCAGGTCCAGCGCGCCCCCTGCCTGATCCCGTTCGTCCCAGAGGTAGTCCATCGGCCGCGGGTCGCCCTGCGGCCGCGGGGCCTGGGCTGCCCGGAAGGGGGCGAGTGCCTCCGGCGTCACGATCCAGGGGCTGACGGTGGTGCAGAAGTTCTTCGCCAGGAAGGGGCCGAGCGGCTGGTACTCCCAGCCCTGGATGTCGCGCGCCGACCAATCGTTCAGCAGGCAGTAGCCCGCGACGTGGCCCTCCGCCGCCCCGATCGGGATGGGCTCGCCCAACGCATTGCCCGGCCCGATCCAGAGCCCGAGTTCCAGTTCGTAGTCGAGGTTGCGGGACGGCCCGAAGCTCGGCTCCGCCTCGGCGGCCGGCTTGCGCTGGCCGTTCGGGCGCCGCACCGGCGCACCGGAGGGTACCACGCTGCTGGCGCGGCCATGGTAGCCGATGGGCACATGCTTGTAGTTCGGCAGCAGCGGGTTGTCGGGGCGGAACAGCGCGCCGACATTGGTTGCGTGTTGGATGCCCGCGTAGAAATCGGTGTAGTCGCCGATCCGCGCGGGCAGGTGCAGCGCGCAATCCGCGGACGCGTGCAGCATGCCGGACAGGCGCCGCGCCTCGGCCGACCCTTCCGCCAGCAGCTCCGACAGCCTGGCCCGCAGCGCCCGCCGCGGCCCGGCGCCGAGCGCGAGCATGGCATTCAGCGCCCCGCCCGTGGCCGCCGCCGCAGCATCCTCCGCCGCGCCGTCCAGCAGCCCCGCCGCCAGCACCGCATCGAGGTCGAGGATCATGTCCCCGATCGCCACCCCCGCCCGCCGCGTGCCCCCCTGCGGCGAGAAGACGCCGAAGGGCAGGTTCTGGACCGGGAAGGCGTCGTGCCCGTTGGCCGAGGCGACGAAGCTGCGCCGCCCCGCGTCATGCGTTCCGTCGAGCATCGGTTCAGCGCCGCGTCGGGTCGAAGGTCTTCCTCAACCCCGACCAGCAGTCGAGGTAGCCGGACTGCAGCTGCGGCAGCGCGGCGGCATAGGCCGTCACGCGCTGGGGCAGCCGCGTCTCGAACATGAAGGCCATGGTGTTGGCCAGCTTGTGGGGCGCGAGTTCCATCGTGGACGCCTTCTCGAAGGCCTCGGCATCCGGGCCGTGCGGCAGCATGCAGTTGTGCAGGCTGAAGCCGCCGGGGACGAAGCCCTGCGGCTTGGCGTCGTACTGGCCCTGGATGAGACCCATGAACTCGCTCATGATGTTCATGTGGTACCAGGGCGGGCGGAAGGTGTTCTCCGCCACCATCCAGCGTTCGGGGAACAGCACGAAGTCGATGTTGGCCGTGCCCGGCGTCTCGGACGGCGCGGTCAGGCAGGTGAAGATGCTGGGGTCCGCGTGGTCGAACAGCAGCGGCCCGACGGGCGAGTAGCGCGACAGGTCGTATTTGTAGGGCGCGTAGTTGCCGTGCCAGGCGACGACGTCGATCGGCGAATGGCCGATCTCGCTGGTCCAGAAGCTGCCGCCCCATTTCACCGTCACCCGGTGCGGCCCCTCCGCATCCTCATAGGCCGCGACGGGGGAGAGGAAGTCGCGCTGGTTCGCCATGCAGTTGGCGCCGATCGGCCCGCGCTCGGGCAGGGTGAAGGCGCCGCCGTAGTTCTCGCACACATAGGCGCGGGCGGGCGCATCCACCTCGACCCGGAACTTCACGCCGCGGGGGATCACGCAGATCTCGCCCGGCGCGGCGTCGATCACGCCGAATTCCGTGCGGAAGCGCATCCGTCCCTGCTGGGGGGCGACCAGCAATTCGCCATCCGCGTTCCAGAAGGTCTCGTCCGCCATGCTGCGGGTGACGAGGGCGATATGCGCCGCCATGCCGGCCTGCGACCCCGCATCCCCCGCCGTGGTGATGGTGCGCATCCCCGCGACGAAGGTCAGCCCCTCGGCCGGGATCGGGATCGGGTCCCAGCGCAGCGGCTGGATGGGCAGGTCCGCCTCCTCCGCCACCGGCGCGGTGCGCCACAGCCCGGGATCCGCCTTCCGGAAGCGCCCGATATGCGCGACGGTCGGGCGGATGCGGTACAGCCAGGACCGCTGGTTGCTGCCGCGCGGCGCGGTGAAGGGCGATCCGCTCAACTGTTCCGCGTAGAGCCCGTAGGCGCATCTCTGCGGCGAATTGCGGCCGACCGGCAGCGCGCCGGGCAGGGCTTCCGTCTCGAAGGAATTGCCGAAGCCGGACATGTAGCCGGCGCTGCCGGCGATGCTGCGGCCATCCTGTGGCGTCACGTCCATGGCGGTGCCTCCTCCTTCCGCCCTCTATAGCCCATCCCGCCCCGGCTTGCAGCGCGCCGCCCCCCGCGCCACCCTTGGCCCCGAGGAGATCACGCGAGCATGAGCCTGAACGGCCGCGCCTGCATCGTCGGCGCCTTCGAGCATCCCACCCGCAAGGCCGAGGACAGGTCGGTCGCGCAACTGCATGCCGAGGTTGCGCTCGGCGCGCTGCGCGATGCCGGGCTGTCGAAGGACGACGTGGACGGGTATTTCTGCGCCGGCGACGCGCCGGGGATGGGTCCGCTCTCGATGGCGGAGTATCTCGGGCTCGACCGGCTGAGCCATCTCGATTCCACCGATATCGGCGGCAGCTCCTATCTCGCCCATGTCGCCCATGCGGCGGCGGCCATCGCGCTCGGCCGCTGCAACGTCGCGCTCGTCACGCTGGCCGGGCGGCCACGGAGCGAGGGGCAGGCCACCGGCACCGCGGCGCGGGCGCAGAACCCCACCATCCCCGACGACCAGTTCGAGATCCCGATGGGCCGCACCGTCGCCGGCGCCTATGCGATGTGCGCGATGCGCCACATGCACGAATTCGGCACCACCTCCGAACAGCTCGCCTGGATCAAGGTCGCGGCCAGCCATCACGCGCAGCACAACCCGCATGCGATGCTGAAGAAGGTGGTCACGGTGGAGGAGGTGGTGAATTCGCCGATGGTGGCGGACCCGCTGCACAGGCTGGACTGCTGCGTCATCAGCGACGGCGGCGGCGCCGTTGTCGTCGCCCGGCCGGAGATCGCGCGCAGCCTCGCGCGTCCGGTGGTCACCATCCGCGGCACGGGGGAGGCGACGAAGAACCATGCCGGCGGCTACAACGACCTTACCTTCTCCGCCGCCCGCTGGTCCGGCGCGCGGGCCTTCGCCGAAGCCGGCGTGACGCCCGCCGACATCCGCTATGCCAGCATCTATGACAGCTTCACCATCACCGTGCTGATCCAGCTCGAGGATCTCGGCTTCTGCGAAAAGGGCAGGGGGGGCGCCTTCGTGGCGGATGGCAACCTGATCAGCGGCGTGGGCCGGCTGCCCTTCAACACCGATGGCGGCGGGCTCTGCAACAACCACCCGGCGAACCGCGGCGGCATGACGAAGGTGATCGAGGCGGTGCGGCAGTTGCGGGGGGAGGCGCATCCGGCGGTGCAGGTGAAGGACTGCCACCTGGCGCTGGCGCATGGCACCGGCGGGCTGCTCGGCCACCGGCACGGCAGCGCCACGCTGATCATGGAGCGGGAGTGAGAGCGATGGCCGACCGCGTGATCCCCGCCCCGATCCCCGACCCGACGACGAAGCCCTTCTGGGACGCGGCGAGGGAGGGGCGGCTGATGCTCGGCCGCTGCCGCGACACGGGGCGGCACTTCTTCCCGCCCCGCGGCGTGTCGCCCTTCACGCTCTCCACCGAGGTCGACCTGGTGGAGGCGAGCGGCCGCGGCACGGTCTACAGCTTCAGCGTGATGCGCCTGGCGCAGCCCTATGCGCCCGCGATGGTGGAGCTGGAGGAGGGGCCGCGCATCTTCACCAACATCGTGGACTGCGACCTCGCCGCGATCCGCATCGGCATGAAGGTGCGCCTGGAATGGAGGCCAACGGAGGGCGACGGCCCGCCGGTGCCGATGTTCGCGCCGGCGTGACGCGTCAGCGCCGGCAGACCTCGCGCTCCACCAGCCGGTAGCGGACGCGGCCCCAGCGGTCGCGGAAGGGCACGCGGCGGGTCTCGATCCAGCAGCGCCGGCGGCGCCGCCGCCCGCCGCCATATTGGGCTTCCTCCCGGAATTCCTCCGCACCGGCCTCCGGCGCGGCGAATGCGGCGGCCAGCGCCCCGGCCAGGCCCGCGAGAAGGAAGCGACGTGGCTGCATCGATGCACCTCCCATCAGGACAGCACCCGCCCTGAACGCGCGGGGCTGGCGCCGGGCGGCATCCGTCCGGCGCGTTCCGCGGAACGTGTTGGCCCCGGTGCCGGCGCGGCCTCAGCAGAACAGGCTGCTGACGCTGCTCTCCTCGCTGATCCGCTTCATCGCCTCCGCGATCAGCGGCGCGATGGTCAGCTGCTTGATGTTGCGGCTGACGCGCACCGCCTCGGTCGCGAGGATGCTGTCGGTCACCACCATCGTCTCGATCGGCGCGGCGCCCACGCGAGCCACCGCGCCGCCCGAGAAGACGCCGTGCGTCACGTAGACGCTGGCCGACTTCGCGCCGTGCTTCAGCAGCGCCTCCGCCGCGTTGCACAGCGTTCCGCCGGAATCGACGATGTCGTCGACCAGGATGCAGTGCCGGCCCTCGACCTCGCCGATCACGTTCATCACCTCCGACACGCCCGCGCGCGGGCGGCGCTTGTCGATTATGGCGAGGTCGGTGTGGATGCGCGCCGCGATGGCGCGCGCGCGCACCACGCCGCCGACATCGGGGGACACCACCATCATCTCCCGCCCGGCGAAGCGTTCCTGGATGTCTCGCGAGAACAGAGGGGCGGCGAACAGGTTGTCGACGGGGATGTCGAAGAAGCCCTGGATCTGCGCGGCGTGCAGGTCCATCGTCAGCACCCGGTTGGCGCCGGCCGCGGTGATCAGGTTCGCCACCAGCTTGGCCGAGATCGGCGTGCGCGGGCCGGACTTCCGGTCCTGCCGGGCATAGCCGAAATAGGGGATCACCGCCGTGATGCGCCGCGCGCTGCCGCGCTTCAGCGCGTCCAGCATGATCAGCAGCTCCATCAGGTTGTCGTTGGCCGGGTAGGAGGTGGACTGCACCACGAACACGTCCTGGCCGCGGACGTTGTCGTGGATCTCGCAGAAGATCTCCATGTCCGCGAAGCGCCGGACGGAAGCCTGGGTGAGCGGGATGCCCAGCACCGACGCCACCGCCTCGGCGAGCGGGCGGTTGCTGTTGCAGGCGATGATCTTCATGCGGTGCGGACCCCGGGGAGGAGCGTGAAAGCGGCGTCCCGATAGCAACGTGACGTTATGGTGTCCATCGCGCCCGCCCATCCGCCCCGCTCCCCCGCCGCGGGGGAGGGTTGGGGAAGGGGCATGGCTGCCCCCCTATCGAGGCGCCGCCGCGGCCGGCGCCGCCGCCGGTCCCGCGAACCCCCCGGCATTCATCACCACGTCGCGGATGCCGCCCGAGGCCTCCTCGGCCACCACCAGCGCCACATCGGCCCAGAGCCCGTTGAGGCTGCCCGCCGGCACCTCGTTCAGCTGCAGCACGCGGCCAAGGTCCTGGCCGTCGCGGCGCGACACGGTCCAGACGATCTCCACCCGCTGCACCGCGCGGCTCGCCCCCGGTGCCATCGTGACCTGGCCGGAGACGGCGTATTGCGCGCCATCCGCCTGGTCCTGCACGGCGAAGCCGAAGCCCGCCAGGCGTTCGCGCATCCGCGCCGTCAGGCTGCGGTTGCCGTCCCCCGGCGCGCCGCGCACCGGGATCAGGCGCAGCACGGGCGGGCCGCTGCCGGTCGCCCTTTCGTCCCCCGTGCGGCGCTGCGCGTCGATGCGGGCCAGCAGCGTCGCCAGGTTCGGCGCGGCCTCGGCGGCGGCGCGGCGCAGCACCGCCTCGCCCCCCTCCGCCCAGTCCCGCGCCGCCACCGGCCGGCCCACCAGCATTCCCAGCGCCTGCCCATCGGCGTCCCGCAGGGCATAGCGCGGCACCACATTGCCGCCCTCCCGCTCCGCCGCCAGCAGCAGGCGCCAGTCCAGCGGCAGCGCCTCGCCGCTCACCGCCGGGATCTCCTGCCCGGCCAGCGCCTCGGCCACGGCGCGCGACAGCGTCTCGGCATCGCCGTCGGTCAGCAGCACCCCCGCCCCGGGCATCACGGCCACGCGGTAGCCAGGCGGCCGCGCCAGCCGGCGCGCGACCTCCCCCGGGCGGCCGCGGAAGGGCTGGGGCAGCGGCCCGCAGGCGGCCAGCGCCAGCGGCGCGGCCAGGAAGGCGCGCCTAGAGAAGGACACAGGACACCATCATCGCCAGCACGATCATGAGGCAGAACATGATGAGGTAGGGCATCGCGTCATCCCGCGGGCAGGGCGATGGCGGAAAGCTGGTGACCGATCGGCCCGCCGCCGGACAGTGTTCTGCGGCGGTGGCTGAAGAACCGCGCCTCCTCCGCCAGCGTGTCGATGCCGAGCGCGGCCGCCTGCCCGGCGCCGGCGGCTTCCAGACGAGCCAGGCAGTAGCCCGGGAGGTCGAACTGCCAGTGCCCCTCGCGCCCGCCCGGCGCGAAGAAGCGGGCATGCCCGGCGCCGCCGGCCAGCACGGCGTCGCGCAGGTCCGGCCCCACCTCGTAGCTCGCCTGCGCGATGCAGGGTCCGACCACCGCGGCGATGCGGCCCCGCCGGGCGCCGAGGCGCTCCATCGCGTCGAGCGTCGCCTCCAGCACGCCGGCCACCGCGCCGCGCCAGCCGGCATGGGCCGCGCCGATCACCCCGGCCCCGGCATCGGCGAACAGCACCGGCGCGCAATCGGCCGTGACGATGCCGAGCGCGGTGCCCGGGCGGTCGGTCACCATCGCATCCGCCTCGGGCCGCGCCTCATCGGCCCAGGGGGTGCGCGCATCCGCCACCGCCTGGCCATGCACCTGCAACAGCCCGAGCAGGGCATCGGGCCAGAGGCCGAGCGCCGCCGCGGCCCGCGCGCGGTTCTTCCGCACCGCCTCCGGGTCGTCGCGGCTGGAGAGCGAGCAGTTGAGGCTGGCGAAGGGTCCGGAGGAGACGCCGCCCTGCCGCGTGAAGAAGCCATGCGGCAGCGGCAGCGACCCGGCGGTGAGCATCACGGCGCTCATGCGGTCTCGAATCCCGGAGGCGGTCCGAGGCGGTGATCGCAGAGCGCGAGGGCCTTGAACAGCCGCCCCATGCCCTCCGGCGCCACCAGCCGCTCCGCGCCCGACAGGATCTCCCCGGCCAGGCGCGGGCGGGACCGGGCCAGCATCGCCGCCCGCGTGACCAGGCCGAGCCGCTGCAGCACCAGCCCCTGCGGCAGCGGCCCGTGCGCGGCCGCCCCGCCGGCCTGGGCGGCGGCGGCGATGGCGGCGAAGTCCACATGCGCGGTCAGGTCGCGCGTGCCGGGTTCGGCCAGGGGGTCGAGCCCGGCCCGGTGCCGCGCCACCGCCTGCAGGCTCTCGCCGAAGGCGGGGGCGGCATGGCCGTAATCCACCAGCAGCGCCGCGCCGCCCCCCGCCGCAAGCCGCGCGCCGAGCGCGGCGGCCCAGGCGAGGGAGGGCTCCGACACCTCCTTCACGGCGCCGTCCGGCGCATCGGCAGGCAGGGAAGGGGCATCGGCGGCCGGCAATTCGACAAAGGCGCCGTCCCGGACATGGCGTTCCACCCAGTCTCCGCCGCGGCGGACGAACTGCCGGACGGGCAGGGCGTCCAGGAATTCGTTGGCGACCAGCAGCAGCGGCCCGCCGGGCAGGGTCGAGAGGTCGTCGTGCCAAGTGGCGTCCGGCACCAGCCGCGCCTGCACCGCCCGCAGCGCCGGCGATGCCTCGACCAGATGCACCCGCAGCGCGGCGCGGAAGGCGGGCGCCACCTCGGCCGCCGCCCGCAGCGCATCGGCCATCAGCGTGCCGCGCCCGGGGCCGCATTCGACCAGCAGCACCGGGTCAGGGCGGCCCATCCTCTCCCACGTCACCGCGCACCACAGGCCGATCACCTCGCCGAAGGCCTGGGAGATCTCGGGCGCCGTGGTGAAGTCCCCGCCGCGGCCGAAGGGGCTTTCGGGCCGCGCGTAATAGGCCGCGACGGCGCGCGCCATGAAGCGGTCCAGCCGCTCCGCCCCGTCCCCCGCCGTCACGCGGCCGCCGGCCGCGCGCGGGCCCGGGCGATCAGCCACAGCCCCGCCGCCAGCATCGGCAGCGACAGGACCTGCCCCATGGTGATGCCCGGCAGCAGGAAGCCGAGATGCGCGTCGGGCTGGCGGAACAGCTCGCCGATCATCCGCGCCACCGCGTAGCCTGCCAGGAACGTGCCCGTGACGATCCCCGGCCGCGCGCGGATGGACGGCACGCGCACCAGCCATTGCAGCAGGGCGAACAGCGCCAGCCCCTCCATCGCCGCCTGGTAGAGCTGGCTCGGGTGCCGCGGCTCCGGCCCGCCGGTGGGGAAGACCATGGCCCAGGGCATGTCGGTGACGCGGCCCCACAACTCGCCGTTCACGAAATTCGCGACCCGGCCGAGGAACAGCCCGATCGGCGCGACGGCCGCCACGCGGTCGCCGAAGGCGAGGGGGTCAATGCGCTGGCTGCGGCAGAACCACCAGGCGGCGACGATCACGCCCAGCATCCCGCCATGGAAGGACATGCCGCCCTGCCAGACGAACAGCGCCTCCCACGGCTGCATCAGGTAGTGGCCGGGGCGGTAGAACAGCACGTAGCCCAGCCGCCCGCCGAGGATGATGCCGAGCGTGGCCCAGGTGACGAAGTCGTCCACCTGCGCCTTCGTGGCGGCGACCGGCGGCAGCGCCGCCAGCCGCTTCGCCAGCCACCAGCCCAGCACGATGCCGAGGATGTAGGCCAGCGCGTACCAGCGGAGCGCGAAGGGCCCGATCTCGACCAGCACCGGGTCGATGGCGGGGAAGGCGATGACGGGCAGCATTCAGCGATGCGCGTCGGGCTGCATCAGGAAGTCGCGGACATAACGCCCGACGCCCTCCTCGAGCGGGGTCGTCGGCGCGTCGAACCCGGCCGCCCGCAGGCGGTCCAGCGGCGCTTCCGTGAAATACTGGTAGCGGCCGCGCAGGTCGGCCGGCATGTCCACGAACTCGATCGCTTCCGGCCGGCCCATGGCGGCGAACATCGCGCGCAGGAGGTCGAGGAAGCTGCGCGCCCGGCCGGAGCCGACATTGAACAGCCCGCTCACGCCGGGGTTGTCGAGCAGCCACAGCATCACGGCCACGCAGTCGTCCACATGCACGAAGTCCCGCTTCTGCTCCCCGTCGCCGATGCCCGGCCGGTCGGAGCGGAACAGGCGGGCCGGGCCGCCGGCCGCCGCCTCGTGGAACTTGTGGAACACCACGCTGGCCATGCGGCCCTTGTGGTACTCGTTCGGGCCGTAGACGTTGAAGAAGCGCAGCCCCGCCCATTGCGGCGGCGCCGGCACGCCGCGCGCCAGCATGTCCGCCACGCGCCGGTCGAAGGCGAGCTTCGACCAGCCATAGAGGTTGAGCGGACGCAGCGCGCGCAGCGCGTCGGCCGACATGTCGTCCGCGAAGCCCTGCGCGCCGTCGCCATAGGTGGCGGCGGAGGAGGCGTAGATAAGCGGCACGCCGCGTTCCGCGCAGGCGGCCCAGAGCCAGAGGGGAAGCGTCAGGTTGGTCGCCGCCACCAGGTCGCCGTCGGTCGCCGTCGTGGCGCTGATGGCGCCGAGGTGGAACACGGCCTCGATCTCGTCCGTCTCGATCCAGAAATCCTCGATCTCCTCGGGCGGCAGGATGCCCGCGATCGGGTGCTTGGCGACGTTGCGCCACTTCTCCCGCCCGGGCGTGCCTTCCCGCAGGCGGTCGACCACCATCACCTCCGCCCCGCGGTCACAGAGCGCGGCGACGAGATTGGACCCGATGAAACCGGCGCCGCCGGTGACAAGATACATCGGCGGTTGTTCCCCGAGGCGTGGCTGACCCGGGCCGCGCATTCATCCCGCGGCCGGCCCGGGGTATAGGCCGCGGCATCACGGAGGGACAAGCTGCCCGGACCGGGCGGCCCCCCTTTCCACGAAGGAGTATCGACATGGTGAGCGGCACGGGCGGCGACGGCGGGGGCACGGGCGGGCGCGGCGGCCCGCGCGGCATCTTCGAGGACCTGGCCGGGGTGGCGGGCGGCGCCTTCTCCGTCCTTGCCGGCGCACGCTCCGAGATGGAGGCGATGGCCCGCGCGCAGATCGAGGGCATGGTCCAGCGCCTCGAACTGGTCCGGCGCGAGGACCTGGACGCCACGCTGGAAGTCGCGCGCCGCGCCCGCGAACAGGCCGAGGCGCTGGCGCAGCGCGTGGCGGAGCTGGAGGCGCGGGTCGCCGCGCTGGAAGCCCCGCGCGAGGACGGCCCGGACGCCGAGCCCGGGGCGTAGAGCGGGCGCGGGGGCATTCGTCCACAACTCTTTGGAGAGAACGGCAACCCCGGAGCTTGCGGTCGCGTTTCGCGGCTGCGTAATCTACAGGTGGTGGCGATTCGGGGGGCTTGCCCCAATACCTCGACGCCACCGACCTGTTCGGGCGAAGGAGGTGCCGCGATGTCCGCCTATCTCGGCTTCGACGAACGCGACCGTTCCGCCAACCCCCTCGACGTGCTGGAACAGATCGTCACGGCCAACGAATGGGTCTTCGACCGCCGCTCGGACGCCGAGATGGCGGCCGAGGCGCCGGGGAAGTGGTGCGACTACGCGCTGTATTTCTCCTGGTCGCACGAGATCAGCGCCATGCATTTCTCCTGCGCCTTCGACCTCAAGGTGCCGCAAGGCCGGCGGGACAAGCTGTTCGAACTGCTGGCCCTGGCGAACGAGAAGCTGTGGATCGGCCATTTCGGCCTCGATTCCGACGACGGCGTGCCGGTGTTCCGCCATTCCGTCCTGCTGCGCGGCGCGCCCGGCGCCTCGGCCGAAAGCCTCGAGGACATGGTGGACATCGCGCTGACGGAGTGCGAGCGCTTCTTCCCGGCCTTCCAGTTCGTGCTCTGGGGCGGCAAGCCACCGGCCGAGGCGCTGCAGGCGGCCATGCTGGACTGCGTGGGCGAGGCATAGGGCGCGCCCCTTCCCTCTCCCTCCCGCGGCGCGCCCGGCATGGCGCCGCGGTTGCCAAGCGCGCAGCGCCCGGCGACGCTGCGCGGCATGACCGAGACCCTTCCCCCCCTCCTCCTCGTCGGCTGCGGCAAGATGGGCGGCGCGATGCTCGCGGGCTGGCGCGAACGCGGGCTTTCGCAGGCGATCGCGGTGGACCCGCACCTGCCCGAGGCCCCACCCGGCGTCACCCTGCTGCGCGACGCGGCGGCCATCCCCGCTGGCTTCGCCCCGGCCGCCGTGATCCTTGCGACCAAGCCGCAGGAAGCGGCTGCGACGCTGCCGCTCTACGCGCGCTTCGCCGGGACGGCTGTCTTCGTGTCCGTCATGGCCGGCCGCACCATCGCCGGGATGGGCGCGCTGCTCGGGCCGGACGCCGCCATCATCCGCGCCATGCCGAACACCCCGGCGGCGGTGCGGCAGGGCTTCACGGTCGCCTGCGCCGGGGCCGGCGTCTCCGCCGCGCAGCGCGCGCTGGCCGATTCGCTGCTGGCCGCCACCGGCGAGACGGCCTGGGTCGAGGATGAGGGGCTGATCGACCCCGTCACCGCCGTCTCGGGCGGCGGCCCCGCCTATGTCTTCCTGCTGGCCGAGGTGATGGAGGCCGCGGCGCGCGAACAGGGCATCCCGGCCGACCTCGCCCGCCGGATGGCGCGCGCGACTGTCGCCGGATCGGGCGCGCTGCTGGGGGCGAGCGCGGAGGACGCGGCGCAACTGCGGAAGAACGTCACCAGCCCCAAGGGCACGACCGAACGCGCGCTGGCGGTGCTGATGGCGGAGGGCGCGCTGCCCGCCCTGATGTCGCGGGCCATCGCGGCCGCCACGGCGCGGTCGCGCGAACTGGCGGGCTGACGGCATTTTGCCCATTGGCGCGCGGCCCGGCCGCCCCCACCCTTGGGCCATGTACACCGACGCCGACGCCCCGCTGATCGACGCCCTCTGGTCCACCGTCGCCGCCCATGGCTGGCGCGGGGTGACGCCGGGGCGGCTCGCCGCCGCCTCCGGCCTGCCCGCGCGGGAGATCGTGGAGCGGTTCCCGAACCGGCTCGACCTGCTCCGCCTGCACGCCGAGGCGGTGGAGCAGGCGGTGGCGGCGGGCACCGTTCCCAACCAGGGCGGCACGCCGCGCGACCGGCTGTTCGACGTGCTGATGCGCGGCGTCGATGCCCTGCAGCCGCACCGCGCGGGGATGCTGCGCGTCATGCGGGAGATGCGGGGCGACCCCGTGCTGGCGCTCGCCTATGCCCCGGTGCTGCGCTGGAGCATGGCGCGCATGCTGGACGCGGCGGAGCTGGACAGCGCCGGCGCGGCCGGGGCGGCGCGGGCCACCGGGCTGATCGGCGTGTGGCTGGCGACGCTGCGCGCCTGGGAAGGGGATGAGGGCCAGGATCTCGGCCCCACCATGGCGGCGCTGGACCGCGCGCTGGACCGGGCGGAACAGCTGGCCCGCAGCCTTGGCATCCGGCCGGGGGACCTGGCCCTGCCGGCCGACGATGCCCTGCCGCCCGAAGCCCCCCCGGCCGCGCCGCCGCCCCCGATGCCGTGATCGACCTCCGCGCTTCTGCCCCGGAGGGACGCGGGCTAGCATGGGCGGACAGGCAGGGGAGAGCTGCGCGATGTCCGACCGCTTCGGCATGAAGCCCGACGATATGATGAAGATGCTGGCGGAGTTCCGCCTGCCCGCCATGCCCGACCTCGAAGGGCTGGCCCAGGCGCAGCGCCGCAACCTCGAGGCGCTGTCCGCCGCGAACCGCATCGCGCTCGAAGGCGCGCAGGCGGTGGCGCGGCGCCACATGGAGATCGTCCAGTCCGCCATGGGCGAGATGACGGAGGCGATCCGCACCATGACCGGCGCCGAGAGCCCGCAGGAACGCGCGACCCGCCAGGCGGAACTGCTGAAGGCGGGCTACGAGCGCGCCGTGGCGAACATGAAGGAGGTCGCCGACCTCATCCAGAAGTCGAACGCCGAGGCGCTCGGCTTGCTGAACAAGCGCTTCGCCGAGGCGATGGACGAGGTGAAGTCCATGGCGGGCAAGGGCGGCTGAGCCGCCGCCCGCCCCGCGCCGGTCGCACCGCCCTGCGTGGATGGTGATCCGATGGCGGCGGGCGAAGCCCCCCGAGCCGCCGGATGGCGGCCGGCGCAGCCGGCCGAGCGCCCGAATGGGTGCCGCCGCAAATGCGGCGAGCCAAGCCGGCGCATGCCGGCGCCCGGCGGTCGAGGGCATGGAAAAGCAGACGACCGGTCATCGAAGATGACCGGCCGCATCACACCGGCAGCCTGACACGCGCGCGCAGGCCGCCGAGGGGGCTGTCCTCCAGCACGATGTCGCCGCCATGCGCGCGCGCGATGTCCCGCGCGATGGCGAGGCCGAGCCCCGTGCCGCCGGCCGACAGGGTGGCGAAGGGGCGGAACGCCTCCTCCCGCTGGGCGGCGGGGATGCCGGGGCCGTCGTCGTCCACCGTCACCTGCGCCCAGCCGCGGGGCGCGCCGCGGCCGGACAGGCCCGCCTCGCCGCGCGGCACCTCCGCCACCGCGACCGCGATGCGCCGCGCATGCTTGCGCGCATTGTCGAGCAGGTTGGCCAGGCAGCGCCGCAGCGCATCGGCCCGCAGCGGCAGCACCAGCGCCGCCGGCGCCTCCACCGCCACCTCCGCCCCGTCGCGCCGCGTCTTCTGCGCGACCTCCCGCACCAGCGCGGCCAGGTCGGCCGGGCGGGTCTGTTCCTGTCCCTCGCCGCGGGCGAAGGCGAGATAGGCGGCGACCATCCGCTCCATCTCCTCCACATCCTCGACCAGGGCGGCGATGTCGGGTTCCTCCTCCTCGGTCCGCGGCAGCACGGCGAGGGCGAGGCGCATGCGGGTGAGGGGGGTGCGCAGGTCGTGGCTGATGCCGGCCAGCATCTCCGTCCGCTGGCCCACGAAGCGGCGGATGCGTTCCTGCATGCGGTTGAAGGCCGTCGCCGCCTGCCGCACCTCGGCCGCGCCTTCCGGCTTGATCGGGCCGATGTCGCGGCCGAGGCCGAAGGCCTCCGCCGCGCCGGCCAGACGCCGGATCGCGCGCACCTGGTTCTTCATGAACAGCGCCGCCACCGCGAAAAGCAGCAGCGTGGAGCCCACCAGCCAGATGACGAACAGGTAGAGCGTCCCGGTGAACAGCCGCTTGCGCGGGGCCTCGGCATGCAGCACGCCGCCCGGCAGCTGGACGCGGATGATGACGCTGCGCGGGTCGCTCACCCAGTCCGCGTCGAAGGGGCGGCGGACGCGTTCCGTCATCGCGTTGGCCAGGTCCTCCTCCAGCGGCAGGAGCGGCAGGCTCGCGCTGCGTTCCGGCGTGGGGCCGAGCGTCGCCCCCTCCTCGAAGGCCAGCGTCATGTCGAGCCGCCAGGCGGTCTCGCGGAACAGCCAGGCGCGGGTCTCGGGCGAGGGGTCGCGCGACAGGACCTCGATCACGAAGCCAAGCTCCCCCGCCACGCCCCCCGCCAGCCGGCGGGAGATGACGTCGAGGTGCCCGCCGTAGAACAGCTGCAGCGCCACCCCCTGGAGGATCAGCAGCGGCAGCAGGATGATCAGCAGCGCCCGGCCCAGCAGGCCGCGCGGGACCATCGCGCGGAAGCTCCGCTCCAGCGGGCTCATCCGCCGCGCCCCGTCATATCCCCGGCCTCAGCACGTAGCCGCGGTGGCGCACGGTCTGCACGAAGCGCGGCTCGCGCGGGTCGGGCTCGATCTTGCGGCGCAGCCGCGTCACCTGCACGTCGATCGCGCGTTCCCCGGCCTCGGGCGTGCCGAGGGCGGCGGCGATCTCCTCCCGGCTCAGGATCTCGTTGGGGCGGGTGGACAGCGCCATCAGCAGCGCCGTCTCGCCGCCCGTCAGGCGGATGACGCCCTCCGGCCCGCGCAGCTCCGCGCGCTGCGTGTCGAACCAGCGGCTGCCGAGCTGCACGGGCGCGTGCGGCGGCTCGGCCAGGGGCGGGGGCGCGGCGCGGCGCAGGATGGTGCGGATGCGCAGCGCCAGCTCCCGCGGGTCGAACGGCTTGCCGAGATAGTCGTCGACGCCGATCTCGAACCCCGCCACGCGTTCATCCGGCGCGCCGCGCGCGGTCAGCATCAGGATCGGCACCTCCTGCCCCTCCCGCCGCAGGCTCTCCGTCAGCTCGAGCCCGCTCTCCCCCGGCATCATCACGTCGAGCACGACGAGGTCGAAGGCGACGGAGGCGAGGGCGTGGCGGGCGGCCGCGGCATCGGCCGCGGCTGTCACGCGGAAGCCCTGCTCGGCCAGGAAGCGCTGCAGCAGGGCGCGCAGCCGCGCGTCGTCGTCCACCACCAGGACATGCGGCGCGTCCGCCCCGCTCATCGCGGTTCGTCCCCGCCGCCCGGGATGCCCTCCAGCCGGTCGAGCGCGGCGCGCGCCTCGGCGCCCATGAGGCCGCGCATGACGCGGCGGAAGCCCTCCACCGCCTGCGGCCCGGCCTCCCGGTAGGCGCGGATCACCGTCTCCCGCTGGCGGTCGAACAGCTGGCGCTCCAGCGCGGCGCCCTTGGCGGTCAGCGACAGCAGACGCTGCCGGCGGTCCTGCCGCCCGGGAGCCTGGGTGACGTGGCCCTGCTCCACCAGCGGCGTCAGCACGCGGCCGAGCGACTGCTTGGTGATGCCGAGGATGCCCAGCAGTTCCCCCACCGTGATCCCCGGGCGGCGGCCGACGAAATGCAGCACGCGGTGATGCGCGCGGCCCATGTCCATCTCGGCCAGCATCGCATCCGGCCCGGCGGTGAAGTCGCGATAGCCGAAGAACAGCAGGTCCTGCGCCAGGCGCAGCTCCTCCTCCCGCAGGAAGAGCAGGTTGCGCCCGGCGGCGGGGGAGGGCGGCGCGCCCTGTCCCGGTGCCTGCGCCGCCAGGCCGGGATTGCGTTCGCGCTCGTTCATCGATGGGGCAGCATTGTTGGCCAGTTCCTTCCCCGACACAAAACCGGGCCGATCGCGTGGCGTCCCGCCCGAGGATATAGGACAGTGTCGAGACGATGCGTAGCGAGGAGGGTGGCGGCGTGGCGCTTCGGCTCCGATCGGCACGGGTGACGGATATCGGCGCCGTGACGGCGCTGCATGTCGCCTCCTGGCGGGACGCCTATCGCGGCGTGCTCGACCCCGGCTTCCTCGCCGGCCCGGTGGAAGGGGTGCTCGGCGCCCACTGGCAGGGGGTTCTGTCGGCGCGGCGCCGGCCGGGGCTGGTCATCCTGGCCACCGCCGGGCGCGAGGTGGCAGGCTTCGTCGCCGCGCTGCGCGAGGGCGGGCGGTGCCATGTGGAGAACCTGCATGTCCGCCCCGGGATGCGCAACGCGGGCATCGGCCGCGCCCTGCTGGGCTTCGCGGCGGCCCGGATGGCGGACCAGGGGGCGGTGGAGGCGGATCTCTGGGTCTTCGCGCAGAATGCCGGGGCGCTGCGCTTCTACGCCGCGCTCGGCGCCGAGCTGGGGCCGGAGACGCCGCGGGACAGCTTCGGCCAGATGGTGGCGGAACGGCAGGCGCGGTGGCCCGCGATCGGCATGCTGGTCGCCGCCTGCGCCGCCCCGCCGCCGCGACCGCGATCCGTGCCGGCCGACGCCTCCGCCGCGCCGCCCGGCTGACCCGGCCGTCCGCGGCAGTCCGGCAGCAGGACGAGGGCCACGGCCAGCGGCAGCAGCCAGGCGATCCGCGCCTGGTAGCGGTGATGCGGCTTGGACAGCGCCCCCGCCACCGCCGCATTGCCCAGCAGCGCCGCCAGCGCGAACACCAGCAGCGCCGCCCGCCGCGCATCGCGCGCCCGCGCCGCCCGCCACAGCAGCGCGAACGCGGCCAGGACCGACGCCGCCAGCACCGGCAGGTGCGGCAGCAGGAAGGGCGCGGCGCGGTCCGGCAGGACGCCCCGCATCTGCGCCCCCGCATCGAAGGCGGCCAGTTCGCGGGCCGGGAAATGCGCCGCGACCGGCCGCCGCGCGGAGGCGGCCAGATGCGTGTCCGCCAGCGTGTCGCCCACGCGGGTGAGAAGCAGCTGCGCCACCGCGTTGGACAGCGCGGCCTGCGCCACCTCCAGCGGATGCGCCCGCAGCGTCGCGGCCACGATGGCCGCGGCTTCCTCCGCGCCGCGCATCCCGCCCATCGGGCGGGGGGAGCCATCGGCTTCCCGGTTCAGCGGGCTCCCGCCGTCCCAGAGGAACTCGTCGCTGTCCATCGGCAGCGACCCGGTGAAGGCGCAGAGATGCCAGCCCGCCTCCGGGCAGCGCGCGCGCAGCAGCACGGCCGCCGGGCCGTCTGCCTGCAGGCGCGCCAGCAGGAAGGTCGCGCCATGCGGCGACAGCACCGCGCGGCTGAAGCCCGCCAGGTTGCTGCCCAACAGGAACAGCACCGCCAGCAGCACCGGCAGGGCCGCGCGCAGCACCGGCCCCGGGCGCCGCGCCAGCAGCGCCGCCAGCACCACCAGCCCCAGCGCCACTGGCAGGTGCGACAGATGCGCCGCCACCGCCAGCGCGCCCAGCGCGGTGACCCAGGCGGCCTCGGCCCGCGACAGCCGCCCGAAGGCCAGCAGGAACAGGCAGAGCGGCGCCATCGCCGTCAGCGCATCCGGCATCAGCGTGGACAGGAACCAGGGCGCCGAGGTCAGCGCCGCAAGCCCGGCGCAGAGCCCGAGATGCCAGGCGGCCGAGGCGCCGCCCCGCAGCGCCCGCTGCGCCAGCCAGACCAGGTGCGACGCCGCCAGCCCCTGCGCCGCCATCGGCGGCCAGAGCGACAGGCGCCAGTGGAACAGGTGCAGGGCGGGGCCGTAGGCCTGCGTCTTGTCCCAGGGCGGCTCGCCGGTCGTGGTGTGCAGCAGGTAGGAGACGGTATCGATGAAGACGAGCGGATAGCCGTTCAGCGCCGCCGGCCAGACCAGCAGCGCCGCCCCTGCGAGGATGGCGGCCGCCGCCCTCATCGCCGGCGCGGCGCGAGCGCGAGCGCGGCCACCACCGGCACCAGCCACAGGATCCGCGCCTCGTAGCGGAGATGCGGCTTGGACAGCGCGCCAGTGGCGAAGGCGTTGGCGGAGACGCCCACCAGAACGCCGAGCACGAGGCCGAGCCGCCGCGCCTCCCCCGCCCGCGCCGCCCGCCACCAGGCCAGCAGGGCCAGCGCGGCGCCGGCCAGCAGCACCGGCGCGTGCGGCCACAGGAAGGGCGCCACCGCCCCCGCCAGCTCGCCACGGGGCTGGAGCGCGGCGTCGTAGGCGGCGAGTTCGCGCGCGGGGAAACCCTCCGCGATGCGGGGCCTCACCGCCGCCGCCAGGTGGTCCGCCACCAGCGTGTCGCCCGCCGTCGCCATGCCGAGCTGCGAGAGGGTGTTGCGGAGCATCGCCGCCGCGACCTCCAGCGGGCGCACCCGCAGCGTCTCCCCCACGATGGCGCCGGCCTCGGCCGAGAGCAGCGCGCCGCCGAGGAAGCGCGGCGTGCCGTCGGGCGCTCGGTTCACCGGGCTGTCCGGGGCCCAGAGGAAGGCGTCGCTGTCCATCGGCAGGCGGTCGGCGAAGGCGCAGAGATACCAGCCGGCAGCCGGGCAGCGGTCGCGGATCACCGCCGCGGCGGGCCCATCGGCCTGCAGCCGCGCCAGCGCGAAGGTCGCCCCGTGCGGCGACAGCGCCGCGCGCCCATGCCCCCACAGATTCGTCACGACCAGCAGCAGCACGGCCAGTGCGACGGGCAGCGCCGCCCGCAGCACCGGCCCCGGGCGCCGCGCCAGCAGTGCCGCCAGCGCCACCACCGCCGCGGCGAGCGGCAGGTGCGACAGGTGCGACGCGATGCCGACGGTGCCAAGCGCCACCAGCCCCGCCGCCTCGGCGCGGGACAGCGCATCGCGCGCGAAGGCCAGCAGCAGCAGCGCCAGTAGCACCGCCGGGGCGAAGACGTCGGGCATCAGCAGCGCCACCGTGAAGGGCGCCGTGGTCAGCGCCGCCGCGCCCGCGCAGGCCAGCAGGTGAAGCCCCGGCGCCGCCGCGCCGCGAAGCGCGCGCTGCACCAGCCACAGCAGCCAGGAGATCGCGAGCCCCTGCGCCAGCGCCGGGCCCCACAGCGTGATCCGCCCGTGGAAGGCATGCAGCAGCGGGCCGTAGACATGCGGCTTGTCCCAGATGACCAGCGGCCCGAGCGTCTGGTGCAGGAAGGCGCCCGTGTCGCTGAACAGCAGCGGGTAGCCGTTGAGGAAGGCGGGCCACAGCAGCAGCATGGCGCCGGCCGGGATGGCGAGCCAGCGGCCGGCCCGGGCCAAGGCGGCCCGCGGCATGGTTATGGCGTGGCCGCCGGCCGGTGCGCCCAGCGGGCGGCGGCCTCGTCGTCCTCGGCCTTCGCCTCGACCCAGCGTGTCCGCCCGTCGGCGAATTCCTCCTGCTTCCAGAAGGGGGCGCGGGTCTTCAGCCAGTCGATCAGGAAGGCGCAGCTTTCCAGCGCCGCCAGGCGGTGCGCGCTGGCGGTCAGCACCAGCACGATCGGGTCGCCGGGCACCAGCCGGCCATGGCGATGGATGACCGTGCAGCCGGTCAGCGGCCACCGGGCGCAGGCTTCCTCCGCGATGCGCCCGATCGCGCGGGCGGTCATGCCGGGGTAGTGCTCCAGCACCATGGCCGACAGCCCGTCATCGCCGCGGCAGATGCCGACGAAACTGGCCAGCCCGCCGACATCGGTGCGCCCGGCAGCGAGCAGCGCGGCCTCCGCGCCGAGGTCGAAGGGCGCTTCCTGCACGCGCACGGTCGGCGTCGCCGCCATGTCAGCCCCCGGTCACCGGCGGGAAGAACGCGACCTCGTCGCCCGCGCCCACCGGGTGGTCGGGCGGCGCGAAATCCTGGTTCACCGCGGCGCGGATCTGGCGCGGGTCGGCGAAGGCGGCGGCATGGGCCGGCCCGCGGGTCGCCAGCCAGGCGACCAGGCCCGCCACGTCGCGCACCTCGGCCGGCGGGGAGACCTCCTCCTCCGCCACCCCGACGCGCTGGCGCACCCAGGCGAAGTAGAGAAGCTTCATCCGGCCGGCCGGGTCAGTTCGGCACGACGCGCGTGCTGGTGCGCCCGTCCGGGCCGACCCAGGTCTCGACATTGCCGTCGCGGATCACCGCGCCGCCGCCGAGGCCGGGCTGGGTGAAGCCCTGAACCCGCGGCGTGCCGCCGGTGCCGATCGCAGGGCGGCCGGTCGGGTCGACCAGCGGCTGCCCCGGCCGCGGCGCGGCCGCGCCGGCGGAGGCGGAAGGCGGCGGCAGCACGGGGCTGCCGGGCGGCTGGGTCAGCGGCAGAGGCTCGGACGGCGCACCGGCGGTGCCCCGGCTGCGGCCGCGCCGCGCCGGCTCGCCCGGCGTCGCGACCGGCGAGGTGGCGGGCGGCGCCCCCTCGATGAGGGAGGGGGTGTAGGACGGGATGTTCCGCATCGCCTCGTCCGGGCCGGACATCAGGGTCGGGCGGGGGGCCTCGGTCACCGGCCAGACATTGCCGGGCTCGGGCGTCAGCGGTTCCACCTCCGGATTGCCGCCGCGGATGCGCTGCACGGTGAGCGCATCGGAGGTGACGATGTTGCGCGGGCCCATGAAGGGGCTCCACATGCTGTCGAGGCTGGAGCCGAGGCCCTGTCCGACCGAGGAGAAGTCGACCGGGCCCGCGCACCCGCCGGCCAGCAGCGCCACCGCCAGCCACGGGCTGCGGCGGACCAGCATGCGCGCCGGACGGGATTCGGTCGGGCGTTGGGTGGCGGCCATGGTGGCTCCTGGTCTGCGTCGTGTCGTCCGGAAGATGCGCCGCGGGCCGCAAAGCCTCAAGAGCGCAACGGGCTGCGCGCCCGCTCCGGCGCCGGGGGTGGCGGGGCGGGGGGTGGGGCGTCCCGCGCCCCGACATGGCGCAGCCCCGCCTGCAGGTAGTCCCACCCCGTCACCAGGGTCAGCGCCGCAGCGGTCCAGAGCATCAGTTCCCCGATCAGCGACACCGGCAGGAAGGACAGCCCCAGCACGCGCGCCCCGGAATCGCCCGCGAGCAGGGTGCCGAGCGCGCCCATCTGGAAGCCGGTCTTCCACTTGGCCAGCCGCGTCACCGGCAGCCCGACCGACAGCCCCGCCAGGTATTCCCGCAGGCCAGAGACCAGGATCTCCCTCAGGAGGATCACGATGGCCGGGAACAGGCCGAAATCCGTCAGCCGCCCCATCCCCGCCAGCAGCATCAGCGCAGCGCCGACCAGCAGCTTGTCCGCGATCGGGTCGAGCATCCTGCCGAGATCGCTGATCTGCTGGCGCTGGCGGGCCAGCTTGCCGTCGAAGTAGTCGGTGATGGCGGCGGCCGAGAAGACCGCGCAGGCCGCGACATCCGCCCAGGGGTCGCGCAGCGCGCAGGCCACCACCAGCAGCGGGATGGCGGCGATGCGCGACAGCGTCAGCAGGTTGGGCAGGTCGGTTGGCATGCGGACCTCCCTCTAGCAGAAGGGGACGCCCCGGGCGAGGCGCGAGGCGAGGGGGTGCTCACGAAGCGCGGCGCCCGGCAGGGGCGGGCCGCCCGCGGCGGGGGGGTGCCACCGTCAGATGTAGCGCAGCGCCAGGACCCCCAGGACGAGCAGCGCCGCGACCGCGCTGGTGACCAGGATGAGCCGCCTTTCGATGAAGTCGCGCACGCCCGGGCCGAAGCGGCGGATCAGGGCCGCCAGCAGGAAGAAGCGGGCGCCGCGCGTGACCAGGCTGGTCAGCAGGAAGGTGGCGAAGTCCATCTTCGCCGCGCCGGCGGCGATGGTGACGATCTTGTAGGGGATGGGCGTCAGCCCCTTCACCAGGATCACCGCCGCGCCCCATCGCTGGAACCACTCCTCGAAGCGCGCCAGCGCCCCGGCATGGCCGTAGGCGGTCAGCACCGGCTCGGCCAGCGCCTCGAACAGGAAATAGCCGATGACGTAGCCGAGCACGCCGCCCAGGACCGAGGTGACGGTGCAGATCGCCGCCAGCCGCCAGGCCCAGTCCGGCCGGGCCATCGCCATCGGCACCAGCATCGCGTCCGGCGGGACCGGGAAGACGCTGCTTTCCGCGAAGCTGACGGCGCCGAGCCAGAACCTGGCGCGCGGGTGACCCGCGAGATCCATCACGCGGGCATAGAGGGAATGGAGCAAGGGGAATGTCTCGGCAGGAAGGCGCCCAGGATGCCCCGCCTCCGTGGCGGAGGCGAGGCGGCGCCCTCACCCCTCGGTCGGGTGGAAATGCCC
Organism: Falsiroseomonas sp. CW058; assembly: GCF_050563535.1. NCBI lineage: Bacteria > Pseudomonadati > Pseudomonadota > Alphaproteobacteria > Acetobacterales > Roseomonadaceae > Falsiroseomonas > Falsiroseomonas sp. CW058. The sequence goes on from NZ_JBNXUO010000010.1 coordinate 84,533, forward strand.
GTAGATCTTCCGCGCCGCCGCCCGGCCGATGCCCGGCGCCTTCTCCAGGTCCTCCAGCCCGGCGTTGCGCACCCCGCGGGCCGAGCCGAAATGGTTCAGCAGCTTGCGCTTGAGCGCGGTGCCGACGCCGGGGATGTCGTCCAGCTCGCTCCGCGTCAGCGCCTTCGACCGGCCTGCGCGGTGGGAGGCGATGGCGAAGCGGTGCGCCTCGTCCCGCAGGCGCTGGAGGTAGTACAGCACCGCGTCGCGGGGCGGCAGCTGGAAGGGCGCCTTGCCGGTCTGGTGGAACCATTCGCGCCCTGCGTCGCGGTCCGGGCCCTTCGCGATGGCGACCAGCGGGATGTCGTGCAGCCCCATCTCGTTCAGGATGTCGCGTGCGGCGGAAAGCTGGCCCTGGCCGCCATCGATCAGCACCAGGTCGGGCCAGCCATCCGTCTCGCGCTCCGGGTCCTCCTTCAGTGCGCGGCCGAAGCGGCGTTCGAAGACCTCGCGCATCATCGCGAAGTCGTCGCCGGGCCTGGCGTCGCGGATGGCGTATTTGCGGTAGTGCTGCTTCAGGAAGCCGGCGGGGCCGGCCACCACCATCACGCCATAGGCGTTGGTGCCCATGATGTGGCTGTTGTCGTAGACCTCGACCCGTTCCGGGCTGTCGGGCAGGTCGAACAGGCGGGCGACGCCGGCCAGCAGCTCGGACTGCGCGGCGCCTTCGGCCATGCGGCGCTCGATCGCCTCGCGCGCGTTGGTCTGGGCGTGCTCCAGCACGGCGCGCTTGTCGCCGCGCTGGGGGCGGTGGATATCCACCTTGCGCCCGGCCTTGAGGGTGAGCGCCTCGGCCAGCACCTCCGCCTCCTCCGGGTCGTGGCTGACGAGGACGAGCGGCGGCGGCGGCAGGTCGTCGTAGAGCTGCGCGAGGAAGGCGGACAGCACTTCCCCGGGCGGCTGTTCGGACTTGGCGTGGGACAGGAAGAAGGGGCGGTTGCCGTTGTTGCGGCCGCCGCGGAAGAAGAAGACCTGCACGCAGGACTGGCCCGCCATCTGGTGCAGCGCCACCACATCCGCGTCGCCCACGCCGTCGAGGTTGATGCGGTCGCGCCCCTGCACATGCGTGAGCCCCCGGATGCGGTCGCGGATCGCGGCCGCACGCTCGAATTCGAGGTTTCCGGCCGCCTCCTCCATCTCCTTCGCGAGCCGCCGCTGGATCGAGGGCGTGCCGCCGGACAGGAACTCCTTCGCCTCGCGCACCAGCTCGGCGTAGTCGTCCTTCGCGATGCGCTCGACGCAGGGGGCGGAGCAGCGCTTGATCTGGTGCAGCAGGCAGGGGCGCGCGCGCTGGTCGAAGACCGTGTCGCGGCAGCTTCGCAGCAGGAAGACGCGCTGCAGCGCCGTCAGCGTCTGGTTCACCGCCCAGGCGGAGGCGAAGGGGCCCCAGTAGCTCGCGCCCTTGCGGCGTTCGCCGCGGTGCTTGGTGATCTGCGGATAGGGATGGTCCTCGGTCAGGACCAGCCAGGGATACGACTTGTCGTCGCGCAGGACGATGTTGTAGCGCGGCCGCAGGCGCTTGATGAGGTTCGCTTCCAGCAGCAGCGCCTCCGCCTCGCTGCCGGTGGTGACGATTTCCATCCGCCGCGTTTCGTGCACCATGCGGCGCAGGCGTTCGGGCAGGCGGGCGACCTGCGTATATGTCACCACGCGCCGCTTCAGGCTGCGCGCCTTGCCGACATAGAGCGCATCACCCTTTGCATCGAGCATACGATAGACGCCGGGCGTCAGCGGCAGCGTCGCGACCACCTCCTCGATGACCCGCACGCCCTGCATGACAGGTGGGGCAGCGTCGTCGTCCAGGATGGGCTCGGCGGGGGGCGTCGGGGGGGGCGGGGGCGTGCCGTTCATCATCGCCCGATATGGCGACGACCGGGCCCGGGGCGAAGCGCCGATGCGCCCGTGGTTCTCCACCGATCCTGTGGACAACTATGTGGATGGAGGGGTTCCGGATGCCCCGGAATGGCGGTCATCTGCCATTCACACGTCCCTGCCCAGGAAATAGGCACTTTTTCCAAGTTATTGAAATCATTGGAGATTGAATCTGCGAAGCCTCTCTCCTGCTCGTCAAGACCATCTTCCCTCTTGACGTCGCGCCGCGATCTCCTGGTTTCGTGATCGCGGTGGAAAACAGTTGCGACGAACCGTTTCACCTGCGGCGGCGCTCCACCGTCACGCCCACGCTTTCCACGTCGGAGAAGGCTTCCGGCTTCTCCACCGTGACGCGGGCGCGCTCCACCCGCCCGTCCTCGAGCGCGGCGAGCGCGACGCGTTCGGCCAGCGTCTCCACCAGCAGCACATGCCCCTCGGCGACCGTGGCGCGCGCCACCTCGACCAGGCGCGCGTAATCGACCACGCGGCGGAAATCGTCCGGGCCCACATCGGCCGGCGCCGCGTCGTCGCGCACCACCAGCTCGACGCCGAGGCGGATGCGCTGCGGACCCGCCCTCTCATGCGGGTGGATGCCGAGCCGCGCCATCAGCTCCAGCCCGCGCACGAATACCAGCCGCAACCCGCGGTCCGCATCCGGCAGGTAGGTCATTCCGCGATCTCCCGCGCGCCGCCCGATGGCGCCCATTGCAGGTGCTGCCCGCCGTCGAGCGCGATCATCTGCCCCGTCATCGACGGCAGCGACAGGATCATCGTCAGCGCGCGCGCCACCTCCTCGGGCGAGGTGCCGCGCCGCAGAGGGACGGAGCGGCACTGCGCCTCGAACTGCGCGGCGGTCTGGCGCGGCGAGGGCAGCGCGGGGCCGGGGCCGATGCCGTTCACCCGGATGCGGGGCGCGAGCGCGAGTGCCAGCGTCTGCGTCAGCGTCCAGAGCGCCGCCTTCGAGACGGTGTAGGACACGAAATGCGGCGTCAGCGACCAGACCCGTTCGTCCAGCAGGTTCACCACCACGCCTTCGGCCGTGGCGGGCAGCGCCTTCGCCATCGCCTGCGCCAGCACGAAGGGCGCGCGCAGGTTGGGCTCCAGGTGCATGTCCCAGCTTTCCCGCGTCGCGTCGTGCCATTCGTCGCGTTCGAAGGTGGAGGCGTTGTTGACCAGCACGCCGACCGGGCCGAGCGCCGCTTCGGCCTGCGGCACCAGCGCCGCCACCTCCGCCTCCCGCGCCAGGTCGGCGGGCAGCGCCAGGGCGCGGCGACCGGTCGCGCGGATGGCGCCGGCCGTGGCCTCGGCCTCGGCCGCGGAGGCGCCGTAGTGGATCGTGACGTCGAATCCGGCTTCGGCGAGGGCCAGCGCCATGGCGCGGCCAAGGCGCTTCGCGCCTCCGGTGACGAAGGCGTGGCGTGGGATCGTGGGGGGGATGGACATGCGGGCGCGGGGATAGCGCGCATGGAGGCGCCTGACCACCGGTTGACCCGCCGCGCTGCATCCCCGCAGGGTGCCCGCGGCAGGCAGGGGGCGGCGATGCGGGCGGCGATGTTGGTGGTGGCGATGCTGGCGGCCGGGCCGGCCGTGGCGCAGGGGCTTGGGCTTCCGGGGCTCGGCGGCGGCCAGGGGCAGGGCCAGGGCCAGGCGCCGGGCGGCGGGCTGGGCGGCGCGATGGGCGGGATGCTCGGCGGGGGCGGGGCTGGGGGCGCCGCCGCCGCGCTGCAGGGCGCCTTCGGCCAGCAGACGCCGGAGCAGCGGCGCGCCTTCTGCACCCGCGTCGCCGGCGCCGCGCGGGGCTGCGGCCTGACGCTCGATCCGACGGCGCTTGGCGCCTGCCTCGTCCGCAGCCTGCCGGCGGAGGATTCGGCGCGGGTCGCGCGGGTGGCGAATGCCGCGCGGGGCAACCCGATCGCGCTGCTCGGCGAATGCGGGATCGGCGGGTAGCGCCTACCCGGCCGCGGCCTTGCGGACCTCCTCGCGGATCTCGCCCATCAGCCGCGCCTTCAGCGCCGCGAAGTCCGGCGTGGTCTTCACCGTCCAGTCGCGCGGATAGGGCAGGGGCACCGCGACCTCGGCCTTGATGCGGCCGGGGCGGGCGGACATCACCAGCACGCGGCTGGCGAGGAACACCGCCTCGTCGATGTCGTGGGTCACGAACAGCACCGTCTTGCGGTCCGCCTCCCAGATCTCCAGCAGCAGTTCCTGCATCAGCTCCCGCGTCTGGTGGTCGAGCGCGCCGAAGGGTTCGTCGAGCAGCAGGATCTCGGGGTCGTTGGCCAGCGCGCGGGCCAGCGCGCAGCGCTGCTGCATCCCGCCCGAGAGCTGCCGCGGCCAGTGGTTCTCGAACCCGCGCAGGCCGGTGCGGGCGATGAAGCGGGCGGCGGTCGCGCGCTGCTCCGCCTCTGCCACCCCGCGTTCGCGCAGGCCGAAGCGGATGTTCTGCTCGACCGTCAGCCAGGGGAACAGCGTGTAGGACTGGAACACCATTCCCCGGTCGGGCCCCGGCCCCGCGATGGGCGCGGCGTCCAGGGACAGCGCGCCGGCCGTCGGCCGGTCCAGCCCCGCGACGATGCGCAGCAGCGTGGACTTGCCGCAGCCCGACGGGCCGAGGATGGCCACGAACTCGCCAGGGGCGACGGTAAGGTCGGTGGGCTGGAGCGCGAGCGTCGGCCCCGCCTGGCGGGTGGCGGGGAAGGTGCGCGTCACCCCCGCGATGCGCAGCGTCTTGCCGCTCACAGCACGGCCCAGGGGAACAGGCGGCGGTTCAGCGCCTTGAACAGGAAGTCCGTCACCAGCCCGATCACGCCGATGGTCACGATGCCGAAGATCATCTGCCCGGTGTCCAGCAGGCGCTGGCTGTCCATGATCATGTGGCCGATGCCGGACTGCGCGCCGATCAGCTCCGCCACGATCACGTAGGTCCAGGCCCAGCCGAGCACGAGGCGCAGCGTCTCCGCGATCTGCGGCGCCGCCGCCGGCACGATGACGCGCGCGACGATCCCGCGCCGCCCCGCGCCGAGCGTGGTCGCGGCTTCCACCAGGTCCATCCGCGTCGCGCCCGCGGTGACGGCCACCATGATGACCACCTGGAAGAAGCTGCCGATGAAGATGACCGCGAGCTTCTGCGCCTCCCCCACCCCCGCCCAGAGGATCAGCAGCGGGATGAAGGCGGATGCCGGCAGGTAGCGCGCGAAGGAGATGAAGGGCTCGAAGAACGCCTCCACCGGCTTGAAGGCGCCCATCGCGAGGCCGAGCGGCACGCCGATCGCCGCCGCGATCAGGAAGCCGCCCACCACGCGGAACACCGTGACGCTGATGTCGTGCAGGAAACCGTATTCCGTGAACAGCGCCACCCCCGCCGCCAGCGTCCGCCCGGGCGAGGCGAGGAACAGCGGCGGCACCAGGCCGCCATAGGACAGCAGCGCCCAGAAGCCGACGAACAGCACGAAGAAGCCGGCGCCCAGGACCACCCGGGCACCGGCGGAGACGGGGACGAGAGGCCGCAAGCGGGTCAGCCCATCGCGCGCAGGAAGCGGTCGTCGAACAGGCGGGAGACGTCGACATCCTGCCGCAGCACCCCGCTCTCCCGCTGGACGGTGTGCGCCTTGCGGGTGAATTCCGGCAGCCCGGCCGCCACGTAGTCGCGGTTCTTCGCGAGGTCGAGCCATTCGATGTACTGTGCCGAATCGCGGAACTGCTCGGCGGTCTGGCGGGTGCGGTTGCCCATGATCTCCCACGACCGCATCGGCTCGCGCGCGATCATCTCGACCGCGTCGAACCAGCTTTTCACCACGCGGCGCACCGCTTCGGCGTTGCGCTCGATGAAGGCGGGCTGGAAGGCGAGCGTGTCGACGACGCAGGCATGGTCGTTGGTGGTCGCCAGGATGCGGCCGCGATCCGCCCCCATCTGCCGCACCTGCGACAGGTAGGGCTCATAGGTCGAGGCGGCGTCGAACTGCCCGGCGACGAAGGCCTGCGCCGCGGGCTGGGGTGCCAGCGTCGCGGTCTGCACGTCGCGGATGCTCATCCCGTTCTCGCGCAGCATGTAGGCCAGCACGAAATAGGGCGTGGTCCCCGCGCCATCCACCGCCACCGTCTTGCCGCGCAGGTCGGACCAGCCGCGGATCGCCGGCCGCACCGCGATGCCGTCCCCCCCGCGCGAGCGGTCGAGCACCAGCACCTGCGTCAGCGGGATGGACGCCGCCCACTGGATCATCGTGTCGACCGTGGTGACGACGCAGTTCAGCGCGCCCGAGGCGAGCGCCAGGTTGCGTTCGCGCTGCGGCACGAAGCGGGTTTCCACATCCAGCCCGTTGGCGCGGAACAGCCCCGCATTCTCCGCCAGCGTCAGCGGCGCGAAGCCGGTCCAGCCGGACATGCCGATGGTGATCTTCGGGAAGCTGCCCTGCGCCCGCGTGACGGCCGGCAAGGCGAGTGCCCCGGCCGTGGCGGCCAGGAGAGTGCGGCGGTCCATGGAGTGCTCCCTTGCAAGGCTCCTGCAACGAAGCGTAACCGCCTGCGGCCGCCGCGCAAGCTTCGTGTCGCGTCAGGTGGTCTCCGGGTTCTGCGTGGCGGAGGTCCCGTAGGCCCGGCTGTCGCGCAGCGCCGCGCGGTCGGGGTGCGACCCGGTCCCGCCGGAGACGAGGTCCACCGCCTGCGTCCCGCCCTCGCACAGCATCTTCACCGCGGCGAGGCTGGCGCGCAGCGCGGCATCGGCATCCAGCGCGGGGTCGCCCGTCCAGGCCGCCAGCGCCTCCGGCCGGTCGGCGCTGCGGGCAAGGCGCAGCACCATCTCCACCGCCGCGGCGCCGCCTTCCTCCTCCACGCGCACATCCCCCGCGCAGCCGACGCCGGATGCCGAGGCCCAGGACAGGGTGCGCCCGTCGATGTCCGCGTTGAAGCGGGCATGCGCGACCACCCCCTTGGCGCCGACCCCGCCGCCGATCGCGCGGATGCGGTCGCCCTCCTCGCGGAAGGCCTCCCGGAAGCTCGGCTGCCAGCGCGGCAGGTTGGTGGGATTGGCGAGGAAGGCGAAGACCTCCGTCGCCGGTGCCTGCACCGTGATCCGCGCGCGATGTTCCGCCATGTCGTGCTGCCCCTGCTGGTCCGGGGGGGCGAACGCCGCGCGCGGGCCGGTGTTCCTTACCTGCGGCCGTTGCCGCCGGTCAGCGCGCCCACCGCCGCGCCGCCCGCGCCGCCGATCAGCGCCCCGGTCACCGCCGAGCCGCCGGTCAGCACGCCCACCGCCGCGCCCCCCGCGGCGCCAATCGCGCCGCCCGACAGGGCGCGCTGCTGCGTGCGGCTCATCCCCTCGCAGGCCGCAAGCGGCAACAGGATGGCCGCGGCGAGGGCGAGGCGGCCGAGGAAGCGGGTGGGGATGTTATGCATGGCGATCTCCTGTGACGCGCAGCGTCGCAGGTCAATACATCGCCAGGTTGTGGCGACGGAAGGGCAACCGGGTGCCCGATCCGTGGCCGCAACGGCACCCGCCGCGCCGTTCAGCGCCCCTTGCGGCCGCGTGCCCCCTTGCCCTTCTTCGGGTCGTAGCCGCCCCCGCCCGGCCCGAGCGGCTTCGGCTTCCAGTCCTGCTTCTCGCGCGGCTTCGCACCGGCCGCGGGCGCGCTCGCCTGCAGCGACCGCCCGGCGAGGTTGGGCTGCAGGCCGAGTTCCAGCGCCTCCAGCCGCTTGATCTCGTCGCGCAGCCGCGCCGCCTCCTCGAATTCGAGGTCGGCGGCCGCGGCCCGCATCTTCTTCTCCAGCTCCGCGATGGCGGTCGGCAGGTCCTTGCCGACGAAATTCGCGGCCCCGTCGCCTTCCACCGCCTCGACCGTGACGTAGTCCTGCTCGTAGACCGATTGCAGGACCTCGCTGATGTCGCGCCGGATGGTCTGGGGCGTGATGCCGTGCGCCTCGTTCCAGGCCTGCTGCTTGGCGCGGCGCCGCGCCGTCTCCTCCGTCGCGCGGCGCAGGCTCTCGGTCATCACGTCGGCATAGAGGATCACACGGCCTTCCGCGTTGCGCGCCGCGCGGCCGATGGTCTGGATCAGGCTGGTCGTGCTGCGGAGGAACCCTTCCTTGTCTGCGTCGAGGATCGCCACCAGCGCGCATTCGGGGATGTCGAGCCCCTCGCGCAGCAGGTTGATGCCGATCAGCACGTCGAAGACGCCCTTGCGGAGGTCGCGGATGATCTCGATCCGCTCCAGCGTGTCGACGTCGGAATGGAGGTAGCGGCAGCGGATGCCGGTCTCCGTCATGTAGTCCGTCAGGTCCTCGGCCATGCGCTTGGTCAGCGTGGTGACCAGGATGCGCCCGCCCGCCTTCGCCACCTCCTTGCACTCGGCCAGCAGGTCGTCCACCTGGCCCTCCACCGGGCGGATCTCGGTGACGGGATCGACCAGGCCGGTCGGGCGGATCACCTGCTCGGCGAAGGCGCCGCCGGTGCGCTCCATCTCCCACGGGCCTGGGGTGGCGCTAACGAAGACCGTCCCCGGGCGATAGGCGTCCCACTCCTCGAACTTCAGCGGGCGGTTGTCCATGCAGGAGGGCAGGCGGAAGCCGAACTCGTTCAGCACCGACTTCCGCGCGAAGTCCCCGCGGTACATGCCGCCGATCTGAGGCACGGTGACGTGGCTTTCGTCCACCACCAGCAGCGCGTCCTCGGGCAGGTACTCGAACAGGGTCGGCGGCGGCTCGCCGGGCTTCCGGCCGGTGAGGTAGCGGCTGTAGTTCTCGATCCCCTTGCAGCTGCCGGTGGTCTCCAGCATCTCGATGTCGAAGGTGGTACGCTGCTCCAGCCGCTGCGCCTCCAGCAGGCGGCCTTCCGCGTTCAGCTGTTCCAGCCGCTGCTTCAGCTCCGTCTTGATGTCGCGGATCGCCTGCTGCAGCGTCGGGCGCGGGGTGATGTAGTGGCTGTTGGCGTAGATGCTGACGCGCTCCAGCTCCCCGGTGACCTCGCCGGTCAGGGGGTCGAACTCCCGCAGGCCGTCCACCTCGTCGCCGAACAGGCTGACGCGCCAGGCGCGGTCCTCGAGGTGGGAGGGCCAGATGTCCACCGTTTCGCCGCGGATGCGGAAGTTGCCGCGGCCGAAGGCGGTGTCGTTGCGGCGGTACTGCTGCTCGACCAGCCCCTTCACCAGCACATCGCGGTCGATCCGCCCGCCGCGCTCCAGCTTCACCACCATGCGGCTGTAGTTCTCGACCGAGCCGATGCCGTAGATGCAGGAGACGGAGGCGACGATCACCACGTCCTGCCGTTCCAGCAGCGACTGCGTTGCGCTGTGGCGCATGCGGTCGATCTGCTCGTTGATCTGGGCGTCCTTCTCGATGTAGGTGTCGGTGCGCGGGACATAGGCTTCGGGCTGGTAGTAGTCGTAGTAGCTGACGAAGTATTCGACCGCGTTCTCCGGGAAGAAGCTCTTCATCTCCCCGTACAGCTGCGCGGCCAGCGTCTTGTTCGGCGCCAGGACCAGCGTGGGCCGCTGCACCGCCTCGATCACCTTCGCCATGGTGAAGGTCTTGCCCGACCCGGTGACGCCGAGCAGCACCTGGTCACGCTCGCCCCCCCGCAGCCCGTCCACCAGCTGGCGGATCGCCGCCGGCTGGTCGCCATTCGGCTCGAAGGGGGAGACGACCTTCAGCGGCAGCCCGCGCGGCAGCGGCGGGCGCTTCCGCGGATGGAACAGCACGGGCGGGGCGGCGACGACGTTCATGCCCCGAATGTGGGCCCGCCATCGCGCAACGTCGAGCGCCGCGCTACATCCGCACCATGCCCGTCGAGATCGAGCGCAAGTTCCTGGTGGCCGGCGATGCCTGGCGCGCCGCGGTGGAGGGGCCCGGCACGCCGATGCGCCAGGGCTATCTTTCCGCCCCCGGCGCGGCGGGGCCGAGCGTGCGGATCCGCCTGGCCGGCGACCACGCCTTCCTGACGGTGAAGGGGCCGGGCGGGCTGGTGCGGGCGGAATTCGAGTATCCCGTCCCGCCCGACCACGCCGCGGCGATGCTCGACCTCTGCCCCGGCGCGGTGCTGCACAAGACGCGCTGGTCGGTGCCGCATGGCGGGCACCCCTGGACCGTCGATGAATTCCACGCTCCCGCCCGCCTCGCCGGGCTGGTCCTGGCCGAGGTCGAGCTTCCGGCGGCGGACGTGGCGCCCCCGCTGCCCGACTGGCTCGGGCAGGAGGTGACCGGCGATCCGGCCTGGACCAACGCCGCCCTCGCGGCCGGGTGACGGTGACGTCACCCGTTCCGCTCGCCGCCCTGTGAGGCGCCGTGACGGTGCCGGGACGAACAGAAGCGGCCGGGCGCCGTTGAGGCTTCCGTGCGGGCGTTGAAGCCCGGAACGACGGAAGGAAACCCCATGAGCATCCGCCACATGGCGGCCGCGACGGCTGTCGCGGCCTCGCTTGGGCTTGGCATGGCCGCAGCCCAGACCGCCCAGCAGGTCAACCCCAGCCCGATGCCGCCGGGCAGCCGCGCCGAACAGGCGCCCGGGATGCGCAGCGACGGCGCCGGCAACAACTCCCCCGGCACCACCGCCCAGCAGGTGAACCCGAGCCCGATGCCCCCCGGCAGCCGTGCCGACCAGGCGCGCGGCATGAACCCGCAGGACCGCGTGGCGCAGGATCGCGGCACGGTGGGCGGCACCGGCGCGCTCGCGCCCAGTGGCCAGCCCGACGTGCAGCGCGGCACCGCGCCGCGCGACGGCGGCTTCGGCGCGACCCCCGGCAGCGCCGGCGCCTCGCCCGGGCTCGCCCAGGGCGGCACCAGCGGCACCCCGGGCGTCGCGCCCGGCAGCCAGCCGGGCACCTCCGGCACCGGCACGGGCGTGCCCATGGCCCAGCCGCGCCCCGTCCCCGGCGTCGGCGCCGAGGGCGGCACGCGGGAGAGCCCGGGCATGACCGGCAGCGCCGGCGCGGCGCCCGGCGGTTCGGCCACCGGCACCACCACGCCCGGCACCACCACCCAGGGCGGCGGCCGGTCGGATGCGAGCCCGCCCGCGGCCACCACCCGCCACACCGAGCCGCGCACGGCGGCGGCCCCGGTGGCCGGCGCCAATTCCTTCACCGAAGGCCAGGCCCGCGCCCGCATGGGCGATGCCGGCTTCAACGACGTGCAGGACCTGCGCCTCGACGACCAGGGCATCTGGCGTGGCCGTGCGATGCGCGGCGGCCAGCAGACCGGCGTCGCCCTCGACTACCAGGGCAACGTCGTCGCGACCCAGTAGCGCCCGCCGGAGCGGCCGCGCGCCGCTCCGCCCCGCGCAGGCTTCCCCCGATCGGCCGCGCCCCCCGGCGCGCAACGGCCAAGGAGACACCCATGACCACCCGCAGCATCGCCCGGCTCTACGAAACCTCCGCCATCGCCCAGGCCGCCATCCGCGACCTCGAGGCGGCCGGCTTCTCCAATGACGACGTCAGCTACATGGGCAACCAGACCGGCGGCACCGCCGATGACACGACGACCGCCGACCGCCGCGGCGACACCGGCGCCGACACGGGCGCTGCCACCGGCGCCACGCTCGGCACCGTGCTCGGCGGCGGCGCGGGCCTGCTCGCGGGCCTCGGCGCGCTGGCCATCCCCGGTGTCGGCCCGGTGGTGGCGGCCGGCTGGCTGATCGCGACCCTCACCGGCGCCGGCGCCGGCGCAGCGGCGGGCGGCCTGCTCGGGGCACTCACCGGCGCGGGCTTCGGCGAGGAGCATGCGACCACCTATGCCGAGGGCGTGCGCCGCGGCGGCCACCTCGTCGTCGTGCGCGCCACGGATGCGCGCGCGATGGAGGCTGAGCGCATCCTTGAGCGCCACGGCCCGATCGATGTCGCGAGCCGCAGCGCCGACTGGCGCGCGGAGGGCTGGACGGGCGGGTCCGCCGCCAGAATGACCACGGCCGGCACCGGCGCCTCCGGCACCCTCACCGGCAGCGGCACCGGCCTCGGCAGCGGCGCTGGCCTGACCGGCGCGGGCCTGACCGGCGCGGGCCTGACGGGCACGACCTCCGACGGGCTGGGCAGCCGTGGTCCCGCGCCCGGCCTGACCGAGGACCTCGGCAGCGCCAACGACCCTACGCGCCGCCGCCGCGGCGACGTCGCCTGACCACTGCGCCTATGCGTGCCGACGGCATCCCGCCGTCGGCACGCATCGGTGGATGCACGGGGGCGAACCGGTAATCCTGCCGATGCCGGCATCGAAGGCCGACCCGCTGCTGGGATGCGCAAGTGCCGGGTGAGGGGATCGAACCCCCGACCTTCGGTTTACAAAACCGCTGCACTACCGCTGTGCTAACCCGGCGCGGCCCCTTCCTAACGCAGCGGCGGCGCGTGCTCAATCACGGCGGCGCGGGCGGGGCCGGTTGCGGATCCGCTACGAACTCGCACGAATATGTTGCGATGCGATGCAGCCTTCGGCCCGCTGCCGCGTCCTGGCCCCGGACCAGACCGGGGGACCTGCCGCATGGGAGCGGCCCTGCTGCGCCGGGACGGCGCCTTTCCATGGCGCGGCGCGGTGCTCGTGCTGCTGCTCGCGCTCGCCGTCATCGGCGGCGGGGCGGCGCTGCGCTCGACCGAATATGACGAGACCTACACCCGCCTCGTGACCTCGCCGGTGCCGCGGCCGGATTGGCCCGCCACGCCCTTCACGCCCGCCGAGGCCCGGCCCGCGCTGGAGGCGGTGGTGGGCCCGGCCGCGACGGCGCGCAACCTGCGCGAGACGGATGTGCACCCGCCGCTCTATTTCTGGGCGGCGGGGGTGCTTCGGGGGCTTGGCGGCACCTCGGTCGGGGCGCTGCGGGCGCTGTCGGTCGCCTGCGCGCTGGGCGCCGTCCTCGCCTTCATGGCGGCGGCGCACCGGGCGGGGCTGCCGCCGCTGGCGACGGGGCTGGCCACGGCGCTGTCCTTCGGTTTCGCCTATACGGGCGGTGTCGCACGCGGCTTCGCGCTGGCGCATCTGCTGCTGGGGCTGGGTGCGCTGGCGGTGGTGCTGGCCTGGCGGCGGCAGGCGGCCGGCGCTGCCGCGGCGGGCGGGCTGGCGGCGGGGCTTGCCTCCTTCGCCAACTACCTCGCTGCCTTCCCGGCGGCGGCGCTGGTGGGCTGGCTGCTCATCGCGCCGATGCCGGCGCGGTCGCGGCTGCGGCTGCTGGCGGCGGCGGCGCTGCCCTTCGGCCTGGTGCAGATCGGCAATCTCTGGTTCTTCCTCGCCCAGCGCGGGTCCCGCACGGAGCAGTTCGAGCCCTTCGCGATCGCCCCGGCGCTGACGCTGCTCGGCCAGTTCAATGCGGCCAGCCTGTTCGGCGGCCTGCCGCTCTATGTCGAGGGACCGGCGCGGCTCCTGCTCGGGGGGGCGCTGGTGCTGCTGCTGGCGGCCGCGGCGCTGGCCGTCGCGTGGCGCTGGCGCGCGCTGGGGCCGACGCGCTGGCTCTGGCTCGGCGGCTTCGCCGCGCCCTCGGCGGGGCTGCTGCTGCTCGGCGCCGCCTTCGGGAACACGCCGATCGAGTTGCGCTACCTCGCCTTCGCCGCGCCCTTCGCGGGGGCGCTGCTCGCCGGCGCCGCGGCCGCGCTGCCCCGGCGTGCCGCCTTGCCCGCCCTCGGCCTCGTGCTGGCGGTGCAGGCGGCGGGCGCGGCGGGGATGGTGCTGCACCCGGCCACGCAGCAGACCTTCCGCGATGCCTTCGCCGCGCTTTCGCCGCTGCTCGGCCCGCGGACCCTGCTGCTGGTGCCGCGCGGCAATGACGGCGTCGGCATCGTCGGCGCCGTGCTGGCCGAGGCGCCGCCGGACCAGCGCATCCTGCTGCTGCGGGAGGATGCCCCGGACATCCCCGCCCCGGCCGATGGCGCGACGCGGCTTGTCCTGCTCGCGGTCACCGACCGTGACGGGGCCAGGCAGGTCGCCCGCGCCCGTGCGGCGCTGGCCGCCGACCCCGCCTGGCGGGAGGCCGCGACGCCCTGGCGCGATGCCCGGCGCGGCTTCACCGCGACGGTGTACGAGGCCGCGCCGCGCGCCGCCTCACGCGTGGCCGACCGGGCCGAAGGCGTCCTCGTTCGTCGCGCGCACCACGGCGGCGAACAGCCGTAGCGCATCCGGCCCGCCCCGGTCGGAGAGGGTGCCGCGCTCCATCTCCTCGGCCAGCAGCTCCGCATGTTCGGCCAGCGTCTCCGCGGCGCGGCGCAGCGCCTCGCGCGAGAGCACGAGCTGCATCTCCTCGGGCAGGATGTTCCAACTGGCTGTTCGCATGACGGTCCCGGTGCATGGGCGCCGTCCTGGCGGGATTGGCCGCGCAGAACCCCGCGGCGCGGGCATGATCGCGCGGCGGGGTTGAGGGATGGTGAAGGACGCGATCAGCCGACCGTGAGCTCCGCCCGGCCGAGCAGGTCGAACTCCACCACCACCTTCGCCGGGCCATCGAGCCAGATGGGCGGCGTGACGGAGCCGAGGAACACCACCTGCCCCGCCCGCAACCCGCCGAAGACCCGCGCGGCGGGCGACCCGGCGAGCCAGGCCAGCGCCTCGAAGGGATGGCCGAGCAGGTCGGCGCCGACCCCCTCGCCGCGCAGCGCGCCATCCACCGTCATCCGCCCGCGGATCGCGCCGAGATCGGCGCCGCGCCAGCCCGCCGCCGGCGCGCCGAGCACGCCGCAGCGGTGGAAGACCTGGTCGCCGATCAGCGTCGGCGTGCCGAGCTCCGCAAGGTCGGTGTAGCGCTTCTCCACCACCTCGATCGCGGCGAAGACATCGGCGACGGCGGCCGCCGCCTGGTCGCGCGTGCAGGGGCCGGCTGGCAGGTCGGCGCCGAGCCGGAGGCCCACCTCGCATTCCACCCCCGGTGCCAGCAGCTCCGCGAAGCGCAGGCGGGCGGGGGAGGCGTGCAGCCCTTCCCGCGCGACGAAGCCGGCGGCGGGGCCGGACAGGCCGAGATAGGCCTGCATCTGCCGCGTCGTCGCGCCGATCTTGAAGCCCGCCGGCGGCACTGCGCCGAGCGCCTGCGCCACCTCGTGCTGCACAGCGTAGCCGGCCTCGGCATCGGCGGGGGCGGCGGCGCCGAGCGGCAGCAGCACCTGCCGGCCCTGCCGCGCGGCCAGGATGGCGGCGGCTGCGGGACTGGTCATGCCTCGTCCTCCCCCGGGTCCTCGCCCGTCTCCCCGCCCGCGCCGCGGGCGATCTCCTCCACGCCCGTGCCGCGGGCGATCTCCTCCACGCCCGTGCCGCGGGCGATCTCGTAGAGCGCCACGGCGGCAGCGGCGGCGACGTTCAGGCTCTCGATCCCCGGCGCGATCGGCAGCCGCACCAGCTCGTCGCAGGTCTCCCGCTGGAGGCGGCGCAGCCCGGCATCCTCGGCGCCCAGCACCAGCGCCACGCGGCGGTCGCGCGGCGCGGCCTCGGCCAGCGTGCGCGGACCCTCGCCGGCGAGGCCCAGCACCCAGAAGCCGGCGCGTTGCAGGGCCACGATGGCGCGGGAGAGGTTCACCTCCCGCGCGACCGGCACGACCTCGAGCGCGCCGGAGGCGGCGCGGGCGAGGGACCCGGTCTCGGGCGGGGCGTGGCGGTCCTGCATGACCACGCAGGCCGCGCCGAAGGCGGCGGCGGAACGCAGGATGGCACCGACATTCCGCGGGTCCGTCACCTGGTCGAGGATCAGCACCGGGCCCGCCGAGGCGGCGATCGCGTCCTCGAGCGCGGTCGGCTGCAGGGGCTCGGCCAGCAGGGCGGCGCCCTGGTGGACGGCGTCCTCGGCCAGGAAGGTCTGGAAGCGGACGCGGTCCGTGCGCTCGGCCGGGATGCGCCAGGGCTTCGGCAGGCGCTGGGCCAGTTCGGCCTCCGCCTCCTCGGTCAGCAGCAGGCGCTTCACGCCGCGGCGCGGATTGGCCAGCGCGGCGGCTACCGCGTGCAGCCCGTGCAGCCATAGCGCGCCGCCCGGCGGTGCCTCCCGCGGGCCGGAAGGGCGGGTCCGCGCCGCGGGCGCGGGTTCCGGCGCGCGGGTGGGACGGGGGTCGCCCATGCCGCGGCGGTCGCGGCCGCGGGGTGCGGGCTCGGCGGCGGCTTCGGGGCGCGCGAAGCGGTCTCGGCCGGGAAGGGGAGCGGCATTGCCCCGGCGCGGGCCCTGGGCATCTGGGCGCCGCGCGGGTGCCGCGGGGTCACGGCGCGATGCCCGGCCTTCGTCGCGCTGCGGGGGCCTCGCCTCCTCCCGGCGGGGCGGGCGGGACTCGTCGCGGGCCTGCGCGGCGCCGCCGCGGCGATTCGGCCCGGCATCGCCGCGCCGTGGCGGGGCTGCGTCGGCACGTGGGCGCTGCGGCGAATCGCCTCCGCGCGGGGGGCGGGCGGGCGACCGGCCGGCCTTGCCGGAAGGCGGGCCGGGGCGTCGTGTGGGGGGGCGTGGCATCGCCCCATCCTGCGCGTTGCGCCGCATCTGTCCAGCGTTGCCGGTCCCGCCGTTGACAGCGGCCCGTCCGTGGGGCTAGTCCCCCGCGCTCCCGCCGTTCGGCCCGGAGAGACTGCGGAGGGGTGCCCGAGTGGCTAAAGGGGACGGACTGTAAATCCGTTGGCTTGCGCCTACGTTGGTTCGAATCCAACCCCCTCCATTTCTCCCCAGGGCCGGATATCGCCGCGCGGGTCCGCCCCGCCGGCGGGCGAGGGCCGCGCGCCCCCGGGGACGGCTTTCCCCACGGCGCGGGTGTAGCTCAATGGTAGAGCCCCAGCCTTCCAAGCTGGTTGTGCGGGTTCGATTCCCGTCACCCGCTCCACGCGCGCGGGTGCCGGGACAGGGTCACGGGCGCGTAACTGGAACAGGGCGACAGGGCGATGGCCAAGGCGAAATTCGAGCGTAACAAGCCGCACTGCAACATTGGCACGATCGGGCATGTGGACCACGGGAAGACGTCGCTGACGGCGGCGATCACGAAGGTTCTGGCGAAGACCGGTGGTGCGACGTTCACGGCGTATGACCAGATTGACAAGGCGCCGGAGGAGAAGGCGCGCGGGATCACCATTTCGACGGCGCATGTCGAGTATGAGACGCAGAACCGTCACTATGCGCATGTCGACTGCCCGGGCCATGCCGACTACGTGAAGAACATGATCACGGGTGCGGCGCAGATGGACGGGGCGATCCTCGTGGTGTCGGCGGCGGACGGCCCGATGCCGCAGACGCGGGAGCACATTCTGCTGGCGCGTCAGGTGGGTGTTCCGGCGCTGGTGGTGTTCCTGAACAAGATGGACATGGCGGATCCGGACCTTGTGGAGCTGGTGGAGATGGAGGTGCGCGAGCTGCTGACCTCCTATCAGTTCCCGGGCGACGACATCCCGGTGATCAAGGGCTCGGCGCTGAGCGCGCTGGAGGACAAGAACCCGGAGATCGGCGAGGGGGCGATCCTGAAGCTGATGGAGGCGGTGGACGCCTACATTCCGCAGCCGGCGCGTGCGCTGGACCGTCCGTTCCTGATGCCGGTGGAGGACGTGTTCTCGATTTCGGGTCGCGGCACGGTGGTGACGGGTCGCGTGGAGCGCGGGATCATCAAGGTGGGCGAGGAGGTCGAGATCGTCGGCCTGAAGGCCACGGTGAAGACGACGGTGACGGGCGTGGAGATGTTCCGCAAGCTGCTGGACAGCGGGCAGGCGGGTGACAACATCGGGGCGCTGCTGCGCGGCACGAAGCGCGAGGACGTGGAGCGCGGCCAGGTGCTTGCGGCGCCGGGCTCGATCACGCCGCACACGGGCTTCAAGGCCGAGGCGTATATCCTGACGAAGGAGGAGGGCGGTCGGCACACGCCGTTCTTCACGAACTACCGTCCGCAGTTCTACTTCCGCACGACGGACGTGACGGGGGTGGTGAAGCTGCCGGAGGGCGTGGAGATGGTGATGCCGGGCGACAACGTCTCGATGGATGTCGAGCTGATCGCGCCGATCGCCATGGACGAGGGCCTGCGCTTCGCCATCCGCGAGGGCGGCCGCACCGTCGGCGCCGGCGTCGTCGCGAAAATCACGAAGTAGCCGGTTCGCCGCCAGGGCGGGCGTGAACGGGGGGGCGGGCCGCAGGGTCCGCCCCCTTCCTGCGTCCGGGTGCTGGACAGCCGCCGCGGCCCGGCCGTACGGAAGCACCACGGGCGGGGATGCGCGATGGCGGGGATGCAGGCGGGCGTGGAACTGGCGGGCTTCGGGCGGCGACTCGGCGCCTATCTGATCGACCTGGTCTGGCTGCTGCCGCTGTCCGTGCTGCTGGGCCTCGTCGCGGGTCTGGTGAACGGGGGCGAGATCTCCTGGGGCGGGGAGGTCATGGGCAATGTCGTGGTCGCCCTCGTCGTGATGCTGTTCTGGGCGGAGCGTCGGGCAACGCCGGGCAAGCTGGTGGTCGGGGTGCGGATCGTCGATGCGGCCACGGGCGGCACGCCGCCGTTGGGCCGGCTGGCGCTGCGCTACTTCGGCTACCTGGTCTCCGCCCTGCCGCTCGGCCTCGGCTATCTCTGGATGCTGTGGGACCGGCAGGGCCAGACCTGGCACGACAAGCTGGGGCGCACGCTGGTGGTGCGGGAACGGCGCTGACGCATCCCGTGACGTTCCCTGCCGCTGGCCCCTCGACAGGGGGCGCGGCCTGCGATAGAGGACGCGGCTCGCGCGGCCCCCTAGGGGCGTAGCTCAATTGGCTAGAGCGCCGGTCTCCAAAACCGGAGGTTGGGGGTTCGAGACCCTCCGCCCCTGCCAGCGGCCGCGCGGGCGTCGCGGTCCGCGGGCCTTCCGCGGGCGCGCGATCCTGGATTCCGATGTGCCACCACCGTCGTCAGTGAAAGGGGCCGTCTTGGCCAAGCTCGATCCCACTCAGTTCGTCCGCGAGGTGCGGCAGGAGGTGGCGCGTGTCACCTGGCCCACCCGCAAGGAGACGCTGATCACCACGGGTCTCGTGCTGGCTCTGTCGGCGCTGGCGGCCTTGTTCTTCCTGCTGGTGGACTGGATCATCGCATTCGCGGTGCGGATGCTGTTCGGGTTGGGAGCCTGAGACCGGTCATGGCCGACAAGAAGTGGTACGTGGTCCACGTCTACTCGGGCTTCGAGAAGAAGATCGCCCAGCAGCTGCGCGAGCAGGCGGCCCAGAAGGGCCTGGCCGATGCCTTCGAGGAGATCCTGGTCCCCGCCGAGGAGGTGGTGGAGGTCAAGCGCGGCCAGAAGACCAACCAGGAGCGCAAGTTCTTCCCCGGCTACGTGCTGGTGAAGATGGAGATGACCGACGACGCCTGGCACCTGGTGAAGAACACCCCGAAGGTGACCGGCTTCCTCGGCGAGAAGAACCGCCCGACCGCCATCCGCGAGTCGGAGGCGCAGCGCATGCTCAAGCAGATGACCGACAACGCGGAGAAGCCGAAGCGCCCCGCGATCGTCTTCGAGGTGGGCGAGCAGGTCCGCGTGGCCGACGGCCCCTTCACCAGCTTCAACGGCACGGTCGAGGAAGTGGACGAGGAGAAGGGGCGCGTGAAGGTCAGCGTCTCCATCTTCGGCCGCTCCACCCCGGTCGAGCTGGAATACGGGCAGGTCGAGAAGATCTGAGGCGGCGCCTGCGGCCGGCGCCGCGCCCGAATCCCCCTGGACAGGACGCGCGGCAGGGTCTAGACGCCCGGCTCCGCGAAGCGGCCCGGGTCCTGCCCGGGCCGTTGCGCGTTGCAGGGAACGCGGGAGGCCCCCTCGGGGGCCGCTGGCACCGCGGGCCTCTGTGAACCCAGCGCCGAGAGGCGCGACAGAGGACTGAAGAATGGCGAAGAAGATCGTCGGCTACATCAAGCTGCAGATCCCGGCCGGCAAGGCGAACCCGTCGCCGCCCGTGGGTCCCGCGCTCGGCCAGCGCGGCCTGAACATCATGCAGTTCGTGAAGGAATTCAACGCGGCGACGCAGCAGATGGAGCCGGGCACCCCGACGCCCGTCGTCATCACCGCCTTCTCGGACCGCACCTTCTCCTTCATCACCAAGACCCCGCCGAACACCTACTTCCTGCTGAAGGCCGCCAAGATCGAGAAGGGCAGCACGACGCCGGGCAAGGGCGGCAATGTCGGCCGCGTCACCCGGACGCAGCTGCGCGAGATCGCGGCCGTGAAGATGAAGGACATGAACTGCACCGACGTGGAGAGCGCGGTGCGCATGCTCGCGGGCTCCGCCCGGTCGATGGGCATGACGGTGGTGGAGGGCTGACGCCATGGCCAAGCAGGGCAAGCGCCTCAAGGCGATCAACGCCGGCCTCGATGCCGAGAAGGCCTATTCGCTGGACGAGGCGATCCGCCTCATCAAGGCGAATGCCAGGGCCAAGTTCGACGAGACGATCGAGATCGCGATGAATCTCGGCATCGACCCGCGCCATGCCGACCAGATGGTGCGCGGCGTGGTTGGCCTGCCGAACGGCACCGGCAAGACCGTGCGCGTCGGCGTCTTCGCCCGCGGTGCCAAGGCCGAGGAAGCGAAGGCCGCCGGCGCCGACGTGGTTGGCGCTGACGACCTCGCCGCCCTCGTGCAGGAAGGCAAGATCGAGTTCGAGCGCTGCATCGCGACGCCGGACATGATGGCCCTCGTCGGCCGGCTCGGTAAGGTGCTCGGTCCGCGCGGCCTGATGCCGAACCCGAAGCTCGGCACCGTGACGATGGACGTGAAGGGCGCGGTCACCGCGGCGAAGGCCGGCCAGGTGGAGTTCCGGGCCGAGAAGGCGGGCATCATCCATGCCGGCATCGGCAAGGCGTCCTTCGCCGAGGACGCGCTGATGGGCAATGCGCGCGCCTTCATCGACGCCATCCAGAAGGCCAAGCCGACCGGGGCCAAGGGCACCTACGTCAAGAAGGTGTCGATCAGCTCCTCGATGGGCCCGGGTCTCAAGGTCGACCTCCAGACGCTGGCGGCGCAGGCCTGAATTGCTTCCGGCCCGACGGGCCGGGTGAAATTCGGCAGCCGTGAGGCTGCCGGGCAGGGCGGGGGCTTTCCTCCGCCCGAACCTGTCGGAGACCTCCTGTGGTCCGCGTCCCGCCCCGGCGGGCCGGCCTTGAAGCGGCGAAGCCCGCGCAGGGGATAGACGGGGTGCCGAGAAGTGCTGCCGGCCCGGTGTTCCCGGCCCGGCTTGGCTTGCGGTTCCCGTTCCACAGGCGATTCCCGCGCCGGGCGACCGGCGCGGCTTGAACCGGTCCGGGCCCTTCCAGAAGGTCCGGGCCAAATACGGAGACGGGACGTGGACCGTACGGAAAAGCGCGCCTTCGTGACGGCGCTGCAGGCGGTGTTCGCGGATACGTCGTTCGTCCTCGTCAGCCAGAACAAGGGGCTGACGGTGGCCGACGCGACGACGCTGCGGCGGCGCATGCGGGATGCCGGCGCGACCTACAAGGTGGCGAAGAACCGGCTGGCCGCCCTCGCCCTCGATGGCACCAGGTTCCAGGCGATCTCGCCGCTGCTGAAGGGTCCGACCGCGCTCGCATGGGCGACGGATCCGGTGGCCGTGGCCAAGACCGCCGTGGACTACGCCAGGGTGAACGACAAGTTCGTGATCCTTGGCGGGGCGCTCGGGACGCAGATGCTGAACGCCGATGGCGTGAAGGCGCTCGCCGAGCTTCCCTCGCTCGAGACGCTGCGGGCGCAGCTGCTCGGCCTGATCCAGACGCCGGCGACGCGGATCGCGGGCGTGCTGCAGGCCCCGGGCTCCCAGCTCGCACGGGTGTTCTCGGCCTATGCCAAGAAGGACGAGCAGGCGGCGGCCTGACCGACCACCGAAGGGGATCGCCCGGGGGAGCTGCTCTCCCTCGGGTGTTGCAAATACCAAGCCAAGCCATTAGATCGAAGGACATACACACATGGCCGACCTTGCGAAGCTGGTTGACGAGCTCTCCAGCCTGACCGTCCTGGAAGCTGCCGAGCTTTCCAAGATGCTGGAAGAGAAGTGGGGCGTCTCCGCCGCGGCTCCGGTCGCGGTGGCGGCGGCGCCTGCGGGCGGCGGTGCCGCTGCGGCCGCCCCGGTCGAGGAGAAGACGGAGTTCACCGTCACGCTCAAGGCCTCGGGCGACAAGAAGATCAACGTCATCAAGGAGATCCGCACCATCACCGGTCTCGGCCTGAAGGAGGCCAAGGACCTGGTCGAGGGCGCGCCGAAGGTGGTGAAGGACGGCGTGAACAAGGACGAAGCTGCGAAGATCAAGAAGGTGCTGGAAGAGAACGGCGCCACGGTCGAGATCAGCTGACGCCTTTGGCCGTGGCCGGCTTCGCCGCAGGGCGGGGCCGGTCATGGCGACGGTCCGGAGGGATCCGGACCGGACAAAGCTCGCGGGAACGGGCGGGAATCCCGAAGGGGAATCCCGCCCGCGCCTGCGTTTGATGGCTGCGGTGTCGTCGGATGAGACGGCATCTCGGAATTTGGTACGGCGGGTGTCGGGCGGGGGCGAGGGCGCCTCTGGCAGGACCCGCCGAGAGGATCAGCCCCGGGCCGGCGCATCGGCCCTGGGGTCAGGGAAGCGGGACAGGCATGAACGCTATCACGAAGTCGTTCACCGGGCGCAAGCGAATCCGGCGGTCCTTCGGGCGGCTGCCCGAAGTGGCGCCGATGCCCAACCTCATCGACGTGCAGCGCGCTTCCTACGAGGCGTTCCTGCAGATGGGGGTGGATCCGGACGCGCGCACGCACACCGGGCTTCAGGAGGTGTTCAAGTCGGTCTTCCCGATCGACGATTTCGGCGGTCGCGGCCGGCTCGAATTCGTCCAGTACGAGCTCGAGGAGCCGAAATACGACGTCGAGGAGTGCATCCAGCGCGGCCTGACCTTCGCGGCGCCGCTGAAGGTGCGCCTGCGCCTGATCGTCTGGGACGTGGACGAGGACACCGGCAGCCGTTCCGTCCGCGACATCAAGGAGCAGGACGTCTACATGGGCGACATGCCGCTCATGACGGACAACGGCACCTTCATCATCAACGGGACCGAGCGCGTCATCGTCTCCCAGATGCACCGCAGCCCGGGCGTCTTCTTCGACCATGACAAGGGCAAGACGCACAGCAGCGGCAAGTACCTGTTCGCCGCGCGCGTCATCCCCTATCGCGGCTCCTGGCTCGACTTCGAGTTCGACGCCAAGGACATCTGCTACGTCCGCATCGACCGCAAGCGCAAGCTGCCGGCGACGACGCTGCTCTACGCTCTCGATTCCGCCCACACCGAGAAGCTGCGTGCCGAACGCGCGGCCGCCGGCCTGCCGCCGCTCGAGATCGGCGAGATCCGCGGCATGGATGCCGAGGAGATCCTGAACGCCTTCTACGGCCAGGTCGTCTTCTCCCGCGGGGCCAAGGGCTGGTCGCGCCCCTTCGACCCGGACAGCTTCCGCGGCGTGAAGCTCGCCGAGCCGCTGGTCGATGCGAAGACCGGCCAGGTGGTGGCGGAGAAGGACGCGAAGCTGACGCCGCGCGCCGCGCGCAAGATCGCGGAGGGCGGCACGACGGAGGTGCTGGTCGGCCGCGCCGACCTGCTCGGCCGCTACGTGGCCGAGGACCTGGTGAACCTCGAGACCGGCGAGATCTGGGCCGAGGCCGGCGAGGAGCTGACCGAGCCGAAGCTCCTCGCCATCGAGGAGGCGGGCCTCGACCGCCTGCCGACCCTCGCGATCGACCAGTCGGCCGGGCCGTGGATGCGCAACACGCTGACGGTCGACAAGAACAACAACCGCGACGAAGCGCTGATGGACATCTACCGGGTGATGCGCCCGGGCGAGCCGCCGACTGCCGAGACGGCGGAGACGCTGTTCCGCGGCCTGTTCTTCGACGCCGAACGCTACGACCTCTCGGCCGTCGGCCGGGTGAAGATGAACATGC
Organism: Falsiroseomonas sp. CW058; assembly: GCF_050563535.1. Classification (NCBI taxonomy): domain Bacteria; kingdom Pseudomonadati; phylum Pseudomonadota; class Alphaproteobacteria; order Acetobacterales; family Roseomonadaceae; genus Falsiroseomonas; species Falsiroseomonas sp. CW058. The sequence goes on from NZ_JBNXUO010000010.1 coordinate 108,230, forward strand.
GCCTCGGCTTCTCCGCCGAGGAGGTGCCGGACACCCAGCGGACGCTGCGCAAGCAGGACATCGTCGAGACGGTGCGCGTGCTGCTGCAGCTCAAGGACGGCAACGGCTCGATCGACGACATCGACAACCTCGGCAACCGCCGCGTCCGCTCCGTCGGCGAGCTAATGGAGAACCAGTACCGCGTCGGCCTGCTGAGGATGGAACGCGCGATCAAGGAGCGCATGGGGTCGGTCGACATCGACACCGTGATGCCGCACGACCTGATCAACGCGAAGCCGGCCGCGGCCGCGGTGCGGGAGTTCTTCGGCTCCTCGCAGCTCAGCCAGTTCATGGACCAGACCAACCCGCTGTCCGAGGTGACGCACAAGCGCCGTCTCTCGGCGCTTGGCCCGGGCGGCCTGACGCGTGAGCGCGCGGGCTTCGAGGTGCGCGACGTCCACCCGACGCATTACGGCCGCATCTGCCCGATCGAGACGCCGGAAGGCCCGAATATCGGCCTGATCAACAGCCTCGCGACCTTCGCCAAGGTGAACAAGTACGGCTTCATCGAGACACCGTACCGCCTGGTCCGCAACGGCCAGGTGGTGGGCGACCCGCGCTACCTCTCCGCCATGGAGGAGGAGCGGCTGGTGGTTGCGCAGGCCGACGCCGAGCTCGACCCCGAGGGCAGGCTGAAGGCCGAGCTGGTGTCGGTGCGCGACGGCGGCGACTTCCGGCTGGTGAAGCCGGAGGAGGTGACGGCCATCGACGTCTCGCCGAAGCAGCTCGTCTCCGTCGCCGCGGCGCTGATCCCGTTCCTCGAGAACGACGACGCGAACCGCGCGCTGATGGGCTCCAACATGCAGCGCCAGGCGGTGCCGCTGATCCGCGCCGACGCGCCGCTGGTGGGCACCGGGATGGAAGCCGCGGTGGCGCGCGATTCGGGCGCGACGATCGTGGCGAAGCGCGACGGCGTGATCGACAGCATCGACGGCGCGCGCATCGTGGTGCGCGCGACGGGCGATGACGGCACGACGCGCGGCGTCGACATCTACCGCCTGCGGAAGTTCCAGCGTTCCAACCAGTCCACCTGCATCAACCAGCGCCCGCTGGTGAAGGTGGGGGACCGGGTGAATGCCGGGGACATCATCGCCGACGGCCCGAGCACGGAGCTGGGCGAGCTCGCGCTCGGCCGCAACGCGCTCTGCGCCTTCATGCCGTGGAACGGCTACAACTTCGAGGACTCGATCCTGATCTCGGAGAGGATCGCGCGCGACGACGTCTTCACCTCGATCCATATCGAGGAGTTCGAGGTCATGGCCCGCGATACCAAGCTGGGCCAGGAGGAGATCACGCGCGACATCCCGAATGTCGGCGAGGAGGCGCTGCGCAACCTCGACGAGGCGGGCATCGTCTACATCGGCGCCGAGGTGCAGCCGGGCGACATCCTGGTGGGCAAGGTGACGCCGAAGGGCGAGAGCCCGATGACGCCGGAGGAGAAGCTGCTCCGCGCCATCTTCGGCGAGAAGGCGTCCGACGTGCGCGACACGTCGCTGCGCCTGCCGCCGGGCGTCGCGGGCACCATCGTCGACGTGCGCGTCTTCTCCCGCCGCGGCGTGGACAAGGACGAGCGCGCAATGGCGATCGAGCGCGCGGAGATCGAGCGGCTGGCCAAGGACCGCGACGACGAGAAGGCGATCCAGGAGCGGTCCTTCCATTCGCGCCTGCGCGAACGCCTGCTCGGCCGCAAGGCGTCGGGCGGCTTCCGCGGCGTGAAGGCGGGCACCGAGATCACCGACGAGGTGCTCGACCAGTTCGCCAAGGCGACCTGGCGCCAGATCGGCGTGCAGGACGACGCGGCGATGGCCGAGATCGAGGCGCTGAAGCGGGAGTTCGACGCGGCGGTCGAGCGGCTGCAGAAGCGCTTCGAATCGAAGGTCGAGAAGCTGCAGCGCGGCGACGAGCTGCCGCCCGGCGTGATGAAGATGGTCAAGGTCTTCGTCGCGGTGAAGCGGAAGCTGCAGCCCGGCGACAAGATGGCCGGCCGCCACGGCAACAAGGGCGTGGTCAGCCGCGTCGTCCCGGTGGAGGACATGCCCTTCCTCGAGGACGGGACGAGCGTGGACCTCGTGCTCAACCCGCTCGGCGTGCCGTCGCGCATGAATGTCGGCCAGATCCTCGAGACGCATCTCGGCTGGGCCTGCGCCAACATCGGCAAGCAGATCGGCGAGCTGGTGGAGGAGTACCGCCGCGGCGGCGCCATGCGCGAGGAGCTGATGGCGAAGCTGCGCGAGGCCTATCCGGACGACGTCATCGCCCGCGACATCGAGCCGATGGACGACGACCAGCTGATCGAGATGTGCGAGAACCTGCGCAAGGGCGTGCCCATCGCGACGCCGGTCTTCGACGGCGCGCGGATGGCCGACATCGAGGGCATGCTGACCAAGGCGGGGCTGCACACCTCGGGCCAGGTCTGGCTGACGGACGGCCGCACCGGCGAGATCTTCGAGCGGAAGGTGACGGTCGGCTACATCTACATGCTGAAGCTGCACCACCTGGTCGACGACAAGATCCACGCCCGTTCCATCGGCCCCTACTCGCTCGTCACCCAGCAGCCGCTGGGCGGCAAGGCGCAGTTCGGCGGCCAGCGCTTCGGCGAGATGGAGGTCTGGGCGCTCGAGGCCTACGGCGCCGCCTACACGCTGCAGGAGATGCTGACGGTGAAGTCGGACGACGTGTCCGGCCGCACCAAGGTCTACGAGGCGATCGTGCGCGACCAGGACAACTTCGAGGCTGGCGTCCCGGAATCCTTCAACGTGCTGGTGAAGGAGCTGAAGTCGCTCGGCCTCAACGTCGATCTCGAGAACCGCCCCGGCTGACGCGGCGGCACGACTTCCCGCGCCGCCTCCGGGCGGCGCGGCTTCCCCTATTCGTCGCCCGCATGCGTGTTGCGCGGGCGCGCCGGACGGAGTGGACGGCATGAACGAGCTGATGAAGATCCTGGGCCAGACCGGCCAGGCGATGACCTTCGACCAGATCCGCATCTCCATCGCCTCGCCGGAGCAGATCCGGTCCTGGAGCTATGGCGAGATCAAGAAGCCGGAGACCATCAACTACCGCACCTTCAAGCCGGAGCGGGACGGGCTGTTCTGCGCCCGCATCTTCGGCCCGATCAAGGACTACGAGTGCCTCTGCGGCAAGTACAAGCGGATGAAGTTCCGCGGCATCATCTGCGAGAAGTGCGGCGTCGAGGTGACGCTGGCCAAGGTCCGGCGCGAGCGCATGGGCCATATCGAGCTGGCCAGCCCCGTCGCGCATATCTGGTTCATGAAGTCGCTGCCGAGCCGCGTCGGCCTGATGGTCGACATGAGCCTGAAGGAGCTGGAGAAGGTCCTCTACTTCGAGAGCTACGTGGTGCTGGAGCCCGGCCTGACGGACCTCAAGCTGCACCAGCTGCTGACCGAGGACCAGTTCCAGAACAAGCAGGACGAGTTCGGCGAGGACGCCTTCAGCGTCGGCATCGGCGCCGAGGCGGTGAAGCAGATGCTCGCCGCCATCGACCTCGACAAGGAAGCCACCCGCCTGCGCGGCGAGCTGAAGGAGACGACCTCCGAGGCGAAGCGCAAGAAGCTCGTGAAGCGCCTCAAGATGCTGGAGAGCTTCGCCGAGGGCGGCGCGCGGCCGGAATGGATGATCCTCGACGTCGTGCCCGTGATCCCGCCCGAGCTGCGCCCACTGGTGCCGCTGGATGGCGGCCGCTTCGCGACGTCGGACCTCAATGACCTGTACCGCCGCGTCATCAACCGCAACAACCGCTTGAAGCGCCTGATCGAGCTGCGCGCGCCCGACATCATCGTGCGCAACGAGAAGCGGATGCTGCAGGAGGCGGTGGACGCGCTGTTCGACAACGGCCGCCGCGGCCGCGCCATCACGGGCGCCAACAAGCGCCCGCTGAAGTCCCTGTCCGACATGCTGAAGGGCAAGCAGGGCCGCTTCCGGCAGAACCTGCTCGGCAAGCGGGTCGACTATTCGGGCCGCTCGGTCATCGTGGTCGGGCCCGAGCTGAAGCTGCACCAGTGCGGGCTGCCGAAGAAGATGGCGCTCGAACTGTTCAAGCCCTTCATCTACTCGAAGCTCGAGAAGTACGGCCACGCCACCACCATCAAGGCCGCGAAGCGGATGGTGGAGAAGGAGCGGCCGGAGGTGTGGGACATCCTCGAGGAGGTGATCCGCGAGCACCCGGTGCTGCTGAACCGCGCCCCGACCCTGCACCGCCTCGGCATCCAGGCCTTCGAGCCGGTGCTGGTGGAAGGCAAGGCGATCCAGCTGCACCCGCTCGTCTGCACCGCCTTCAACGCCGACTTCGACGGCGACCAGATGGCGGTCCACGTGCCCCTCAGCCTCGAGGCGCAGCTGGAAGCGCGCGTGCTGATGATGTCGACGAACAACATCCTCAGCCCCGCCAACGGCAAGCCGATCATCGTGCCGAGCCAGGACATCGTGCTCGGCCTCTACTACCTCAGCCTCGAGACGCCGGAGTTCCGCGTCGCCGAGGAGAAGGACGCCCCGGCCTTCGCGAGCCTCGGCGAGATCGAGCAGGCGCTGGCCGCGGGCGCGATCAAGCTGCACAGCAAGATCCGCGCGCGCCGCCGCGGCATGGACAAGGACGGCAACATCGTCACGGAACGGGTGGTCACCACGCCGGGCCGGATGATGATGGGCGCCCTGCTGCCGCTGCACCAGAACCTGCCCTTCAGCCTGCTGAACCGGCTGCTGACGAAGAAGAACATCTCCGACGTCATCGACGCGGTGTACCGCCACTGCGGCCAGAAGGAGAGCGTGATCTTCGCCGACCGCCTGATGGGGCTCGGCTTCCGCAACGCGGCGAAGGCCGGCATCTCCTTCGGCAAGGACGACATGGTCATGCCGGACAGCAAGTACACGCTGATCGGCCAGACCAAGGACCAGGTGAAGGAATTCGAGCAGCAGTACCTCGATGGCCTGATCACGGCCGGCGAGCGCTACAACAAGGTGGTCGACGCCTGGTCGCGCTGCACCGAGGAAGTCGCGCAGGCGATGATGAAGGAGATCCAGAAGCAGGAGATCGGCAAGCCCGCCAACTCCGTCTGGATGATGTCGCATTCCGGCGCCCGCGGTTCGCCCGCGCAGATGCGTCAGCTCGCCGGCATGCGCGGCCTGATGGCCAAGCCCTCGGGCGAGATCATCGAGCAGCCGATCATCAACTGCTTCAAGGAAGGCCTCACCGTCCTCGAGTACTTCAACTCCACCCACGGCGCCCGCAAGGGCCTGGCGGACACGGCGCTGAAGACCGCGAATTCGGGCTACCTGACCCGCCGCCTGGTGGACGTCGCGCAGGACTGCATCATCGTCGAGGATGATTGCGGCACCGAGCGCGGGATCACCGTGCGGGCGGTGATGGACGGGGCTGAGATCGTCTCCTCGCTCTCCGAGCGTATCCTCGGCCGGACGGTGCAGGACGACATCCTCGACCCGGCGACGGGCGGCGTGCTGCTCGCGCGCAACCGGCTGATCGAGGAGCCGGAGGCGGAGCTGATCGAGAAGGCCGGCGTGGAGGCGGTGAAGATCCGCTCCGTGCTGACCTGCGATGCCCGCGTGGGCGTCTGCGGCTTCTGCTACGGCCGCGACCTGGCGCGCGGCACGCCGGTGAATGTCGGCGAGGCGGTGGGCGTCATCGCCGCGCAGTCGATCGGCGAGCCTGGCACGCAGCTGACCATGCGCACCTTCCACATCGGCGGCGCCGCGCAGCGCGGTGCGGAGCAGTCGGCGGTCGAGGCCATCGCGGACGGGACGGCGAAGTTCCTGAACCGCACCGTGGTCACCAACAGCCAGGGCGCATCCATCGTGATGAGCCGCAACTGCGAAGCCGTGCTGCTCGACGCCAACGGGCGCGAGCGCGGGCGGCTGCGCGTTCCCTACGGCGCCAAGCTGCTGGTCGAGGAGGGCGCAAACGTCACCCGCGGCCAGAAGCTGGCCGAATGGGACCCCTTCACCCTGCCGATCATCACCGAGAAGAACGGCAAGGTGGAGTTCGCCGACCTGATCGAGAACATCACCCTGATGGACCGCACCGACGAGGTGACGGGCCTGTCGTTCAAGGAGGTGGTGGAATACAAGCAGGTGGGCCGCGGCGCCGACCTCCGCCCGCGCCTGATCCTGCGCGACGAGCGCGGGAACGTGGTCAAGCGCGAGAACGGGTCCGAGGCGATCACCTTCCTCCCGCCCGGCTCGCTGCTGTCGGTCGAGAACGGCAAGGAGGTCTTCGCCGGCGACGTCATCGCTCGCATGCCGCGCGAATCGTCGAAGACGCGCGACATCACCGGCGGCCTGCCGCGGGTGGCGGAGCTGTTCGAGGCGCGGCGCCCCAAGGACGCGGCGATCATCGCCGATGTCGACGGGCGGGTGGAGTTCGGCAAGGACTACAAGGCCAAGCGCCGCATCCTCGTGGTGCCGGAGCAGGCGCCCGACAGCGACGAGCCGCCGACGCCGCGCGAGTACCTGGTGCCCAAGGGCAAGCACGTCTCGGTGCAGGAAGGCGACTACGTGAAGGCCGGCGACCCGCTCGTCGACGGCCCGCGCGTGCCGCACGACATCCTGCGCGTGCTCGGCGTCGAGGCTCTCGCGAACTACCTGGTGAACGAGATCCAGGACGTGTACCGGCTGCAGGGCGTGAAGATCAACGACAAGCACATCGAAGTCATCGTCCGGCAGATGCTGCAGAAGGTCGAGATCCTCGATCCGGGCGACACGACCTTCCTGGTGGGCGAGACGGTGGAGCGCATCGAGTTCGAGATCGAGAACGAGAAGCGCATCGCCGCCAAGGAGCGGCCCGCACGGGCCGAGCCGGTGCTGCAGGGCATCACCAAGGCGTCGCTGCAGACCACCTCCTTCATCTCCGCGGCCTCCTTCCAGGAGACCACCCGCGTGCTGACCGAGGCCGCCACGGCGGGCAAGGTGGACACGCTCGCCGGCCTGAAGGAGAACGTCATCGTGGGCCGCCTGATCCCGGCGGGCACGGGCAGCGTCATGAACCGCCTGCGCGCGCTTGCCGCGCAGCGCGACCGCGGCCGGATGCCGGCCCCTGGCCAGGGCGCTCCCGCGCCGCTGCCGGGGCCTGCAAAGGCCGCGGAATAGGCGAGGAAGCCCATCGGGGCCCGATCGGGCGCATGGCGGCGTGAAACCGTCATGCGCGCGGGCTCCGAATGGTTTCCATCGCTTGACTCGACTTGGGGGGGCGGATATATCGCCCGCCCTTGGCCGAGGTTGGAGCACCGCTCCGCACGGCCGGGCTGATTTTGGTCCACAGCTTCGTGCTGTCGGCGCCGCCCCTTCTCGAGGGCTGAGGCCGGTGGCTGGACGGTGACCCGCAGGGACGCGCTCTCGCGCTTCCCAGGCGGGTCGACGTGCTTGGCGGGGGTGTGGGTGGATCGCGATCGTCTGGGGCGCTGGGCGCCGAAGGCGGGAATCGCGGGCCGAGACTGGACGGGGCACGAAGGGGCGTCATGCCGACGATCAACCAGCTCATCGCCAAGGGGCGGGAGCCGAATGCGAAGCGGAACAAGGTTCCGGCGCTGCAGGGCAGCCCGCAGAAGCGCGGCGTCTGCACGCGCGTCTACACGACCACGCCGAAGAAGCCGAACTCCGCGCTCCGCAAGGTCGCCAAGGTGCGCCTGACGAACGGCTACGAGGTGGTGAGCTATATCCCGGGCGAGGGCCACAACCTCCAGGAGCACTCGGTGGTGCTGATCCGCGGCGGTCGCGTGAAGGACCTTCCGGGCGTCCGCTACCACATCCTGCGTGGCGTGCTCGACACCCAGGGCATCGCCAAGCGTCGCCAGCGCCGTTCGCTCTACGGCGCGAAGCGTCCGAAGTGAGGGGCTGAGATATGTCGCGCCGTCACCGCGCCGAGAAGCGCGAAGTCCTGCCCGACCCGAAGTTCGGGGATCTGGTGCTCAGCCGTTTCATGAACGTGCTGATGTACGACGGGAAGAAGAGCACCGCCGAAGGCATCGTCTATGCCGCCATGGACACTCTGAAGCGCCGCGGGGGTCCCAACAGCGACCCGCTGCGCCTGTTCCATGAGGCGATGGACAATGTGAAGCCTGCCGTGGAGGTGCGCTCCCGCCGGGTCGGCGGTGCCACCTACCAGGTGCCCGTCGAGGTCCGCCCGGAGCGCCGCCAGGCGCTGGCGATCCGCTGGCTCATCGACGCCGCCCGCAAGCGCGGCGAGCACACGATGGAAGACCGCCTCTCCGCCGAGCTGATGGACGCCGCGAACAATCGCGGTTCCGCGGTGAAGAAGCGCGAAGACACGCACCGGATGGCAGAGGCCAACAAGGCCTTCAGCCACTACCGCTGGTAACAACGACCCGATCCCGAGGACCTGGACAATGGCCAAGGCGAAATTCGAGCGTAACAAGCCGCACTGCAACATTGGCACGATCGGGCATGTGGACCACGGGAAGACGTCGCTGACGGCGGCGATCACGAAGGTTCTGGCGAAGACCGGTGGTGCGACGTTCACGGCGTATGACCAGATTGACAAGGCGCCGGAGGAGAAGGCGCGCGGGATCACCATTTCGACGGCGCATGTCGAGTATGAGACGCAGAACCGTCACTATGCGCATGTCGACTGCCCGGGCCATGCCGACTACGTGAAGAACATGATCACGGGTGCGGCGCAGATGGACGGGGCGATCCTCGTGGTGTCGGCGGCGGACGGCCCGATGCCGCAGACGCGGGAGCACATTCTGCTGGCGCGTCAGGTGGGTGTTCCGGCGCTGGTGGTGTTCCTGAACAAGATGGACATGGCGGATCCGGACCTTGTGGAGCTGGTGGAGATGGAGGTGCGCGAGCTGCTGACCTCCTATCAGTTCCCGGGCGACGACATCCCGGTGATCAAGGGCTCGGCGCTGAGCGCGCTGGAGGACAAGAACCCGGAGATCGGCGAGGGGGCGATCCTGAAGCTGATGGAGGCGGTGGACGCCTACATTCCGCAGCCGGCGCGTGCGCTGGACCGTCCGTTCCTGATGCCGGTGGAGGACGTGTTCTCGATTTCGGGTCGCGGCACGGTGGTGACGGGTCGCGTGGAGCGCGGGATCATCAAGGTGGGCGAGGAGGTCGAGATCGTCGGCCTGAAGGCCACGGTGAAGACGACGGTGACGGGCGTGGAGATGTTCCGCAAGCTGCTGGACAGCGGGCAGGCGGGTGACAACATCGGGGCGCTGCTGCGCGGCACGAAGCGCGAGGACGTGGAGCGCGGCCAGGTGCTTGCGGCGCCGGGCTCGATCACGCCGCACACGGGCTTCAAGGCCGAGGCGTATATCCTGACGAAGGAGGAGGGCGGTCGGCACACGCCGTTCTTCACGAACTACCGTCCGCAGTTCTACTTCCGCACGACGGACGTGACGGGGGTGGTGAAGCTGCCGGAGGGTGTGGAGATGGTGATGCCGGGCGACAACGTCTCGATGGATGTCGAGCTGATCGCGCCGATCGCCATGGACGAGGGCCTGCGCTTCGCCATCCGCGAGGGCGGCCGCACCGTCGGCGCCGGCGTCGTCGCGAAAATCACGAAGTAAGGCGGGCAGGGATACGGGCCCGAAGGTCATGGACAGCCAGAACATCCGCATCCGCCTCAAGGCGTTCGATCACCGCGTGCTCGATGGGAGCACGCGGGAGATCGTCAACACGGCCAAGCGGACGGGCGCGCGGGTGCGCGGGCCCATCCCGCTGCCGACTCAGATCGAGCGGTTCACGGTGAACCGCTCCCCGCACGTGGACAAGAAGAGCCGCGAGCAGTTCGAGATCCGCACGCACCGCCGCCTGCTGGATATCGTCGACCCCACTCCGCAGACCGTGGACGCGCTGATGAAGCTCGACCTGGCCGCGGGCGTGGATGTCGAGATCAAGCTCTGAGCGGCGCGAAGGGGTTAGGGTCATGGCCACGCAGGGCCGCACAGGGCTGATCGCCCGCAAGCTGGGGATGACCCGGCTGTTCAACGACGACGGCTCCACCGTGCCGGTGACCGTGCTGCACCTCGACGAGGTGCGCGTGGTCGCCAACCGCACGGCGGAGAAGGACGGCTATGTGGCGGTGCAGGTCGGCATCGGCCGCGCCAAGCCGAAGAACGTCACCAAGCCGCAGAAGGGCCACTTCGCCAAGGCCGGCGTCGAGGCGCCGCGCAAGACGGTGGAGTTCCGCGTTCCCGCCGAGGCGCTGGTCGCCCCGGGCGCGAAGCTGTCCGGCGAGCATTTCCTGAAGGGCCAGAAGGTCGACGTCACCGGCGTGACCCAGGGCAAGGGCTTCGCCGGCGCCATGAAGCGCTGGAATTTCGCCGGCCTCGAGGCCTCGCACGGCGTGTCGATCAGCCATCGTTCGCATGGCTCGACCGGCAACCGCCAGGACCCGGGCAAGACCTTCAAGAACAAGAAGATGGCCGGCCATCTCGGCGTCGAGCGCGTGACCACCCAGAACCTGGTGGTGGCGGGCCATGACGCGGAGCGCGGCCTGCTGCTGATCAAGGGCGCCATCCCCGGCCCGAAGGGCGGCTATGTCCTGGTGCGCGACGCTGCGAAGCGCGTGCGCCCGGCGGAGGCCCCGTTCCCCGCCGCGGTCCTTTCTGGCGCATCCGCCGACGCGGTGTCTTCTGGCGCGTCCGCCGACGCGACGGCGCAGGGGTAATCGACGATGCCGAAGGTTCCCGTCATCACGCTCGACAACGCCCAGGCGGGCGAGATCGAGCTGCCGGAGGCGCTGTTCGGCGCCGATCCGCGCGCGGACATCATGGCGCGGGTGGTGCACTGGCAGCTCGCCAAGCGCCGTGCCGGCACCCACAAGGCGAAGGGCATGGGGGAGGTCTCCGGGACCACCAAGAAGCCCTACCGCCAGAAGGGCACCGGCAATGCGCGTCAGGGCTCGCTGCGCGCGCCGCAGTACCGCAAGGGTGGCGTCGTGCACGGACCGGTCGTGCGCAGCCACGAATACAGCCTGAACAAGAAGGTCCGTCGCCTCGGCCTGATCAGCGCGCTGTCCGCCAAGGCGGCCGCCGGCAAGCTGGTGGTGCTCGATGGGGTGAGCGTGGGCGAGGGTGCGAAGACCTCCGTCCTCGCGAAGCAGCTCCAGGCACTCGGCTGGGGCAGCGCACTGGTGGTGGATGCTCAGGTTGACGAGGGCTTCGCCCGCGTCGCGCGCAACCTGCCGAAGGTGCATGTGCTGCCGACCATCGGCGCCAATGTCTACGACATCCTGAACCACGACGTGCTCGCGGTCACCCGCGCGGGTGTCGAGGCTCTGACGGCGCGCCTCGGCGGCGAGCAGAAGGAGAACGCGGCATGAGCGAGACCGCGGAGACGGCGCCGCGCGGCGCCAGGCTGTCGGCCGAGCGGCTCTACCAGGTGATCCTCGCCCCGGTGGTGACGGAGAAGGCGACGCGGCTGAACGAGTTCAGCCAGGTCACCTTCCGCGTCACCCTCGACGCGACGAAGCCGGAGATCCGGGCCGCCGTGGAGAAGCTCTTCGGCGTGAAGGTCGAGGCCGTGAACACGGTGGTGATGAAGGGCAAGACCAAGCGGTTCCGCGGGCGCGAAGGCCAGCGGTCCGACTGGAAGAAGGCGATCGTCAGGCTGCAGGCCGGCCAGACCATCGACCTCACGACGGGGCTCGCGTGACGCCATGGCGCTGAAGAATTACAACCCGGTCACGCCTTCGCTGCGCGGCACGGTCCTGGTGGACCGGTCCGAGCTGTGGAAGGGCAAGCCCGTGAAGGGGCTGACGGAGGGCAAGAGCCACTCCGGCGGCCGCAACAACCATGGCCGCACCACCGTGCGGTTCCGGGGCGGCGGACACAAGCAGTCCTACCGCGTGGTCGACTTCAAGCGCCGCAAGTTCGACGTCCCCGCGACGGTCGAGCGGCTTGAGTACGACCCGAACCGCACGGCCTGGATCGCGCTGCTGAAGTACCAGGACGGCGAACTCGCCTACATCATCGCGCCGCAGCGCCTGAAGGCGGGCGACACGGTCGTCAGCGCCTCCAAGGGCGCCGACATCAAGCCGGGCAACGCGATGCCGCTGGCCAACATCCCGGTCGGCACCATCGTCCACTGCGTGGAGATGAAGCCGGGCGCCGGCGCCAAGGTCGCGCGGTCGGCGGGCACCTACTGCCAGCTGGTCGGCAAGGATGTCGGCTACGCGCAGGTGAAGCTGATGTCCGGCGAGCTCCGCCTGGTGCGCGCCGAATGCATGGCGACCATCGGTGCGGTGTCGAACCCCGACAACAGCAACCAGCAGATCGGCAAGGCCGGCCGCATGCGGTGGATGGGCTTCCGCCCGCACAACCGCGGCGTGACGATGAACCCGATCGACCACCCGCATGGTGGTGGTGAGGGCCGCACCTCGGGCGGCCGCCACCCGGTGACCCCGTGGGGCAAGCCCACCAAGGGCGCCAAGACCCGCAACAACAAGCGGACCGACCGGCTCATCGTCCGGCGCCGCAACGCGACGAAGGGCTGATCGGCGATGTCGCGCAGCGTCTGGAAGGGGCCGTTCGTGGACGGCTACCTGCTCAACAAGGCGGATAACTCCCGCGCTTCGGGCCGCAACGAGATCATCAAGATCTGGTCGCGCCGCAGCACGATCCTGCCCAATTTCGTCGGCCTGACCTTCGGCGTCTACAACGGGAAGAAGTTCATTCCGGTGCAGGTGACGGAGAACATGGTCGGCCACAAGTTCGGCGAGTTCTCGCCGACGCGCACCTTCACCGGCCACTCGGCCGACAAGAAGGCAAAGCGGGGCTGATCGGATCATGAGCAAGCCGAAGCACGAACGTGGTCTCGCGGAGACCGAGGCGCAGGCGATCGCGCGGAACATCCGCGTTTCGCCGCGCAAGCTGAACCTGGTGGCGGGCCTGATCCGCGGCCGCTCCGCGCAGGATGCGGTGGCGACGCTGACCTTCTCGAAGCGCCGCATCGCGCAGACCGTGAAGAAGACGCTGGAGAGCGCCATTGCCAACGCCGAGAACAACCACCAGCTCGACGTCGACCGCCTGGTCGTCTCCCGGGCCGAGGTCGGCCGCGCGGTGGTGATGAAGCGTTTCCACGCCCGTGGCCGCGGCCGCTCCTCGAAGGTCGAGAAGTGGTTCAGCCATCTGAAGATCGTGGTGGCGGAGCAGACCGTGTCGGCGCCTGCCGCCGAGCAGGAGGCCGCGTAGCATGGGCCAGAAAGTCAATCCGATCGGGCTTCGGCTCGGCATCAACCGCACCTGGGACAGCCGCTGGTTCGCGGCCGACGGCTACGCGAAGATGCTGCACGAGGACCTGAAGCTGCGGCGCACGCTGCGTGAGCGGCTGAAGGGCGCGGGCGTGTCCCGCGTGGTGATCGAGCGTCCGGCGAAGAAGCCGCGCGTGACGATCCACGCGGCCCGTCCGGGCGTGGTGATCGGCAAGAAGGGCGCCGACATCGAGGTGCTGCGCAAGGACCTGGCCCGCATGGCCGGGGCCGAGGTCTCGCTGAACATCGTCGAGATCCGCAAGCCCGAGATCGACGCGACCCTGGTCGCCGAGAGCATCGCGCAGCAGCTGGAGCGCCGCGTGGCCTTCCGGCGCGCGATGAAGCGCGCCGTGCAGTCCGCGATGCGCCTCGGCGCGGGCGGCATCCGCATCAACTGCTCCGGCCGGCTCGGCGGGGCGGAGATCGCGCGGATGGAGTGGTACCGTGAAGGCCGCGTGCCGCTGCACACGCTGCGCGCGGACATCGATTTCGGCACCGCGACCGCGAAGACCACCTATGGCACCTGCGGGGTCAAGGTCTGGATCTTCAAGGGCGAGGTGATGGCCCATGATCCGATGGCGCAGGACAAGCGCGCCGCGGAACAGGCTCCGCAGCGCTAAGGACGACGTATCATGCTGCAGCCGAAGCGCACGACTTTTCGCAAGGCCCACAAGGGCCGCATCAAGGGCGTCGCCCGGGGTGGGTTCACGCTGACCTTCGGCGGTTTCGGCCTGAAGGCGCTCGAGCCCGAGCGGGTGACGGCGCGCCAGATCGAGGCCGCCCGTCGCGCGATCACCCGCGCGATGAAGCGCCAGGGTCGCGTCTGGATCCGGATCTTCCCGGATGTGCCGGTCTCGACCAAGCCGGCCGAGGTCCGCATGGGCTCGGGCAAGGGCGCGCCGGAATACTGGGTGGCGCGCGTCAAGCCGGGCCGCATCATGTTCGAGCTCGACGGCGTCTCCCCCGAAACGGCGCGCGAGGCGCTGGTGCTCGGCGCGGCGAAGCTGCCCATCAAGACCAAGATCGTGACGCGTCTCGGCGCGGCGCCGGCGGAGGCCTGAGATGGCTCAGACGAAGATCTCGGACGTCCGCACCAAGAGTGCGGACGAGCTGCAGGAGATGCTGGTCGGCCTGCGGAAGGAGCAGTTCAACCTGCGCTTCCAGCGTGCCACCGGCCAGCTCGAGGCGACGGGCCGCATCAAGGAGGTGCGGCGCGACATCGCGCGGGTGAAGACGATCATGGGCGAGCGCAGCCGCGCTCCGGCCAAGCAAGCTTAAGGGGTTCGGGCGATGCCGAGGCGCGTCCTCACGGGCCGGGTGGTCAGCGACAAGACCGACAAGACGGTGACCGTCCTTGTCGAGCGTCGCGTGATGCATCCGCTCTACAAGAAGTTCATCCGGCGCTCCAAGCGCTACGCGGCGCATGACGAGGCGAACCTGTGCAAGCAGGGCGACCTGGTCGGCATCGAGGAGTGCCGCCCGATCAGCAAGACCAAGAGCTGGCTGGTCGTGTCGCGCAACGGCGAGGCGGTCGACCGCCCCGTCGGCTTCGACGCGCCCGCGGCCAATGAGGCTGCCGCTCCGGCGGCGGGTGGCTGAGCCATGATCCAGGTCGAATCCAATCTCGACGTCGCGGACAATTCCGGTGCGCGCCGCGTCCAGTGCATCAAGGTGCTGGGCGGGTCCAAGCGGAAGACCGCGTCGGTCGGCGATGTCATCGTCGTCTCCGTGAAGGAGGCGATCCCCCGCGCCAAGGTGAAGAAGGGCGAGGTGCATCGCGCCGTGATCGTCCGCACGGCCTATCCCGTGCGGCGCATCGACGGCACCGCGATCCGCTTCGACGGCAACGCCGCGGTGCTGATCAACAAGCAGGGCGAGCCGATCGGCACCCGCATCTTCGGGCCGGTGGTCCGCGAGCTGCGCGGGAAGAAGTTCATGAAGATCATCTCGCTGGCGCCGGAGGTCCTGTAAGGCCATGGCCGCGAAGATCAGGAAGGGCGACCGGGTCCAGGTTCTGGCCGGTCGCGACAAGGGCAAGCGCGGCGAGGTCATCCGCGTCGTGCCCGACGAGAACCGCGCCTTCGTGCAGGGCGTGAACATGGTCAAGCGGCACGAGAAGCCGCAGGGCCTCAACCGCCCGGGCGGCATCGTGGAGAAGGAGGGTCCGATCGACCTCTCCAACCTGGCGCTGCTCGACCCGAAGTCCGACAAGCCGACGCGGGTCGGCTTCAAGACGCTTGAGGATGGCAAGAAGGTCCGCGTGGCCAAGGCCTCGGGCGAGGTGATCGACCGATGAGCGATTCGAAGAAGGGCGGCGCGAAGGCGCCGGCCGCGAAGAAGGGTGCGGCGCCCGCCAAGGGCGGCGCGGCGGAGAACCGCGGCGGCGGCAGCCAGTCGACGCCGGCGGCGGTGGCGAAGGCCGGCCCGGCCGCGGCTTCGCCGGCCGAGCAGCCGCGGCTCCGCAAGCTGTATGAGGAGGTGGTGCGCAAGCGCCTCTCCGAGGAGTTCGGCTATTCGAACCCCATGCAGGTGCCGAAGCTCGAGAAGATCGTCATCAACATGGGCGTGGGCGAGGCTGCGGGCGACCAGAAGAAGCTCGACAGCGCCGTGGCGGACCTGATGGCGATCACCGGGCAGAAGCCGGTGAAGACCAAGGCGCGCAAGGCCATCGCGGGGTTCAAGATCCGCGAGGGCCAGGCGATCGGCTGCAAGGTCACGCTGCGCAAGGCGCGGATGTACGAATTCCTCGACCGCCTGGTGACGATCGCGCTGCCGCGCGTCCGCGACTTCCGGGGCATCCCCGGCAATCGCGGCTTCGACGGCCGCGGGAACTACGCCATGGGGCTGAAGGAGCAGATCGTGTTCCCCGAGATCAACTACGACAAGGTGGACACGATTCGCGGGATGGACATCCAGTTCGTCACCACGGCGAAGACCGACGGCGAGGCGAAGGCCCTGCTGAAGGCGTTCGACCTGCCTTTCGCGAATTGAGTTTGGAAAACCGCCAGGCACGCCTGGATAGGTTCCGGAGGATTTAGGACGGCATGGCCAAGACCTCGTCTGTCGAGAAGAACAAGCGGCGCGAGCAGCTCTCCAAGCTGCATGCGGCGAAGCGTGGGCTGCTGAAGTCGATCGTGATGGACCGTTCGCGGCCCGTCGAGGATCGCTTCGAGGCGACGCTGCGCCTTGCGCAGCTCCCGCGGAACGGCGCGCAGAACCGCGTGCGCCTGCGCTGCGAGCTCACCGGCCGCCCCCGCGGCAACTACCGTAAGTTCAAGCTGAGCCGGAACCAGCTCCGCGAACTGGCCAACACCGGCCAGATCCCGGGTCTCGTCAAGGCGAGCTGGTAAGGAGGGCCGCGAATGTCGCTGTCCGATCCGCTGGGTGACATGCTCACCCGCATCCGCAACGCCCAGCGCGCACGGCAGAGCCGTTGCGTCGCGCCCGCGTCGAGGCTCCGCGAGAACGTCCTCGAGGTGCTGAAGCGCGAGGGCTACATCCGGGCCTTCGCGACCGAGCAGCTTCGCCCGGGCGTCAGGGTCATCAGCATCGAGCTGAAGTATTCGGAAGGCGAGCCCGCCATCAAGGAGATCACCCGCGTCTCTAAGCCCGGCCGGCGTGTCTATTCGAAGATCGCGGAGCTGCCGAAGTTCTACTCCGGCCTCGGCATCTCGATCCTGTCCACGCCGAAGGGCGTGATGAGCGACAACGAGGCTCGCACCGCCAATGTCGGCGGCGAAGTCCTCTGCCGCGTGTTCTGACGGGAGGGGAACGATGTCTCGCGTCGGAAAGTATCCGGTCACGGTGCCCGCGGGGGTGCAGGTCGCACTCCAGGGCCGCACCGTGGTCGCCAAGGGGAAGAACGGCGAGCTCACGCTCGACCTCACGGACCATGTCGACGTGACGGTCGAGGGTTCGTCGGTCGCGGTGGCGCCGCGCGGCGAGGATCGTCGCGCGCGCACCATGTGGGGCACCACCCGCAGCCTGATCCAGAGCATGGTGACGGGCGTCTCGACCGGCTTCGTGAAGTCGATGGAGATCACCGGCACCGGCTACCGCGCCGCGGTGCAGGGCAGCGACCTCGTGCTGAACCTCGGCTACAGCCACGAGATCCGCTATCCCGTGCCGAAGGGCATCAAGATCACCTGCGAGCGGCCGACGGCCATCCGGGTCGAGGGCGCCGACAAGCGCCAGGTCGGCCAGGTGGCAGCCGAGATCCGCGGCTATCGCGGCCCCGAGCCCTACAAGGGCAAGGGCATCCGCTACGACAACGAGGTGATCCTCCGGAAGGAGGGTAAGAAGAAGTAATGGCCGACAAGCTCGCATTGACGGAGCGGCGCCGCGCGCGGCTTCGCTACCAGCTGAAGCTGAAGTCGGGTGGCCGTCCGCGGCTGTCCGTGTTCCGCTCGGGCAGGCACATCTACGCCCAGGTGATCGACGACAAGGCCGGCCGCACCGTGGCCGCCGCCTCCTCGCTGGAGAAGCCGATGCGCGAAGGTCTGAAGACCGGTGCGGATCGCGACGCGGCGACGGCGGTGGGCAAGCTGGTGGCCGAGCGTGCGCTCGCCGCCGGCGTGACCGCGGTGGTGTTCGATCGCGGGCCGTACATCTACCACGGCCGCATCAAGGCGCTGGCGGAGGCTGCCCGCGAGGGCGGTCTCTCCTTCTGAGGAGTTCGGGTATGGCCAGGGAACCCAGGGGCGGCGGCGAAGGCGGCGAGGGTGGCGATCGTCGCCGCGGCCGCGGCCGGGATCGCGATCGGGACCAGCGGCAGGAGCGGCAGGACGGCGACGAGCTGAAGGACAAGCTCGTCACGATCAACCGCGTGGCCAAGGTGGTGAAGGGCGGCCGTCGCTTCAGCTTCGCGGCGCTCGTGGTCGTCGGCGACCAGAAGGGTCGCGTCGGCTGGGGCGCGGGCAAGGCGCGCGAGGTGCCGGAGGCGATCCGCAAGGCGACGGAGCGTGCCAAGCGCGGCATGATCCGCGTGCCGATGAAGGAAGGCCGCACCCTGCACCACGACCAGATCGGCGAGTTCGGCGCCGGCCGGGTCATCCTGCGCGCGGCGCCGGCGGGCACCGGGATCATCGCCGGCGGCCCGATGCGCGCGGTGTTCGAGACGCTGGGCATGGGCGACGTCGTCGCGAAGTGCACCGGCACCACGAACCCGCACAACATGGTCAAGGCGACCTTCGCGGCGCTGTCGCGCTGCACCAGCCCGCGCGCCGTTGCGGCGCGTCGCGGCAAGAAGGTCTCCGACCTGCTGGGCCCGCGCAAGGACGCGGTGGCCGACGGCACGGCGGTGGAGCAGCCGAATGTCTGAGAGCAAGAAGACCGTGAAGGTGACCCAGACCGGGTCGCCGATCGGCCGCAAGCCCGGCCAGCGCGAGACGCTGATCGGGCTCGGCCTGAACAAGATGCACCGGTCGCGCGAGCTGGAGGACACTCCGGCGGTGCGGGGCATGATCCGCAAGGTCGCCCACCTGGTGAAGGTGGAGGGCTGAGTCGATGAAGCTCAACGAGATCAAGGACAATGACGGCGCCCGCCCGAAGTTCAAGCGCATCGGGCGCGGCATCGGGTCCGGCAAGGGCAAGACCGGCGGCCGCGGCGTCAAGGGCCAGAAGGCGCGCACCGGCGTGCGGCTGAACGGGTTCGAGGGCGGTCAGCTCCCGATCTACCGGCGCCTGCCGAAGCGTGGCTTCGTGAACCCGTTCCGCAAGGAATACGCGCCGCTGAACCTCGGCACGCTCGACCGGGCGATCGAGGAGGGCAAGCTGCCCGCCGGCCAGCCGATCGACGAGGCGGCGCTGAAGGCGGCCGGCGTCGTGCGCGGTTCGTCGAAGTATGCCGGCGTGCGCCTGCTCGCCCATGGCGAGATCAAGCGCGCGGTCACCATCACGGTCTCCGGCGCCTCGGCGGCGGCGGTCGCGGCGGTGCAGGCGGCGGGCGGCACGGTCACCACGACCGTCGCGCCGGCCGAGGCCGCGGCGGAAGGCTGAGCGCATGGGCTGCCCTTGCACCGGCCTGGTGCGGGCAGCAGGTTAGCGTTGCTGCGAGGCGGCGTCCCGGGCACCCCCGGGGCGCCGTTGTCGCGAGGAGGGTCATCACATGGCATCCGCCGCCGAACAGCTCGCGGCCAACCTGAATCTCGGCGTGCTGTCGAAGGCCACCGAGCTGAAGAAGCGCATCTGGTTCACGCTGGGTGCCCTGATCGTCTACCGCATCGGGTCCTACGTTCCGGTGCCGGGCGTCGACGCCGCGGTGATGGGCGAGATCCTGGCCCAGATGGGCGGCGGCATCCTCGGCATGTTCGACATGTTCACGGGCGGCGCGCTCGGGCGCATGACCGTCTTCGCGCTGAACATCATGCCCTACATCTCGGCCTCCATCATCGTGCAGCTGATGACGACGGCGATCCCCTCCTGGGAGGCGCTGAAGAAGGAAGGCGAGACGGGGCGGAAGAAGCTGAACCAGTACACCCGCTACCTGACGCTGTTCATCGCCATCTTCCAGGCCTACGGCATCGCGATCGGGCTCGAGTCGCTGCGCGGCAGCTTCGGGCCGGCCGTGCATGACGCCGGCTGGTTCTTCCGCATCTCCTGCGTGATCACGCTGGTCGGCGGCACGATGTTCCTGATGTGGCTTGGCGAGCAGATCACCGCGCGCGGCGTCGGCAACGGCATCAGCCTGATCATCTTCGCGGGCATCGTGGCCAATCTGCCCCATGCGCTGGCGAGCACGCTGGAGCTTGGGCGCACCGGCGCGCTCTCGACCTTCTTCATCATCTTCTTCCTGCTCGCCGCTCTCGGCATCATCGCCGCCGTGGTCTTCGTGGAGCGCGCGCAGCGCCGCATCCCGGTGCAGTATCCGAAGCGCCAGGTCGGAAACCGGATGTTCGGGGGCGAGAACACGCACTTGCCGCTGAAGCTGAACACCGCGGGCGTCATGCCGCCGATCTTCGCCTCCTCCCTGCTGCTGCTGCCGGCGACCTTCGCCGCCTTCCAGACGGACCGGACGGAGCCGTCGATCCTCGGCGACGTGGCGAACCTGCTGGCGCATGGGCAGCCGCTCTACATGGCGCTCTACCTCGCGGGGATCGTGTTCTTCGCCTTCTTCTACACGGCCGTGGTCTTCAACCCGCAGGAGACCGCCGACAATCTGCGGAAATACGGCGGCTTCGTGCCGGGCATCCGCCCCGGGGCGCCGACGGCCGAGTATTTCGACCGCGTGCTGACGCGCCTCACCGCACTCGGCGCGGTCTACCTGTCGGTCATCTGCCTCGTGCCGGAACTGCTGATCTCGAACTACGGCGTGCCCTTCTATTTCGGCGGCACCTCGCTGCTGATCATCGTGTCCGTCACGATGGACACGGTGGCGCAGGTGCAGTCCCATCTCTTCGCGCATCAGTACGAAGGCCTGATCAAGAAGGCGCGGCTTGGCGGCCGCGGGACGCAGCCGGGGGGGCGTGGACGATGAGGCTGATACTGCTCGGGCCGCCCGGGGCGGGGAAGGGCACCCAGGCCAAGCGGCTCGAGGAGCGGTTCGGCATCGCCCAGATCTCGACCGGGGACATGCTGCGGGCCGAGGTGAAGTCGGGCTCGGAGATCGGGCTGCAGGCCAAGGCCATCATGGAGCGCGGCGAACTCGTCTCGGACGGCATCATCACCGCGATGCTGGCCAGGCGCGTGCAGCAGCCGGACTGCACCCGCGGCTTCATCCTCGACGGCTTCCCCCGCACGGTGCCGCAGGCCGAGGCGCTGGACACCATGCTGCGCGAGCAGGCGATGGACCTCGACCACGTCATCGAACTGGCCGTGGACGACGCGGCGCTGGTCGAGCGGATCGCGGGCCGTTTCACCTGCGCCCGCTGTGGCGAAGGCTACCATGACCGCTTCAAGCCGACCGCGAAGGCGGGCACCTGCGACGCCTGTGGCAGCACGGATTTCGTCCGGCGGGCCGACGACAAGGCGGAGACGGTGGCGGCCCGGCTCGATGCCTACCACCGGCAGACGGCGCCGCTGCTGCCCTTCTACCGGGCGCAGGGCAAGCTGAAGCAGGTGGACGGGATGGCGGAGATGAACGAGGTGACGCGCCAGATCGGCGACATCCTCGGGAGTGGCGGGACGGCTTGACTCGACCGGCTGCGCCGGTGTAACCCCGCGCCCTCGCGGCTCGGGGGATGCCCCGCGGCCGCCCACGCCGTTTGACGTATTGAACATAGCATAATGCCGGCCCTGCCGGCATCGAGTGGGTCGGTCACCGGCCCGTGAGGAGAGAGGCACCGTGGCGCGCATCGCCGGCGTGAACATCCCAACCAACAAGCGGGTGCTCATCTCGCTCCGCTACATCTATGGCATCGGCCCGCAGAACGCGAAGGTCATCTGCGAGCAGCTCGGCATCCCCGAGGAGCGTCGTGTGAACCAGCTGACGGATGAGGAAGTGCTCCGCATCCGCGAGCTGATCGACCGCGAGTACCGGGTCGAGGGCGACCTGCGCCGCGAAGAGGCGATGAACAAGAAGCGGCTGATGGACATGGCCTGCTACCGCGGCCTGCGCCACCGCCGCGGCCTGCCTGTCCGCGGCCAGCGGACCCACACGAACGCCCGCACGCGCAAGGGCAAGGCGGTCGCGATCGCCGGCAAGAAGAAGGTGACGAAGTAAGATGGCCCGCGAACCCCGCGCCGGCGGTGCCGGCCAGCGCCCGCGCAAGAAGGAACGGAAGAACATCTCTTCCGGCGTCGCGCATGTGCTCGCCAGCTTCAACAACACGGTGGTGACGATCACCGACGCCCAGGGCAACGCCATCGCCTGGTCGTCGGCCGGCAGCCAGGGCTTCAAGGGCAGCCGGAAGTCCACCCCCTACGCTGCGCAGGTCGCCGCCGAGGATGCCGGCCGCAAGGCGCGCGAGCACGGGATGGAGACGCTGGAGATCCAGGTCTCCGGTCCCGGCTCGGGCCGCGAATCGGCGCTGCGCGCGTTGCAGGCCGTGGGCTTCTACGTCACCGCCATCCGCGACGTGACGCCCATTCCGCACAATGGCTGCCGCCCCCGGAAGCGCCGCCGCGTCTGACGACGCGATGACGCGGGCGGCCCCGGGCCGCCCGTGGTGCTGATGGCCGGGCAAGGGACAAGACCGTGATCGAGAAGAACTGGCGTTCGCTGATCGAGACGAAGAAGGACATCGAGCTCGGGGCCGACCCGATGCGCGTCGCCACCGTCGTGGCGGAGCCGCTGGAGCGCGGCTTCGGCATGACGCTCGGCAACGCGCTGCGCCGCATCCTCCTCTCGTCCCTGCAGGGCGCTGCCGTCACCGCGATCCGCATCGACACCGTGCTGCACGAATTCAGCAGCATCGCGGGCGTGCGCGAGGACGTCACGGACATCGTCCTGAACGTGAAGCAGCTCGCCGTCCGCTACCAGGGCGATGGCCCGAAGCGCCTGCAGCTGACCGCGACGGGCCCGGGCGAGGTGACGGCCGGCCAGATCCAGACGACCGGCGACATCGAGATCTCGAACCCCGACCTGGTCATCTGCACGCTCGACGACGGCGCGCGCCTGTCGATGGAGCTGACGGTCGACACCGGCAAGGGCTATGTCCCGGCGAGCGAGAACCGCCCCGAGGACGCGCCGATCGGCCTGATTCCGGTGGACGCCATCTACTCCCCGGTCCGCCGCGTCGCCTACCAGGTGCAGCCGACCCGCGTGGGCCAGAAGACGGACTACGACAAGCTCGTCCTCACGGTCGAGACGGACGGCACGGTCAGCCCCGAGGATGCGGTCGGCATCGCGGCCCGCATCCTGCAGGAGCAGCTGCAGCTCTTCGTCAACTTCGAGGAGCCGCGCGCGCGCGTCGTCGAGGAGATCCGCGACGACCTGCCCTTCAACCGCAACCTGCTCCGCAAGGTCGACGAGCTGGAGCTGTCCGTCCGCTCGGCCAACTGCCTGAAGAACGACAACATCGTCTATATCGGCGACCTCGTTCAGAAGACCGAGCAGGAGATGCTGCGCACGCCGAACTTCGGCCGCAAGTCGCTGAACGAGATCAAGGAGGTCCTCGCCTCCATGGGCCTCGGCCTCGGGCTCACCGTGCCCGGCTGGCCGCCGGAGAACATCGAGGAACTCGCGAAGAAGCTGGAGGAGCCCTTCTGAGGGCGCCCCGTAGGACTTAAGGAAGCAGGACCATGCGTCACGGGGTTTCGGGCCGCAAGCTCGGCGTCACCTCCTCCCACCGGCTCGCCATGCTGCGCAGCATGGCGACCAGCCTGATCAAGCACGAGCAGATCACCACCACGCTGCCGAAGGCAAAGGAGCTGCGCCCGTATGTCGAGCGCATCATCACGCTCGGCAAGCGCGGCGACCTGCATGCGCGCCGCCAGGCCTACGCCCAGATCCGCGACGAGCGGGTGGTGGACAAGCTCTTCACCACCATCGCGGAGCGCTACAAGACCCGCAATGGCGGCTACACCCGCGTGCTCAAGGCCGGCATCCGCTACGGCGATGCCGCGACCATGGGCGTGATCGAGCTGGTGGAGCGCGACGTCGCGGCCAAGGGCCTCGACAGCGGCCCCCGGCCCGAGGTGGTCGAGAGCGAGGCGGATGCGGCCTGAGCCGTCAGGCAACAGGACCGTGTCGAGGGGAAGGGCGCCGCAGGGCGCCCTTCGTCGTTTCCGGGCCGGGCGCCGCGGCCCGGCCGGCGTCTGTCCCTTCGTCCCGTCTCCCGCCTCATGAGGGGTCGGAACGCTGCGGCGGCCTGCCTCGTCGCGTTTCTCCTGGTCCCCTTCGCCGCGGCGGCGCAGGCGCCCGGACGGCAGCAGCAGAAATGCGCGGCCTATGCCGCGATGTGGGACGAGGCGCTGGCGCGCTTTGGCCGGCAGGGGCTGGGGCCATCCTTCGTCGATGGC
Organism: Falsiroseomonas sp. CW058; assembly: GCF_050563535.1. Taxonomy (NCBI): domain Bacteria; kingdom Pseudomonadati; phylum Pseudomonadota; class Alphaproteobacteria; order Acetobacterales; family Roseomonadaceae; genus Falsiroseomonas; species Falsiroseomonas sp. CW058. The sequence continues at coordinate 132,411 of NZ_JBNXUO010000010.1, forward strand.
CACGCTGCCTTCCTCGCCGCGGGATGCCAGGGGCGGCGGGATGTGTGCCCGCGCAGCGCGGCGGAACTGGAACTGGCGAATGCCATGACGATTGCCGCGATGAATGCGCGCATGGCGAGCAGCTTCGTGCCCTTCATCTGCCGGGACTGACCGCCGCCCGAGGAGCCGGGTGGTTTCTCCCACCAGGAAAGGCAAGCCGCGGCGACGCGCGGCTGCCATGCCGGCTGAACTCGCGATTTCGTGATGGGTGCGGTTGCCGGCGCGCCGGGTCTGTGGCGCCTTGCGCGCGCGATGCGGCATGGCGCCGCGTGCCGAATGCAGGTGGTGCCCATGACTGAGAGCGACAACGGGGCCGGCTGCCGGCCCGCGACCGGCCGGCGTTCCCTTCTCGGCGCCGCGGCCCTGATGGCGGCGGGCGCGGGTTCCCCCCGGGCGCAGCAGCCGGCAGCCACGCCATTCGCGACGGGAGCGGGGTTCCGCCACATCGGCACCTACGACCTCGACCGGCTGGCGCGCATCACGGGGCCGGAACTCACGGCCTTCATGGCATCCTCCACCATGCCAGCGGCCTTCGCCGGGCGCTTCGCGCCGCCGCGCCATCCGGTGTCGCTCTACCAGGTGGCCTATCGCTCGTCGGTTCCGGAATTCGGCAACCGGCCCACCCTCGCCTCCGGGCTCGTCGCGGTGCCGGAGACGGACGGGCGCAGCCTGCCGGTGCTGTCCTACCAGCACGGCACGGTCTTCGACCGCAGCTTCGTCCCCTCGAACCCCGAGGCGTCGATGGAGACGCGCCTGATGCTCGCCGCCTTCGCGGCGCAGGGCTATGTCGTCATCGGCGCCGACTATTTCGGGCGCGGCCTGTCGGACCTGCCGGACAGCTACCTTGTCCGGCGGAGCACGCAGCAGGCCAATCTCGACATGCTGCTCGCCGCGCGGGACTTCCTGTCCTCCCGCGGGATCGAGGCGACGCGCCTCTTCCTCAGCGGCTGGTCGCAGGGTGGATGGGTGACGATGCAGCATCTCCGCCAGTTGGAGGCGGCAGGCCTCGGCCCGCGCGCCGCGGCCGTGGCGAGTGCGCCCGTGGACATCTACCTCACGATGAACCGCTGGATGAGCAACCCGCAGCCGGTCGATGCCGTCTACCTTCCCGGCGTCGTCGCGATCCAGCTGCTGGCCCAGGCCAGCTACCACCGCCAGGACGGGCTGGCCGAGGCCGCCATCCGGCCGGACTTCGTCGCGCATGCCCGCGCCCTGCACGAAGGCCGGATGGACTGGGAGACCTTCTTCCGCCGCACGACGCCGAAGCTGGCCGACTTCATCCGCCCGGACTTCGCCGCCAGCGGCTTCCCCGGCGACGCGCCCTACTGGCAGATCCTGCGGGAAGCGGAGGCCTATCACTGGCGCTCCTCCACGCCGCTGCGCGTCTATGTCGGCGGCCGGGACGAGGTGACGCCTCTGGCCATCGGCCACCTGCCCGAGGCCACGCAGCGCCTCCTTGGCGGCGCGCCCGTGCAGACGATCGATGCCGGGGCCGAAGCCGACCACCGCGCGGTGTTCGTCCATGGGGTGCTGGACCAGAAGCCCTGGTTCGACGCGATGCTCGGCTGAGCGGAGGCGGCGTGCATCCCCGGGCGGCCGGCGTGCTATCGCCGCGCCGCCCGCATCTCCTGCCGCGTCAGCCACAGCCCCGCGCCGACGATGACGGCGACGCCCGCCAGCATCAGCGCGTCCGGCACCTCGTCGAAGAAGATCCAGCCGAACAGGATGCCCCACAGGATCATCGCATACTGCCACGGCACCACCACCGGCGCCGGGGCGAGGGCGAGGGACCGCGTGACGGCCAGATGCGCCGCCACCCCGACCACGCCAAGCGCCATCAGCAGCGCCACGTCCGGAAGCGGCACCGGCACCCAGGCGAAGGGGGCCATCACCAGGCCGAAGACCAGCGCGCCCACCATCTGGTACAGCGCCAGCACCGGCGCCGAGGTGCCGCGCAGCGCGCGGGTCGTCACCAGATAGCCGCTGTAGAGCAGCACCCCCCCGATCGCGACCGTCGTCGGCAGCCACCCGGCATCGAGATTGGCGCCGAGCGCCAGCAGCACGCCCGCGAAGCCCAGCACCACCGCCACGAAACGCCCGCGGTCCAGCCTTTCGTGCAGCAGCAGGGCGGACAGCACCGCCACGAAGATCGGCGTCGCCATCCAGAAGGCCATCGTGTCCGCCAGCGGCATCATCGACACGGCCCAGTAGAAGGCCGCCACCTCCAGCGTGCCGCAGCAGACCCGCAGCAGCTGCAGCCGCGGCCGCTTCGGCCGCAGCAGGTGTTCGGCCGCCTCCCGCCGGACCATTGGCGCCAGCACGAGCAGCGCCGCGACGGACCGCAGCACCAGCACCTGCGCCACCGAATAGGTGGCCACCAGCCACTTCCCCAGCACGTCGTTCAGCGAAAAGCCGAGCACCGCCGCCGACATCAGCAGGATGCCCGCCAGGTGCCGCTGCGGCGGTTCCGTCACGCCGCCGGCTCACTCGGCACGGATGTTCGCCTCCCGCACCAGCACCGCCATCTGCTCCCGCCCCTCGCGCACGAAGCGGGCGAACTCCTCCGGCCGGCTTGCCACGGGCACGCAGCCGATCTGCACCAGGCGCTGGCGCAGCGCGGGCTGGGCGATGGCATCCGCCAGCGCGTCGTACAGCGCGGCCACCGTGGCGGGCGGCGCGCCGGCCGGGGCGAACAGCCCCGCCCATTCGTTGGACTCGAAGCCGGCATGGCCGCTTTCGGCGATGGTCGGGATGTCGGGGCGGCTTTCCACCCGCGTCGCGGTCGCGACGCCGAGGAAGCGCGCCCGCCCCGCATCCACCACCGGCCCGGCCGAGACCAGCGTGGTGAAGACCGCGTCGATCGCGCCGCTCGCCAGGTCCTGCGCTGCGGCGGCGCCGCCGCGATAGGGAACGTGCACCACCTCGATCCCCGCCGTGCGGGAGAAGGCGACGAGGCCGAGATGCCCCGCCGTCGCGTTGCCCTGCGTGCCTACCGTCAGCACCCCCGGCCGCGCCTTCGCCGCCGCCACGAATTCGGCAAGCGTCCGCGCCGGGAAGTCGTTCTTCACCGCGATGGCGGAGGGGAAGGTCACCACCAGCGAGACGGGTGTGAAGGCCGTCGCGTAGTCGAAGGGCAGGCCGCGCAGCAGCGACGGATTCACGATGTGCGAGGACGCGTCCCACAGCAGCGTGTGCCCGTCCGTCGCGCGCGCGACCTCGAGCCCGCCGAGGCTGCCGGACGCGCCGGTGCGGTTCTCCACCACGAAGCCCTGGCCGAGCTTCTCGCCCATGCGCGGCGTCAGCACCCGCGCCGCGCTGTCGGCCGCGCCGCCGGCCGCGAAGGGCACGACGAGGCGGATGGAACGGCTCGGCCAGGCGGCCTGCGCACGGGCGGCGAAGGGCAGGGTGGCGAAGGCCAGCGCAAGGCTGGCGCGGCGGGTCGGCATGGCGTGGCGTCCTCGTCTCGTTGCGGCGCAGATCGGGCAGGGTGGCGCGGCGGTCAACCCACCTCGATGCGGGCGTCGCGCACCACCCGCGCCATCAGCTCCCTCTGCTCCGCCAGGTAGCGCGCGAATTCGGCCGGCGCGGTGCCGACCGGGATGGCGCCGAGCGCATCCAGGCGCTGGCGCACCGTCGCATCGGCCAGCGCATGGACCGCCGCGGCGTGCACGCGTTCCGTCACCGGCGCCGGCAGGCCGGCCGGGGCGTAGAGCCCGTTCCACTCGTTCAGCTCATAGCCCTCGAAGCCCTGCTCGGCCACTGTCGGCACCTCCGGCATGGAGGCGATGCGCGTCGCGGTGGTGACCGCCAGCGCCCGCAGCCGCCCCTCCCGCGCGAGCTGCAGCGAGGACGAGACTGTGCCGAAGACGAAGGCGATCGCGCCGCCCAGCACGTCCTGCAGGGCCGGCGTGCCGCCGCGATAGGGAACGTGCTGGATGTCGAGCCCGGCGCGCTGCACCAGCAGCGCCGCCGCCAGGTGCGCCGCCGTCGCATTGCCCGACGACCCGTAGGAAAGCTGCCCCGGCCGCGCCTTCGCCCAGGCCACGAATTCCGGCAGCGTGCGCGCCGGCAGGTTCGGGTTCACCACCAGCAGCTGCGGCACCACCACCACCTGGCTGATCGGCGTGAAGGCGGTGGCGTAGTCGAAGGGCAGGCCGCGCAGCAGCGCGGGGTTCACGGTGTGCGCCATCGCGTCGATCATCAGCGTGTGGCCGTCCGGCGCGCTCCGCGCCAGTTCCGCCGCGCCGATCGACCCGCCCGCGCCGGCCCGGTTCTCCACCACGAAACCCTGGCCGAGGAAGGACCCCATGGGCCCGGCGAGCAGGCGGGAGGTGGTGTCCACCCCGCCACCCGGTGGATAGGGCGCGATCAGGCGGATGGGCCGCGACGGGGCCCATTGCGCGGCCGCGCCCCGCGCCAGCGCCGGCACGGCCAGCAGGCCGGCGGCGAAGGCACGGCGGGTGATGCGGGTCATGTCGGCGTCTCCCCCTTGCTTGCCGCATGTCTAGCCTGTCCCGCCGCGCCGGCGGAACCCGGGCGCCCGCGGCGCCGTGCAACGCGCCCCGCTTCCCCCGCCCCGGCGGCGGGGCCAGACTGCGCGCCCCATGGCCCGCCCCCCTGACCTGTTCGGCGAACCCGACCCCGAGCCGCGGCAGCCCCCCGCCGGCCCGCGCCCGCTGGCCGACCGGCTGCGCCCGCGCCTGCTGACCGAGGTGGTGGGACAGGACCACCTGCTCGGCCCCGGCGGCGCGCTCAGCGGCATGCTGGCGCGCGGCAGCCTGGCCAGCCTGGTCCTCTGGGGGCCGCCGGGCGTCGGCAAGACGACCATCGCGCGGCTGCTGGCGGAGGCGGCGGGGCTTTCCTTCGTCGCGCTCTCGGCGGTGTTCTCCGGCGTCGCCGACCTCAAGCGCGCCTTCGACGAAGCGCGGCTGCGGCGCCGCGGCGGCCGCGGCACGCTGCTGTTCGTGGACGAGATCCACCGCTTCAACCGCGCCCAGCAGGACGGCTTCCTGCCGGTGGTGGAGGACGGCACCGTCACCCTGGTGGGCGCGACGACGGAAAACCCGTCCTTCGCACTGGTGGGCGCGCTGCTGTCGCGCTGCCAGGTGCTGGTGCTGAAGCGGCTCGACGATCCCGCGCTCGACCTGCTGCTGGCCCGCGCCGAGGCGGAGGAGGCGCGCCCGCTGCCGCTGACGGCCGAAGCCCGCGCCAGCCTGCGCGCCATGGCCGATGGCGACGGGCGCTACCTGCTGAACATGGTGGAACAGCTGCTGGCGCTGCCGCCGGGCGGCGACCCGCTGGACCCCGCGGCGCTCGCCGCGCTGCTGGCGAAGCGCGCCGCGCTCTACGACAAGGACCGGGAGGAGCACTACAACCTCATCTCCGCGCTCCACAAATCCATGCGCGGCAGCGACCCGGACGCCGCGCTCTACTGGTTCGCCCGCATGCTCGGCGGCGGCGAGGATCCGCGCTACATCGCCCGCCGCCTGCTGCGCTTCGCGAGCGAGGATGTCGGCATGGCCGACCCGCGCGCCCTTCAGATCGCGCTGGCGGGGTGGGAGGCGTATGAGCGCCTGGGCTCGCCGGAAGGCGACCTCGCGCTCGCGCAGGTGGTGGTCCACCTCGCCACCGCGCCGAAGTCGAACGCGCTCTACGCCGCCTTCGGCGAGGCGCGGCGCGCCGCGAAGGAGACCGGCAGCCTGATGCCGCCCGCCCACATCCTGAACGCGCCGACGAAGCTGATGCAGGACCTCGGCTACGGCGCCGGCTACGCCTACGACCATGACGAGGAGGAGGGGTTCAGCGGCGCCGACTACTGGCCGGACGGCATGGGCCGGCACCAGTTCTACCGCCCGACCGACCGCGGCGCGGAAGCGGCGGTGGCGGAGCGGATGCGCCACTGGGCGGCGCTGCGGCAGCGCAAGGCGCGCGGGCGGTGAGCGGCCCGCTCTCCCCGCTGTCCTTCCTGTTCGTCGCGCTCGGCGGCGCGGCGGGGTCGGCGCTGCGGCACCTCGTCTCCACCCTTGCCGCCGCGCAGTTCGGCACCGGCTTTCCCTGGGGCACGCTGGCCGTCAACGTCGCGGGCAGCGCGCTGATCGGCGTCGCCGGCGGCCTCGGCCTGGGGGGAGAGGCGCGGCTGCTGCTGGTCACCGGCTTCCTCGGCGGCTTCACCACCTTCTCGGCCTTCAGCCTTGAAACCGGGGCGCTGTTCGAACGCGCCCCGGCGCTGGCGCTGCTGTACGTGGCGGCGTCCGTCGCGCTCGGGCTCGCGGCCTTCGCCGCCTGCTACGGACTGCTGCGGCGCTGAACTTTCAATCACAAGGCGATATCGACGCCCCGTCTCTTTGAACCGCCGGCGCTGCGGTTGGCGGGTGGACCCGAAACCCGTGCGTCCCGTAGAACGACCACGGCCTCCGGAGGTCCCGACCACATTCAAGGGACCTGGCACATGTCAGACTTCACCACCGTCTTCCAGGATGATTTCAGCGGCTCGCGGCTCGATACCGGCATCTGGCGATCGCAGTATTCGGGCCAGTACGGCAACGGCATGTTCCGCTGGGATCCCGGCCAGATCGAGATCGGCGGCGGCGTCCTGACCATCGCGACCGAACGCGCCGGCGGCTCCTGGGTGAGCGGCGGGCTGTCCACCATTCCCGAAGGCCAGACCTATGGCCGCTACGAGTTCCGCGCCCGGATCGAGGAAGGGCAGGGCACGGCCGGCGTCATCCTGCTGTGGCCCAGCGACGGCCAGTGGACGGACGAGGTGGACATCATCGAGACCCACGACCCGGACCGCGACAGCTTCGCCTTCGTCAACCATGGCAGCCCCTGGACCACGGAATACGTCCGCACGGACGTGGATGAGTGGCACACCTATGCGCTGGACTGGACCCCGGGCAACCTGACCCTCTACGTCGACGGGCGAGAGGTCGCCTCCATCGACCGCGACGTGCCGAGCCAGGACATGGCCTTCGGCATCCAGGGCCATGTCCTCGGCGACGACGAGAGCTGGTACGGCGGCGGCCCCGACGGCTCCACCCCCGACCGCGTCGAGATCGAGGTGGACTGGGTCCGCGTCTCCGCCTGGACGCCCGGCGAAGGCCGCGACGAGCAGGAGCCGGAGGCCGACGCCGCCGAGGCGGGGCGCTGGATCGCCGCCGAGGCGGACGAGGAAGCCGGGGAGTGGGACGCCGCCGGATGGTCCGGCGAGGCGGAATGGAATGCCGGGGAGACGGACACGGCCGCGGATGACGCGGAGGAGGACGAGGACCCCCTGGCCGCCTTCACCACGGATGGCGAGGTGGACTGGGAAGCGGTGGCGGCGCAGGTTCGCGCGAATTTCGAAGAAACCGGACAGTGGTTCATCTGAGGCCCACCAGCTTCGCCTCGGCGGCCGACCAGCATGTCGGCCGCCGCATCCGCGAAAGGCGGCTGCAACGTGGCCTCTCCCTCGCGGAGGTCGCGCAGGGGATCGGCGTGTCGACGCAGCAGGCGCGCAAATACGAGGCCGGGCGCAATGGCGTCCCCGCCGGGCGCCTCGTCGCGCTCGGCGACCTGCTCGGCGTAACGCCGTGCTGGTTCTTCGACGGGATGGAAGCCGGGTTCTACCGTCCCCTGCTGCCCACCCGGCCGCGCATGCTGCTCGACCTTGTGCGGACGGGGGAGGCGCTGCCCGAACCCGGGCTCGCCGCGCTCTGCGCCGCGGCACGGGCGCTGGCGCCTGATCCGCGGAGGCGGAATCGCCGGAGCGGTGAATCAGCCGCCCAGACAGGGGCTGCGGCGCGATCCATGGAGGTGGATCGCGCCGTGGCGTCGGACGCCTGATGCGCGGTCCGTGCGGGGCTGTGCTACACCCCGCCGCATGACCGCCGTGCAACTCCGAAAGGTGGCCGCGGACGAGGGCGAGACGCGCCTCGACCGCTGGCTCAAGCGCCATGTCCCCGCCCTGACCCAGGGTGCGCTGCAGAAGATGCTGCGCACCGGGCAGATCCGGGTGGACGGCAAGCGCGCCGATGCGAACACCCGCCTGCTGCCGGGGCAGGAGGTGCGGATCCCGCCCGTCACCCCGAACCCCGCCGCCGCCCTGCCGCGCGCCCCGAAGCCGGTGGACGCGAAGGAGGCGGAGGCCCTGGCCCGCCGCGTGGTCCACAAGGACCCGCAGGTGCTGGTGCTGGACAAGCCGCAGGGCCTGCCGGTGCAGGGCGGGCCCGGCATCGCGCGGCACCTCGACGGCATGCTCGACGCCCTGCAGTTCGAGGCGGAGGAACGCCCGCGCCTGGTCCACCGGCTGGACAAGGACACCTCCGGCGTCCTGGTGCTGGCGCGCACGGCCGCGGCGGCCGCGAAGCTCGCTGCCGCCTTCCGCGGCCGCGACGTGGAGAAGACCTACTGGGCCGTGGTGGTGGGGGAGCCCACGCCGCCGGCCGGGCGCATCGACCTCCCCCTCGTGCGGCAGGGCGGCCCGCGCGGCGAACGCACCGCGGCGGCCGAGCCCGGCGACCGGGAGGCGGCGAAGGCCATCACCGATTTCCGCACCCTCGATGCCGTCCGCCGCCGCGCCGCCTGGCTGGAGTTGAAGCCGCTGACCGGCCGCACCCACCAGCTGCGCGTCCACTGCGCCGAGGCGCTGGGCTGCCCGATCCTGGGCGACGGCAAGTATGGCGGCCAGGCGGCGCACCTGCCGGACCTGCCCGGCCTGCTGCACCTGCATGCCCGCGCGCTGCGCTTCCCCCACCCGGCCGGCGGCTGGCTGGAGGTGGCGGCGCCGCTGCCGCCCCACATGAAGGAAAGCTTCGGCTATCTCGGCTTCGAATCGCAGCGCACGCCGAAGCCGAAAAGGGTGACGTGAACCGGGCCGGGCAGGGGCGTTGATGACCTGCCCCCGCACCCCTGCCTCTCCCGCCAAGCGGGGGCGGGCCGGGGAAGGGGCGCATCGCCCGCCCGCCGCCGGACAGCCGTGAAGGACCCTCGATGACCCGCCCCCGCCGCTGGCCCTGGTTCCTCCTCACGGCCGTCATCGCCATCCCCGCCGTCGCGCTCGCCGCCATCTGGGCCTTCCTGGATGCCGAACGCCTGCGCCCGCGCATCGTCGCGGCGGTGGAGGAGGCAACCGGCCGGCGCTTCACCATCGGCTCGCTCCGCCTCGCGCTCTCCCTCTCGCCGACGGTGGAGCTGCGCGACGTCGCCCTGGCCAATGCGCCGGGCGGCAGCCGCCCGCAGATGCTGACCGCGGGGCGCGTCGAGATGCAGGCGCGGCTGCTGCCGCTGCTCTCCGGGCGCATCGAGATCGCCCGGATCGAGCTGGACGCGCCGGACCTCCTGCTGGAGACGGATGCCGGGGGTCGCGGCAACTGGCAGTTCGAGCCCGCCGCGGCGGACCCGCCCGCGGCGGCGGCGCCCGCCGCGCCCCCGGCCGCCGAGGCCCCGCGCCAGCCCCGCGCGCTCGGCATCGACCGCCTGCGGGTCGAAGGCGGCCGCCTGACCTGGCGCGACGGCCGGACCGGCGTGGCGCAGGTGGTGGAGGTTCCCGCCCTCGATGCGTCCGCGCCGCTGGCGGGGCCGACGGCGCTGCGCGGCCAGGCGGTGCTGCGGGGCCAGACCCTCGCCCTGGATGCCACCGCGGGCGCGATCGCGGCCTTCGGCGGTGCCGAACCATGGCCCTTCGGCGCCACGCTCGCCGCCGCCGGGGCCGAGGCGCGGGTGGAGGGCACGCTGGCCGCCGGCCGCGCCTGGGCCGTGCAGGCCAGCGCCCGCGCCGCCGACCTCACGCGCCTCGCACCCCTGCTGCCCGAGATCCCGCTGCCGCCGCTGCGCGAGGTCACCGCCGCCGCCCATGCCAGCGGCACCGGGGCGGAGATCGCGGCAGCGCGCGACATCGCGCTGCGGGCGGGCGCGAGCGACCTGTCGGTGCTGCGCCCCGGCCTGGCGCTGGCGCGGTTCGAAGCGACCGCCGCCAGCCTCGACGCGCCGCTCTCGCTCGCCGGGGAGGCGACGCTCGGCGGCGCCGCGCTGCGCCTTTCGGGCAGCCTCGGCACGCCGGCCATCCTGCTCGGCCGGCAGGCGGCGCCGCTGCCGGTGGAGCTGCGGCTGGAGACGGCCGGCGCCCATGCCACGCTGCGCGGCGCCATCGCGGAGCCGCGCGCCCTGGCCGGCGTCGACCTCGCCCTCGCGGCGGAGGTCGCCGACCTCGTGGCGCTCTCGCCCCTCGCCGGGGCGCCGCTGCCCGCCATCCGCGACCTGCGCGCGACGGCGAGGCTGGCCGAGCGCACGGCGCGGTTCGAAGGCGGCGCGCATCTGCGCGGCATCGCCGTGACGTCGAGCGTCGGCGACCTCGGCGGCGAGCTGACGCTGGTGGTGGGGGAACGGCCGGGGCTGGCGGGGCGCCTCGCCTCCCGCCGGATCGACCTCGACGCGATCCTGGCCGCCATGCCGGCGCGCCCGGCGCCGCAGCCGGGCGCGCCCACCGCCGCCCCGCGCGAGCCTTCGGCGCGCGTCATCCCCGACGCGCCGCTGCCGCTCGGCGCGCTGCGCACGGTGGATGCCGACCTCGGCCTGGCGGTGGAGGAGGTGGCGCTGCGCGGCGCCGCCTGGCGGCAGGTGGCGGCGCATGTCTTCATCGAGGCGGGCCGCGCCCGGCTCGCCCCCCTCACCGCCGCGACGCCGGCCGGCCCGGTCGCGCTGGAGGTCGAGGCCGATGCGCGGCAGGACCCGGGCGCGCTGCGCCTGGTGGCGCGGGCGCCGGGGCTCGACCTCGCGGCGCTGCAGGCGGGGGGGGGGCGGGCGCCCCCCCCCCCCCCCCGCGCCGCCCCGGCCGCGCCCGCCCCCCCCCCCCCCGCCCCCCCCCCCC
>NZ_JBNXUO010000011.1:0-142220 GCF_050563535.1 Falsiroseomonas sp. CW058
AACCCGCGCAGCCGCCCCCGCCGCCGGTCCCGGCCATCGGCGCGGTCACCGGGCTCGCCCTGCCGCGCTTCGCCGCGCTGCGCTCGGACGAGGTCAACATGCGGGTCGGGCCGAACACCACCTTCCCGATCGAATGGACCTTCCAGCGCCGCGACCTGCCGGTGCAGATCATCGGCGAATTCCAGCTCTGGCGCCGCATCCGCGACGTGGACGGGGCGGAGGGCTGGGTGCATTCCTCGACGCTCGCCGGCCGGCGCACCGTGCTGGTCCGCCCCGCCGGCAACGCGCCCGAGGCGACGCTGCGCCGCCGGCCGGAGGAGGGCGGCGTGGCCGTGGCGAAGCTGCGCCCCGGCGTCATCGCCCGCATCCGCGAATGCGAGGCCGGCAATCCCTGGTGCGAGGTGCAGGTGGGCGGCCAGCGCGGCTTCCTACGCCGCGCCGAGGTCTGGGGCGTCGGCCCCGAGGAGGAGGTGAAGTGAGCGACGAAACCCCGCCCCCCGCCACCCATGACATCGGCGGCGCCCCCCGCTTCCGCTGCACGCCGGTCGAGCCCGACGAGGCGCCGCCCGACGCGTTCGGCAAGCGCGTCGACGCGCTGCGGCAGATCCTGGCGCGCAAGGGGCTGATGAGCGTGGACGAGCTTCGGCGGGGGATCGAGGCGATCCCGGAGGAGCGGTATTTCGCGCTCGGCTACTACGAGAGGTGGCTGCTCTCGATCTCCGGCCTGATGGTGGAGAAGGGCGTGGTCGAGGCGGGGGAGATCGCGCAGTGACGCTCCGCCCCGGCACCCCTGTCCGCGTCAGGCGCGACTTTCCGGAGACGCGCGGCCGCTGCCACATCCGCACGCCGCACTACCTGCGTGGCCTGTCCGGCGTGGTGGAACGCCCGCTCGGCGCCTTCCCCAACCCCGAGGACCTGGCCTTCGGCCGCCCCGCCGCGCGCGTCCCGCTGTACCATGTCCGCTTCGACCAGCCCGCCCTGTTCGGCGAAGGCGCCAAGGGCGACACGCTGCTGGTCGAGGTGTTCGAACACTGGCTGGAGGAGCTGCACTGATGGCCGCGCCGCCGACCGCCGAGAGCCTGGCCCTGCTGGAGCGCTTCACCGCCGCGCTGAAGGCGCGCGGCGTGGTGACGGAAGCCGAGATCGCCGACCAGGTCGCGCGCACCGACCGCGCCAGCCCCGAGATCGGCGCGCGCATGGTCGCCCGCGCCTGGACCGACCCCGCCTTCCACGCGCTGATGATCCGCGACGGCACGGAAGCGGCGGAGCGCATGGGCGTGTCCATGGCCGGGGCGCCGCCTCTCGGCGTGCTGGAGGACACGGAGGCGGTGCACCACCTCGTCGTCTGCACGCTCTGCTCCTGCTACCCGCGCATGGTGCTGGGCTATCCGCCGCACTGGTACAAGTCCGCCGCCTATCGCGCACGCGCGGTGCGCGACCCGCGCGGCGTGCTGGCGGAATGGGGCACGGTCCTGCCTGCGGGGGTGGAGGTGCGGGTGGTGGACAGCACGGCGGACTACCGCTGGATGGTGCTGCCCCGGCGCCCCGCCGGCACCGAGGACTGGGACGAGGCGCGGCTGGCCGCGATCGTCACGCGCGACGCGCTGGTGGGGGTCTCGCTGCCGCGCGCGGGGTGAGGCACGCTGCCGCGCGCGGTGGGGATCCGGCGCCTCCGCGGCGCTGCCCCGTCGCGCGGTTGTGTACGCCCGAGACTTGAGCGTAGCCGGCGCGCGCGCCGATCCTTCCCCGCAGCGACAAGGTGGAGGAGGGACGATGCGCGGCGATGCCATGGCGGCCTCGGCCGCCGCCTGCGTGGTGGCGATGCTCTGCCAGGGACCTGCGGCGGCGCAGCCGCGCCCGCATGAGCCCGGCGCGGAAGCCTATCGCCTGGCCTGCGCGCAGTGCCATGGCCCGATGGGGCGCGGCGACGGGCCGCTGCGCTCTCTGCTCAATATCCAGGCGCCCGACCTGACCACGCTCAGCCAGCGCAACGGCGGCGAATTCCCCTTCCTGCGCATCATGCAGGTCGTGGACGGGCGGACCCAGGTCGGCGCGCATGGCACCGCCTCCATGCCGGCCTGGGGCGCCGTCTTCTCGCTGGAGGCGTCGGACCGCCTGGAGCCGCAATGGCGCGAGACCTACATCCGCGGCCGCATCGTCGAACTGGTCGGCTACGTCCAGTCGCTGCAGCGCTGACGCGCCGCCGGGCGGGGATGGCTTTCCCCCCGCCCGGCACCCGCCCTACCGCAGCGGCAGCGCGTACATCAGCCCGCCGCGCGTCCAGAGGTCGTTCAGCCCGCGCGCCAGCCCGATCGGGCTGCCGCTGCCGAGGTGCCGCTCGAAGCTCTCGCCGTAGTTCCCGACCGCCTTGACCGCGTTGTAGAGCCAGCGTTCGTCGAGCCCGAGCGCGCGGCCGAAGCCCGGCGTGACGCCGAGAGCGCGCTGCACGGTCGGGTTGGTGCTGCGCAGCATCTCGTCGACATTGGCCTGGGTGATGCCAAGTTCCTCCGCCTCCACCAGGCCGGTCAGGACCCATTTCACCACGTCGAACCACTGGTCGTCGCCATGGCGCACCATGGGGCCGAGCGGTTCCTTGCTGATGCGGTCGGGCAGCAGGACGTGGTCGTTCGGGTTCTGCAGCGCGGTGGCGCGGTAGCTGGCCAGCTGGCTCGCATCCTGCGTCATCACGTCGCAGCGGCCCGCGGCATAGGCGGCTACGAACTCGTCCGGCCGCTCGATCAGCACCGGTGTCATCCGCAGGCGGTTGGCGCGGAAGTAGTCGGCGACGTTCAGCTCGCTCGTCGTGCCCGGCTGCATGCAGATGGTCGCGCCGTCCAGCTGCCGCGCCGAGGTGACGTTGAGCGCGCGGCGCACCAGGAAGCCCTGGCCGTCATAGAAGTTGACGCCCGCCATGTTGAGGCCGAGCGCGGTGTCGCGCTGCAGCGTCTGCGTCGCGTTGCGCGCCAGCACGTCGATCTCGCCCGACTGCAGCATGGTGAAGCGGTTCTGCGAGGAGGTCGGCACGAAGCGCACCTTCGACGGGTCGCCGAACAGGGCGGCGGCCAGCGCCCGGCAGAAATCGGCGTCCAGCCCGCGATACTCGCCCCGGCTGTCGGGGGCGGAGAAGCCGGCGACACCCTGGTTCACGCCGCAGATCACGCTGCCCCGCGCCTTCACCGCATCCAGCGTCGGCCCGGCCTCCGCCGCGCCCATCCACCCCAGCGCCAGGCACAGCCCGGCGATCCAACCCCTGCGCATCCTCGTCTCCCTCGCTTCGGCCCCGTCGCGTGGAGCGAAGCCCATCCGCAGCGCCGCCGCAAGCGGCACGAACCGGCTGCGCGACATCGCGTAACCGCGCGCATCCCCGGGCGTTGCGGCGCGGAACCCCGCCCGGAGACGCCGCATGACCGACAGCCTCGCCACCACCTGGGCGCCGCGCCTGCTGAGCGTGCTGCGCATCGTCGCCGCGCTGATCTTCCTGCTGCACGGGTCGCAGAAGCTGCTGGGCTTCCCACCGCTGGCGCCGAACGCGGTGCCGCCCGCCTTCCTGTCCCTGTCATGGGTGGCGGGCGCGCTGGAGCTGGTGCTGGGCGGGCTGATGCTGGTGGGGCTGTTCACGCGCCCCGCGGCCTTCGTCGCCTCGGGCGAGATGGCCTTCGCCTATTTCATCGGGCATGCGCCGCGCAACATCTTCCCCACGCTGAACGGCGGCGACGCGGCGATCTTGTACTGCTTCGTCTTCCTCTACATCGCCGCCGCCGGCGCGGGGCCGTGGAGCGTGGATGCGATGACGCGCCGCCGCGGCGAGGCCGCTGCCTAGGCGGCCACCGCGCCGCGCCCGCGCCCGCGCCGCGCGCGCAGCAGAAGCGTCGCCACGATCGCGACATTCATGGCGTTCCAGGCGACGCCGTTGAGGAAGGCCATGGCGTAGCTGCCCGACAGGTCGAAGATCAGCCCCGACAGCCAGCCGCCCAGCGCCATGCCCACCATGGTGGACATCAGCACGATGCCCACCCGCGTCGCCGCTTCCTTCGGGGGGAACAGCTCCCGCACGATCACGGCGTAGGACGGCACGATGCCGCCCTGGAACAGGCCGAACATGGCGGAGATGACGTAGAGCGAGGCGAGCCCGTCGAAGAACAGGTAGAAGGCCAGCGCCACCCCCTGCAGCACCGACCCCAGCAGCAGCGTCGCCAGCCCGCCGATGCGGTCCGCGATGAAGCCCGACGCGATGCGCGAGACGATGCCGAAGGCGAGCATGAGGGACAGCATCTCCGTCCCCCGCGCCACGCCGTAGCCGAGGTCGCCGCAATAGGCGACGATGTGGACCTGCGGCATCGCCATTGCGACGCAGCAGCCGAGCCCGGCGCAGCACAGCACCGCCGTCAGCGCGTTCTTGGACAGGCCGAGCGGCCGGTCCGCCTCGCGCTGCTCGGCCGCCGTCATCGGGGCGGCGCGCAGGACCGGCGGGCGGGCGCGCAGCAGCAGCGCCAGCGGCAGCATCGTCACCAGGCAGAAGGCGCCGATGACGAGATGCGCCACCCGCCAGCCATGCGCCGAGATCAGCAGGTCCAGCACCGGCGGCCAGACCGCGCCGGCCAGGTAGTTGCCGCAGGCCGCGATCGCCACCGCGATGCCGCGCCGCCGCTGGAACCACAGCGACGCATCGGCCATCAGCGGCGCGAAGGTGGCGGAGGCGCCGAGCAGCCCGATCAGCACGCCATGCGCCAGCGCGAAGACCAGCAGGCTCGGCGCCAGGCCGGACACGACATAGCCGCCCGAGAGCATCACCGCGCCCGCCAGCACCGGCGGCATGGCGCCGAAGCGGTCGGTCATCCGCCCCATCAGGATGCTGCCGGCCGAGAAGCCGAGCATCAGCAGGGTGTAGGGCAGCGACGCCTCGGACCGGGTCGCGCCGAATTCCGCCTGCACATGCGGCAGCGCCACCACCACCGACCACATGCCGATGCTGCCCGTCGTGCACAGCGCCAGGATGGCGGCCAGCCGCCGCCAGGCCGCCGGCCCGTCGATGAGGGGGGACGTCACCACCCGCCCGGCCCGAAGGTCACGAATTCCTCCAGCGGGATGCGCGTGGTGACCAGCGCATTCGCCGGCTCCCCCGCATCCATGACGCCGAGCGACATGCCGCAGACCAGCGCCTGGTCGTCCGGGATGGACAGGTGCGCGCGCACCACGTCGTGGTGGTCGCAGAAGGCCGCCTGCGCGCAAGTGTCGAGCCCGTGGCCGCGCGCGGCGAGCATGACGGATTGCAGGAACATCCCGAAGTCCAGCCAGGACCCCTGTTCCAGGTCGCGGTCGATCGAGAACATCAGCCCGACCGGCGCGCCGAAGAAGTCGAAGTTGCGCGCGCGCTGCTCATGCGCCGCCGCGTGGTCGCCGCGGCCGATGCCGCACAGGCTGTAGAGGCCCCAGCCCGTCTCCCGCCGGCGGGAATGGTAGGGCTCGCGCCAGTTGCGCGGGTAGTAGTGGTAGTCGCGCGCCACCTTCGCGCCGGCATCGTGGGCGGCACGCAGCGCGGCCGACAGCCTCGTCTTCTCCTCCCCCACCGTCACCCGCACGCGCCAGGGCTGGATGTTGGAGCCCGACGGCGCGCGCGATGCGGCGCGCAGGATCGCCTCCACCGTCGCGCGCGGCACCGGGTCCGGGCGGAAGCCGCGGATGCTGCGGCGCGTGGCCAATGCCTCGAACACATCCATGGCCGGCGCCGGTGCCTCCTTCCTGTCGGGCGGGCAGTCTGGCGGCGCGGGGGCGGGCGCGCCAGCCGGGGGGGGGCGGGCCGGCGCGGCCGCCCGTGGTCCGGGCAAACATTCCGCGCGCATTTCAACTGGTGGTGGCGGCCGCGCTCGGGCAGCATGGCGCGCCATGCGCCGCCACCTGCGCCCCCTCCTCCTCGCCACCACCGCCCTGCTCGCGCCCGGCCTGGCGCTGGCGCAGTCGCCGCAGGGCGGGCGGGTCGTCGCGGGCCAAGCCGCCATCGCCCAGACGCCGGGGCGCACCCAGGTCACCCAGGGCAGCGACCGCGCGGTGATCGAATGGCGGCAGTTCGATGTCGGCGCCGGCCACCAGGTGGACATCCGCCAGCCCGCGACATCGTCCTTCTCGCTCCAGCGCGTCACCGGGCCCGATCCCTCCGCCATCGCGGGGCGGGTCACCAGCAATGGCGGCGTCGCGCTGGTGAACCCCGCCGGCATCGTCTTCCACCAGGGCGCCCAGGTGGATGTGGCGGGCCTGATCGCCACCACCGCCGACATCCCGAACACCGCCTTCATGGCCGGCCGCATGGCCTTCGATGGCCCGTCCCGCCCCGGCGCGCGGGTCGAGAACCGCGGCGGCATCACGGTGGCGGAAGGGGGCATGGCCGCGCTGGTCGCGCCGCATGTCGTCAATTCCGGCACCATCCGCGCGCGCCTCGGCCGCGTCGCGCTGGCGGGCGGGGAGGCCTTCGCGCTCGACCTCGCCGGCGACGGCCTGCTGTCGCTCGACGTCACGCGCCAGGTGGCGGCGGCGCCGGGGGGCGGGGCGGCGCTGGTCACCAACACCGGCACGATCGATGTCGCGGGCGGGCATGTCACGCTGACCGCCCGCGCCGCCTCCGGCCTGCTCGAATCGCTGGTCGAGGCCGGCGGCCGCATCGCCGCGCCCGGCGGCACGGTTGAGGCGACGGCCCCCGGCGGCGCGGTGCGCGTGCCTGCCGGCGCCCTGCTCGACACCGCGGGCGGCGCCGGGGGCGGGCGGATCACCGTCGGCGCCGGGCGGGACAGCAGCCCGGGCGCGCCGCAGCGCCTGTCCGCCACCACCACCGTCGCGCGCGACGCCACGCTGCGCGCCGGCCGCGGCGGCACCGTCATCGTCCATGCCGGGACGCGCACCACCATGTCCGGCACGGTGGAGGCCGAGGGCGGGACCATCGAGGTCTCCTCCCGCGGCGCGCTGGCGCTGGACGGCGCGATGCGCGCGCCGGGCGGGACGGTGCTGGTGGACCCGCAGGAGCTGCGGATCGTCGCCACGCTGTCGGGCACGGCCGAACCGGCCGAGGTCACGGCCGCCACCGTCAACGCCACCACCGGCGCGCTGGTGCTGCAGGCCGACCGGTCGATCCGCGTGCTCGCGGCGGTCAACAAGCCGGTCGGCCCGCTGACGCTGCAGACCACCAACGCCACCGCCGCGGCCGGCGACGGCATCCGCATCGAACGCCCGCTGCGCGTCACCGGCGACCTCGCGCTGCTCTCGGCCGGCGACATCACACAGTCCAGCAGCGGCGCCGCGGTCAATGCCGGCACGCTCGCCGCGCGCAGCACGGGGGGGGCGGTGCGGCTCGATGCCGGCGGCAACGCCATCCGCGCGCTGGCCGGCGGCGGGGCGGCGACGCGCTTCGACCTGGCGACCACCACGGCGCTGTCGGTCGATGGCGCGGTCGCGGCGCCGGCGCTGCGCATCGCATCGAACCAGCGGCTGTCGCTGTTCGCGCCGGTCGAGGCCAGCGGGGTGGCGGAACTGGTCGGGCTGCGCGGCATCGTGCAGGCGGCAGGCGGCGCGGGCGTCTCGGCCGGCACGCTGCTGCTCGAATCCCCGCTCGGCGCCGTCGCGCTGGGCGGGGCGGGCAACCGCATCGTCAATCTCGGCGACGGCAGCGCGCCGCTCGGCCTCGTCCTGGTGAACGAGACGGCGCTGAACCTCGCCGGCACGCTGTCCGCCGGGGCGGTGATGCTGACCGCGCGTGGGGGCGACCTGACGCAGGACCCCGCCGCCTCCCGCCTGCTGGCGAGCGAATTCGCCGCCTTCGCCCCGGCCGGGTCGGTGCTGTTCGACGGACCGCTGAACGCCATCCCCCGCCTGCGCGGGGCGGCGCGGGACGCCTTCGTGGTGGATGCGGGCGGCGCCCTGGCGCTGTCCGGCGGCGTGGCGGCCGCGGAGGTCTGGCTGCGCGCGGCCGGCGACATCACGCAGGAGCCGGGGGCGGCGATCGCCACGGGGCTGCTGCGCGCCGATGCCGCGGGCGGCAGCGCCGTGCTGGACGACCCGGCGAATGCGGTGCTGGCGCTGGGCGATGCCGGCGCCGCGCTGGCCTTCACCCTGGCCACGGCGACCCCCCTGGCCATCCGCGGCACGCTGGCCGCGCCGGAGGTGACGCTGGTCGCCGCCGGGATCGCGCAGGGCGATGCGGGCGCCATCGCGACCGCGCTGCTGCGCGCCAATGCGCGGGCGGGCGACGTGGCGCTCACCGGCGCGGGGCACGCCATCGCGGCGCTCGGCCCGGGCGGCGCCGCGGGCGGCTTCGCGGTGGCGACCGGCGGCGCGCTGGCCGTCACCGGCGCGCTGGATGCCGGCGGCACGCTGGCGCTGGAGGCCGCGTCGCTGCGCCTGGCGGCGGACCTGGTGGGGCGGGACGTCCGCCTCGTCGCCCGCGGCGGTGACGTGGCGCAGGAGGCCGGGCGGATCGCCGCCGCCACTCTGCGGGCCGAAGCCGCGGGTGCGGTGCGGCTGGAAGCGGCGGGCAACGCCCTTGCCGCAGCCGGCGGGCGTGCCGGCACGGCGTTCCGCCTGCGCAGTTCCGGCACGCTGGCCGCGGACGGGATCGCGGCGGAGGAGGTCGCGCTGGCGGCCGGCGGGGCGGTGCATCAGCCGGACGACGGCGCCGGCATCGCGGCCGGGCTGCTCTCGGTGCGGGCGGGCGGCGCGGTGACGCTGGCCGCGCCCGCCAACACCATCGCCGCCCTCGGGCAGGTCGCCGCACCCGGGGGGCTCGACCTCCGCAGCGGCCGGGCGCTGCTGCTGACGCAGCCGCTCGACCTGCCCTCGGCCCGGCTGGTGGCCGGCGGCACGCTGGCGCAGGCGGAAGGCGCGCCGCTTTCGGCCGGGCTGCTGCGCGCCACCGCCGCGGGCGACATCCTGTTCGAGGCGCCGGGCAACGCCATCGCCCGGCTCGGCGGCACGACGGCGGAAGGCGCGCTGCGCCTCGCCACCACCGGTGCGCTGGTGCTGGAAGGCACGCAGCGCGCCGGCAGCGTGCTGGCGCTGACGGCGGGCGGCACGCTGCGGCAGGGCGCGGGCGGCGTGCTCGACGCGCCACGGCTGCATGCCGTCTCGCTCGGCGGCGATGTCGACCTCGGCGGGGCGAACCGCGTCGCCGCGCTGTCAGGCAGCGCGGCCGGGCGCTGGGCCTTCGCCGCGCCGGGCGGCGGGGCGCTGGCGCTGGCCGGCGTGGTCGCGGCGCCGGAAGTGGCGATCGCCGCGGGCGGCGACCTCGGCGAGGGGGTGGGCGCGCTGCGGACGGGACTGCTGACGCTCGATGTCGCGGGCGGGGTGGCACTGGGCGGGGCCGGGCACCGCGTGGCGGCGCTGGCCGGCCGCGCGGGCGCGCTGCGGCTGGCGGCGGGCGGGCCGTTGCAGGTGACGGGGCCGCTCGCCTCCGGCGCGGGGCTGGAGCTGGCGGCGGAGTCGATCGGCCTGCTCGCGCCCGTCGGGGCGGCGGGCGGGGCGCTGCTGGTGGCGACCGCCGGGGATGTCGCGCAGGCGCCGGCCGGCGCGGCGCTGCGCCTCGGCGCGGGGCTGGAGGTGCATGCCGCGGGCGCGGTGGCGCTGGACGGCGCGGGCAATGCGGTGCCGGTCCTGCTCGGCGGTTCCGCCACCGGCGGCTTCGCGCTGGCGACGGAGGGCGCGCTGGCGCTGCGCGGCGCCCTGTCCGGGGAGACGGTGGCGCTGCGCGCCGGGGCGGGGCTGCTGCTGGACGGCGCGGTGCTGGGGGCGGGGCGGGCGGTGCTGCTGGCGGCGCCGGGCGGCCTGTCCGGCGGTGCGCCGAGCCGCGTGCTGGCGCTCGACCCCGGCCGGCATCCGGTGCTGCTGGTGGACACCCGCCGCATCGGCGGGCTGCGCGCCATCCCCGATGCGGTGCGGGCGGACCTGCCGGGGCTGGCGCCGGCGCAGCAGGCCACGCAGCTTGCCACCTTCGGCCCGGCTGGCGGCGCCGAGGGTGCCGGCGCGGTGTTCGACATCGCGGCCGGCGCCTCGCCGGTGTTCCTGCTGCTCGGCTCCGGCGCCGCGCTCGGCGTGCTGGAGGCCGGGCGGCTCGGCGTTCTCGGCCAGGGCGGCTCGGCCTTCGTGGTCGGCACGCTCGGCGGCGCGGGGGGCGAGGCGGCGGCGGCGCTGGTGGCGGTGGCGGCGGCCGCGCCGGGCTACCTGTTCAACCAGTGCGGGATGGGGCTGGCGGGCTGCGGCGCACCCCCACCCCCACCGGCCGAGCCGCCGCGTGTGCCGCCGCCTGCCATCGTGGTACCCCCGCCCGCGGCGACGGCCATCGTGGTGCCCCCGCCCGCGCCTGCGCCCGCCGCGCCGGCGCCGGGCTTCCACCCGACGTTGCAGCGCGCCTTCGGCGAGGCCGCGCTGGCCCCCGCGCCCTGGTTCCCCTGGCCGCCGCGCTGGCCGCTGGACGGGGTGGCGCGGGTCGAGGAATAGCGCCTGGTCCGCCGGAGGCTGAATCGCCGGAGCGGTGAGGCAGCCGCGCGGAAAGGGGCTACGGCAGGGTGGGCGGGCACCCGCCGCCCGGCGCTACCGGTTCATCAGCCCGTCGATCAGGCCGCGCAGCATCCCCGCGCCTTCCGCCAGGCCGTCCGTGCGCAGCGGCGCGCCCTCGGCCGTGCCGGTGGCTCGGGCGAAGCCGGTGGCGTCGAGGGCGAGTTCGCGCGCCGAGAGCTTGCCGTCCCCGTCATAATCCATGCTCTCGATCAGCAGCCGCGCCGTCAGCACGCCGGCCAGCGTGCCGGCGGCGGTGGCGCCGAGCAGGACGTCCTGCGTCGCGCCTTCCTGCGCCGCGACCACCCAGGCGATGCCGCGCGTCAGCCGCGCGAGTTCCGCCGCGGAGAGCAGCGCATCGCCGCTGACATCGCCCTGGCGCACGATGGCGTCGGCGCAGGCAGCGGGCGTGCCGGCGGCGCAGGCGGCCTCCACATGCTCGATCGCGGCCAGCGCGGCGACGCCTTCGCCATGCAGGCCGGCGAGCAGCGCGGGCGGCGCGGGGCAGCGGCGCCACACGCTGGCGCGCGCATCGCCGGGCAGCCGGTCGTCGCGGGTCTTGGGGTCGGGCTCCGCCGTCTCCAACCCCTCGGCCACGCCGCGGAACAGCAGGCGCGGCGCCTCGGCCCCCGTGCCGGTGCCGAGAGTCCAGCCGCCCGCCTCCCGCGTGTCGCGGAAGCGGACCAGCCGGGCCGGCGCCTCGGATTCCACGCGCACCGCGGCGCGGCCGGTCATCACCAGCATCGCCTGCGGGTCGGCGCAGTCGCCGGCGAACCAGGCGCCGCGCAGCGGCTCCGGCACGCCCTGGGCCAGGGCGGGCGCCGCGAGCGACGCGGCCAGCCCGCAGGCGAGGAGGGTCTTCTTCATCATCGGATCTCGATCTCCTCGCCCGAGCAGAGGTCCACCCCCGCCCGCGTCACTTCCCGCCCGTCGCGGAACACCGCCACCAGGTCGGCGGCGCAGGCATCGGCATCCGGCGGCCCGATCTCGAAGGTGTCGCCCGCCGGCAGGATGTCGGTGCCGAGCCGGTCCTCGCCGCGCGGCGCGCCGGGCGGGGCGGCGTAGATCTCGACGATCGGCAGCCGCCCGGCATTGCGGATGCGCAGCGTGGCGGACAGCGGCAGGCCGGCCTCGCCGGGCGGGGCGGGCACCGCGCCTTCGTCCCCCAGGCGTTCGGCCAGCACCCAGGCCGGGCGCAGCACGATGCGGTCACTGGCGCAGATGTCCACCTCGCGCCGTTCCTCCGCGCCGCCATTCGGGAAGACGATGCGGATGTCCACCTCGCAGGCGCCCTCGACCTCGGTCGCGGCCTCGTCGCCGACGGGCAGCGGGCTGGCGCGCAGCCGGTCCGGGCCCCAGTCGCTTTCCGTGCTGGCCGAGACATAGATCTCCTGCACCGTCGCCAGATGGCGGTTCACCAGCAGCAGCGGGTGGCGCGGCGGGGCGGGGATGGTGCTGCGGTCGAAGGCGATGCTGCGGTCGACGCAGAGATCGGCGCGTTCCCGCACCTCCTCGCGGTCATCGGCATAGACGGCGCGGATGTCGAAGACGCAGTCGCGGGACCGGATGCGCATGCGGAATTCGGCATTGGCGTCGATCACCGCGGCGCCCAGCCGGTCCGGGCCCCAGTCGCCCGGGCCGCGGGCCGCGGCGCCGGCGCGGGCGGCGTAGAGTTCGCGCAGCATCACCTGGCTGCGGTTGGCGACCGTCACCTCCAGCACAGGCACCGAGGGGTCGCCGAAGACCAGGCGCTGGTTGCGGCAGATGTCGACGCGCCGGCGCACCTCCTCCGACCCGTCCTGGTATACGGCGGTGACGTCGAGCGTGCAGTCGCGCAGGCGGCCGAGCCGGACGCGGAAATTCGCGCCGGGTGCCACCGTGTCCGCACCCAGCCGGTCGGGTCCGCGATCCGTGGCGTTGGGCGGCGCGGCGTAGAGCTCGCGCAGCGTCAGGTCGGTCTCGTTCTGGACGGTGAATTCGCGGTTCGGCGGCTGGCCTTGCTGCGCGAGGGCGGGGGCGGCGGGCAGGCCGGCGAGGGCGAGGCCGGCCACCAGCCAGGCCAGCAGGAGGGGCGCGGGCGGCCGGAAGGCCCGGAAAGGCGGCATGAGGCGTTGGTCTCCCGTTCTGCCGGGAAAATGCTCCGGCGGGCGGGGGGCCGTCCAGCGGGCGATTGTTGCCCCCCTGTCACCTTCCTTCCAGCGGCGGCGCCGCGCCATCCGCCGCTTCCGGCGTCCTGCGCGGGCGGAGCACGGCATAGGCCAGCAGGATCACCGCCAGCATCGCGCCCGCCAGCGCCGGGGCGCGCCAGTCCCCCGTGGCGATGCGGTTCAGCAGCAGCGCGCCGCAGACCAGCGCGCCGCCGGCCGGTACCGGCCAGGGCACCTCGAAGCCGCCATGCGGCTCCGCCGGGCGGCGCTGCAGAACCAGCAGCGCCAGGTTGACCACGGCGAACACCGCCAGCAGCAGCAGCACGGTGGCCGAGGCGAGCTGCCCGATGTCGCCGGCCATGACCAGCGCCACCACCACCGGCATCAGCGCCAGCACCGCGATGTGCGGCGTGCGCCGGCCCGGATGGATGCGGGCCAGCGGCGCCGGCATCAGCCCCTGCCTCGCCATGCCCAGCAGCAGGCGCGACGCGGTGACGTAGTTCAGCAGCGCGGTGTTGGCGACCGCGAACAGCGTGATGGCGACATAGCCCCAGCCCGGGAACCAGGGTGCCGCGCGGGCCATCACCTCGGCCAGCGGCCCCGGCGCCGCGGCCAGTTCCCGCCAGGGCACGACCGAGACGGCGGTGACCGAGACGGCGATGTAGAGCGCGGTCGCGGCCAGCATGGCGCAGACGATGCCGATGGGCAGGGTGCGGCGGGGGTCCTTCGCCTCCTCCGCCACGTTCAGCGTGTCCTCGAAGCCGATGAAGGCGAAGAAGGTCAGGATCGCGCCCGTCATCAGGAAGGACAGGCCGATGCCCTCGCCCGACGGCGTCTCGAACAGGTCGGCGGCGCCCCAGTACGGCGCGCCCACCGCGATCACCAGCAGCAGCCCGGTCGCCTCCACCGCCGTGCAGACGATGTTGAACCACATGCTCTCCCGGATGCCGCGCACCACCACGCCGGCGACGATCAGCACGAAGCCGAGCGCGATCGCGACCTGCGGCACCGCCTCCGCCCCGGTCAGCCGCAGCAGGTTCTCGGCCACCACGCGCGACTGCGTCGCCACCGAGGTGAGGCCCGACGCCATGATGGCGAGGCCGACCGTCCAGGTCAGCAGCGGCCGGGCGAAGGCGCGCCCGGTGACATAGGCGGCGCCCCCCGCGCGCGGATAGCGGCTGCCGAGCGAGGCGTAGGACAGCCCTGTCAGCAGCGCCGCCACCATCGCGACGAGGAAGCCGAGCCAGACGGCGGAGCCGAGATCGCCCGCCGCGCGCCCCACCAGGCCGTAGATCCCGGCGCCCAGCATGCCGCCGAGCGTGTAGGCGAAAAGCTGGAACGGCGTGATGCTGCGGTGCAGCGCGGGTTCGGCCGGGGGGTCCGGGGGGGTCATGGCGCGTCCTGTCATGCCGCAGCGAGGGCTACGCCCGGCTTCGGGGTGCGGTTCCGGCGCTGCCGCGCGGGGGTGGTTTGCGCGCGCCGCCCGCCGTGGCCTAGTGTTCCGCGGAACGACGCCCGCGCCCCTGCGCGACCCCCCGGGAGGACCGATGACCACCGAACGCCGCACCCTTCTCGCCGCCGCCGGCGGCGCCCTCTCCCTCGGCCTCGCCGGGCGCGCGGCGCGCGCGCAGCAGCGCATGAACAGCCTCTACGTCTTCGTGCCCGCCGGGCCGGGCGGCGGCTGGGACGGGCTTGGCCGCGCGATCGAGCAGGCGGGCCGCGCCGCGGGCCTCGTCGGCAGCTTCCAGTTCGAGAATGTGGGCGGCGCGGGCGGCATGGTCGGGCTGCCGCGCTTCCTCAGCACCCGCCGCGGCCGCCCGGACAGCGTCATCATCGCGGGCAGCGTCATGGTCGGCGCGGCGCTGACCAACCGCACCCCCGTCTCGCTGAAGGACGTGCTGCCGGTGGCGCGCATGACGGAGGAGGCGGGCGTCATCATCGTGCCCGGCAATTCCGAGATCCGCGACATCGCCGGCCTGCTCGCCGCGCTGCGGGCCAACCCGCAGGCGGTCTCGGTGGCCGGCGGGTCGGCGGGGGGGACGGACCACATCATCCTCGGCCTGATGCTGCGCGCGCTCGGCCGGCAGGCGCGGGAGGCGTCCTTCGTGGCCTTCCCCGGCGGCGGCCCGGCGCAGGCGGCGATCCTCGGCGGGCAGGTGAAGGCCGGCATCTCCGGCTGGTCCGAATTCTCCGAGCAGATCCGCGCCGGCCGCGTCCGCGCGCTGGCGACGACGGGGGAGAGGCGGCTCGACCCCAACGTGCCGACGCTGAAGGAAAGCGGCGTGGACGTGGCGCTGACCAACTGGCGCGGCGTCTTCGCCGCCCCCGGCATCAACGCGGCCCAGCGCCAGGCGCTGGTGGAGCTGATGACGGCGGTGCATGCCTCCGAAGCATGGAAGCGCATCCTGGCCGACCGCGGCTGGGAGGACGCCTTCCTGACCGGCGCCGCCTTCGACCAGTTCCTGGAGCGCGACCGTGCCGACAACGAGGCGGTCCTGCGGGATCTCGGCCTCGTCACGTGAGGCCGGGGGGCGGGCCGGGGCGGTCGGGCGCCGATCTCGGCGCCGCGCTCTTCGTCCTCGGCCTCGGCCTGGTGGCGGTGTGGCAGACCTTCGCCATCCCCGCCTCGCCGATCTACGCGCAGGTCGGGCCGAAGCTGGTGCCGGCGATCATCTCCGCCGCGCTGCTCGCGCTCGGTATCGGGCTGGTCGGCAGCGCGCTTCGCGGCGGCTGGTCGCGCGACATCGAGGAGTTGCAGGGCGCGGCGCCGCTGAACCTCCGCGCGCTCGGCCTGCTGCTGGCGGGGCTGCTGGCGAATCTCGTGCTGATCGACGCGCTGGGCTTCACCGCCGCGGCGACGGTGCAGTTCGTGCTGGTGGCGGCCGCCTTCGGGTCGCGCGCGCATCTGCGCAACCTGGCGATCGCCTTCGCCGTCTCGCTCGGCGCCTATGTGCTGTTCGTGAAGGCGCTCGGCGTCAATATCGGCGCGGGCGTGGTCGAGGGGCTGATCTTCGGGGTGCCGGAGTGACGCCGCGCCCCGCGCCCCCCCGCGCCATATGCCTGACGCCACACAACGGGCCGCAACGCGGCCCCGCGCGCAGGGCGACCGCCGGTCCCGGCGCCACGGCGCGTCGGCGCGAAGCCAAGCGCGCGGATGCGCGCGCCCGGCGTCTGAGGGCACATGAAGGGCCGCAACGCGGCCCCGCGCGCAGGGCGACCACCGGTCCCGGCGCCACGGCGCGTCGGCGCGAAGCCAAGCGCGCGGATGCGCGCGCCCGGCGTCTGAGGGCACATGAAGGGCCGCAACGCGGCCCCGCGCGCAGGGCGACCACCGATCCCGGCGCCACGGCGCGTCGGCGCGAAGCCAAGCGCGCGGATGCGCGCGCCCGGCGTCTGAGGGCAAGGTAAATGGACTCGATCAGCGGGCTTGCGTTGGGGTTCGGCAACGCGCTCACGCTCGCCAATCTCGGCTGGGCGCTGCTCGGCTGCTTCCTCGGGACCGCGATCGGCGTGCTGCCGGGCATCGGGCCGGCGCTGACCATCGCACTGCTGCTGCCGATCACCTTCAGCGTCTCGGCGACCGGCGCCTTCATCCTGTTCTGCGGCATCTTCTACGGCGCGATGTACGGCGGCAGCACGACGTCCATCCTGCTGAACACGCCGGGCGAATCGGGCTCCATCATCACCGCGCTCGAAGGCGCGCGGATGGCGCGGAACGGGCGCGCGGGGCCGGCGCTGGCCACCGCCGCGATCGGCAGCTTCGTCGCCGGCACGGTCGGCACGCTGGGCATCGCCTTCGTCGGGCCGGTCATCGTGGAATACGCGCTGAAGCTCGGCCCGGCCGAGTATTTCGCGCTGATGGTGCTGTGCTTCGTCACCGTCTCCGCCGTGCTCGGCGGCAGTGCGCTGCGGGGGCTGACCAGCCTGTTCTTCGGGCTGCTGCTGGGGCTGGTGGGCGTGGATCTGCAGACCGGCCAGGCGCGGATGACCTTCGGCGTGCCCGAACTGCTCGACGGGGTGAATGTCGTGCTCGTCGCCGTCGCGCTCTTCGCGGTGGGGGAGACGCTGTACCTCGCCTGGCGCTACGTGGAGGGCGAGCAGAAGGTGCTGCCGGTGGGCAGCGTCATGATGTCGAGGTCCGACTGGAAGCGCAGCTTCTGGCCCTGGATCCGCGGCGCGGGCCTGGGCTTCCCCTTCGGCGTGATGCCGGCCGGCGGGACCGAGATGCCGACGATGCTGAGCTACTACGCCGAACGCAAGCTTGCCGCGCCCGAGGCACGGAAGGAGTTCGGCACCACCGGCGCGATCGAGGGCGTGGCCGGGCCGGAGGCCGCGAACAACGCGGCGGCCGCGGGCATCCTCGTGCCGATGCTCACCCTCGGCCTGCCGACCAGCGCGACGGCGGCGATCATGCTGTCCGCCTTCCAGTCCTATGGCATCCAGCCCGGGCCGCTGCTGTTCACCACCCAGGCGGAGCTGGTCTGGACGCTGATCGCCAGCCTGTTCGTGGCCAATGTGATGCTGGTGGTGCTGAACCTGCCGCTGGTGGGGCTGTGGGCGCGCATCCTGAAGATCCCGCAGCCGCAGCTCTATGCCGGCATCCTGGTCTTCGCCACCATCGGCACCTACGGCATCAGCAATTCGGTGGTGGACCTGATGCTGCTGTACGGCATCGGCGTCATCGCCATGTTCATGCGCCGCTTCGACTTCCCGGTCGCGCCAGTGGTGATCGGGATGATCCTGGGCCCGATGGCCGAACAGGCGATGCGCCAGGCGCTGACCATCAGCCAGGGCGACTGGACCGTCTTCGTGACGCGGCCGGCGAGCCTGGCGATCCTGCTCGTCGCGCTCGCCGCGCTGGCGGGGCCGCGGATCTACGGGGCCTGGCTGCGGCGGGTCGCGGACTGACGACGGCGGGTGGAACCCCGCCCGCCTACATGTCGAGCAGCGCGTCGATGGCGTCCTGGCCGAGATCGGCGGTGCGGTCCTGCACCGTCGCGGCCGCGGTCTTCACCTCCACGCGCGGCAGCTGGGGCGGCGCCTTGCCCTCGCCCGGCAGCATCCCGGCCAGCATCGTCTCGACCTGCTGGAGGTGCTGGATGGCGCGGCGGACGCGCTGCCCGGTGAGGTCCTGGAAGGAACAGGCCTCGAAGATGGTGTTGATGCGTTCCGCCAGGGCCTGGAGGTCGGCGGGTTCCTTCGCGGCGCGGGTCGCCCAGTCCTGGATCGCCTCGGCGGCTTCCAGGATGGTGGTGGCCGCGGTCTCAGTCGCCTGCACCACCGCCTCCAGCTCGAGCCCGCTGTTGCGCGTGGCCGCGGCCGGCACGGCGACGAGCTGGGCGATCTGGTCCTGGATGCGCGACAGCTCCCCCACCATCCGCTCCTCCCCCATGTCGGCGAGTTCGAGGCTGGCATGCAGCTCCGCGCTCAGCTCCGCGATGCGGCGGTCCACGAAGCTCCGCAACTCGGCGATGGGGGGCGCCAGCTCCGTGCGGATCGCGCTGCGGAGGAGGTTCGCGGGGATGGCGTCCATGTGGCAGGGGTCCGGGCAGCGTTTCGCCCCAGCCATTGCACCCGCCGCGTGAACAGGGCGTTGATGCCGGGGCTACACCGCCTCGGCCAGCACGATCCGGCGGCGGATGGCCACCGCCCCGGCCGGCATCCCGGCGAACAGGTCCTTCTCCGCCTCCAGGATCACCACCCCCGCCAGGCGCGGGCAGACCAGGCGGCCCGCGCGTTCCATCACCGGCGCGCAGGCGCCGAGGAAGCGCAGCCCGTAGGGCGGCAGGAACAGCGCGGCGTCGCGCCGCTCCGCCCGGAACAGCTGCCGCGCCAGCATCCGTTCGAGCTGCCCGCGCGAATAGGGCTGCCCATGGCCGAAGGGGGTGCGTTCCAGATGCGCCCACATCCCGACCCGGTTCGGCGCCACCACGATCATCCGCCCGTCGTCGCGCAGCACGCGCCAGACCTCGCGCAGCAGGCGGCGCGCATTCTCGGCCGCTTCCAGGCCATGGACCAGCAGCACCCGGTCGAAGCTGCGGTCGGCGAAGGGCAGCGCATCCTCCTCCGCCGCCAGGGTGGCGGCCGCCGCGGGGCGGGCGGGCCAGCGCGCCAGCCGGCCGTTGTGGTGCGCCGGCACCAGCGACACCGCCCGCCGCGCCTCGGCTTGCCAAAGGCCGAGATAAGGTGCCGCATGGCCGATGCCGAGGACGGACTGCCCCGGCAGGGCGGGCCAGAGCGCATGCAGCCGCGCCGCCACCAGCCGGGCGGCGACGTCGCCGCCGGCGGAGGCGTAGAAGTCCGGCAGGCCGTGGACCTCGGTCGTCATGCCGGAGATATAGGACGGATCGCCCCGGTCAGGGACCGGCGGCGTGACGATGGACGGGAGAAGGCCGGAGATGACGCTGAAGGTCGAGGCGGTGCCCTGCCTGGAGGACAACTACCTCTGGCTGCTGAAGGACGGCCCCACCGGGGCGGTCGCGGTCTGCGACCCGGGCGAGGCGGAGCCCGCCATCGCGGCGGTGGAGGCCGCGGGCGGCAGGCTCGACCTGATCCTGCTGACGCACCACCACGGGGACCACGTCAACGGGGTGGCCGGGCTCAAGGCCCGCTTCCCCGGCGCGAAGGTGGTGGGCGCGGCGATGGACCGCCACCGCCTGCCGCCGCTCGACCAGGCGGTGGCGGAGGGCGACCACGTCGCGCTCGGCGCCGCGCGGGCCGAGGTGCTGCACCTGCCTGGCCACACCACCGGCCACATCGCCTTCCATTTCGGCCCCGACCATGTGCTGCTCTGCGGCGACGTCGTCTTCGCGCTGGGCTGCGGCCGCCCGCTGGAGGAGGGGGGGATGGAGGCGCTGTACCGGTCCTTCCGGCGGCTGGCCAAGCTGCCCCCCGCCACGCGGCTCTGCTGCGGCCACGAATACACCGAGGCGAATGCCCGCTTCGCCCTGACGGTGGAGCCCGGCAACAAGGCGCTGCGGGCCGAGGCCGAGGCCGCGGGCGCGCTGCGCGCCGCCGGCCGCCCGACCGTGCCGACCACGATCGCGCAGGAACTGGCGGCCAATCCCTACCTGCGCGCCCGCGACCTGGAGGAATTCACCGCCCGGCGCGAGGCGAAGAACCATTTCCGCGGCTGACCGGCCGCAGCGGGAACCAGGACCGAGGGAACGACACCACATGAAGCTGCACCATTCGCCCGCCAGCCCCTTCGTCCGCAAGGTGATGGCCGCCGCCATCCTGCGCGGCATCGAGGGGCGGATCGAGACCGTGGCCACCGACCCGCATGTCTCGCCCGCCG
This sequence comes from Falsiroseomonas sp. CW058, assembly GCF_050563535.1. Lineage (NCBI taxonomy): Bacteria > Pseudomonadati > Pseudomonadota > Alphaproteobacteria > Acetobacterales > Roseomonadaceae > Falsiroseomonas > Falsiroseomonas sp. CW058. The sequence goes on from NZ_JBNXUO010000011.1 coordinate 19,975, forward strand.
CGCTGCTGCGGGACAACCCGCTGTCCAAGATCCCCTGCCTCATCACCGATGACGGCATGGCGGTCTATGACAGCCCGGTGATCTGCGAATACCTCGACACGCTCGGCGACGCGCCGCCGCTGTTCCCGCCCACCGGCAGCAAGGCGCGGCTGGCCGCGCAGGTCCGCCAGGCGCTGGCCGACGGCATCATGGATGCGGCCGTCGCCCGGCGGATGCGCTTCGGCAAGCCGGTGGACGAGGCGCGGGCCGCCTTCCTCGACCGCCAGAAGGCGGCGGTGGAGCGCGGGCTCGCCGCGCTGGAGGCGGACCCGCCGCGGGGCCTCTCGGATATCGGCGCCGTCTCGGTGGGCTGCGCGCTCGGCTATCTCGACTTCCGCTTCGCGAACGAGCCCTGGCGCCCGGCGCATCCCCGGCTCGCCACCTGGTTCGAGGAGGTCTCGGCCCTGCCCGCCATGGCGCGAACGGCGCCGCCGAAGTGAGCCCCGACCTGCGGGACGGCGCGGCGACGGCCGGCGCGGTGGTGGCCGCGCTCGGCCTCGCCCCGCACCCCGAGGGCGGGCATTACCGCGAGGTCTGGCGCGACGCGGCGGAAGGCGGCGGCCGTGGCGCCGGCACCGCCATCCACTTCCTGCTCGATGCCGGGGAACGCAGCCACTGGCACCGGGTGGATGCGGCGGAGCTGTGGATCTGGCAGGCCGGCGGGCCGCTGGTGCTGTCGCTCGCCCCCGACGGCGCCGGCCCGGTGCGGGAGGTGGTGCTGGGCCCCGGGCTCGGCGCCGGGCAGGCCTTGATGGGCGTGGTGCCGAAGGGCTGGTGGCAGGCGGCGCGGCCGGCGGGGGACCGCTGGTGCCTGGTCGCCTGCACCGTCAGCCCCGCCTTCGACTTCGCCGGCTTCGAGCTGGCGCCGCCGGGATGGGAGCCGGGGGGGTGAGCAGCTCGATCGCCTGGGACGAACGCTTCGCCGGCGGCGGCTTCCAGTTCGGCGAGGCGCCGAACCGCTACCTGGAGGAGCTGCGCCCCTGGCTCGCGCCCGGGATGCGCGCCCTGGCGCTGGGCGACGGGGAGGGGCGGAACGGCGTCTGGCTGGCCGCGCAGGGGCTGGCGGTCACCTCGCTCGACTGGTCGGCGGTCGGCATGGCCAAGGCGGCGCAGCTTGCCGCGCGGCGCGGCGTGCGGATCGACACCGTGGTGGCGGACGCCGCCGCCTGGGCCTATCCGGCGGCGGGGTTCGACCTGGTCGCCTGGATCTACCTGCACCTGCCGCCCGCCGACCGCGCGGCGGCCGCCGCCGGCGCGGTGCGCGCGCTGGCGCCCGGCGGGCTGCTGGTGCTGGAATGCTTCACCCCGGCCCAGCAGGGCCGCCGCAGCGGCGGGCCGAAAATGCCGGAACTGCTCTGGTCGCGCGCGATCGTCGAGGAACTGTTCGGCGGGCTCGAGGTGCTGGAACTGCTGGAGGGCACGGTCAGCCTGGATGAGGGGCCGCGCCACCAGGGCCCGGCGGAGGTGGTGCGGGCGCTGCTGCGGAAGCCGGGGTGAGGCGGGGCGGGCCTGGCCGCCGCGCCTACCGCGCCTGCGCCGCGATGAAGCCCCCGCCCGCCACCATCAGCGTCGCCACCAGCACCCGCGCCGAGGCCTCGCCCTCGCCCGCCGCGATCAGCAGCAGGGTGGAGGCGACCGGCACCGCATAGGCCAGCGTGCCGAGCAGCCGCGGGTCGCCGCGCTTCATGCCGACATCCCACAGGAAGAAGGCCGCCCCGACCGGGCCGAGGCCGAGCCCCACCACCGCCAGCCATTCCCCCGCATCCGGCGCCACCGTCGCCTCGAAGGCCAGGTGCAGCACGGCGGCCAGCAGGGCGGTCGCCAGGCAGAAGCCCGCCACCGCCTCGGTCGGCACCTGCGCCAGTCGCGGCGTGCCGGAAGTGACCGAATAGACCGCCCAGACGACGGCGCAGCCCGCCGCCGCCAGGAAGCCCGGCACCGCTTCGGGCGGGAAGCGCGCGCCGGGCCCGACGATCAGCGCGCAGCCCGCGAAGCCGAGCGCGACCCCCGCCAGCCGCGCCGGGCCGAGCCGCAGCCCGCGGATCGGCGCCGAGAGCAGCACGATCAGCAGCGGCCAGAGATAGTTGATGAGGTTGACCTCCACCGCCGGCGCCAGGGCGAAGGCCAGGAAATACAGCGCGTGGTAGCCGAACAGCCCGCCGACCCCATGCGCCCAGGCCAGCGGCGGCTGCCGCAGCTTCGCCCCGTCCCCGCGCGCCAGCACCACCACGAGCCCCATCGCCCCCCCGATGGCGAAGCCCATCGCCGTCAGTTGCAGCGGCGGGATGTCGGCCGCGAGGCGGGAGAACAGCGCGAGGAAGGCCCAGAGCAGCAGCGCGCCGCCCCCGGCCAGGGTGGCGGGTGACATGGCCGGGGTGATAGCCGCCCCGGCCCGCGGCGCGAAGCCGGGCGGCGTCAGGCCTCGAATTGCGGGTCCAGCGGCACGCGCAGCGCCTCGGCCAGGCGGTTGGTCTCGGCGGCCATGCCGACCACCGCCAGCAGCTCGCCGTACTGCGCCTCCGTCATGCCGCGCGCCCGCGCCGCGGCGCCGTGGCTCGCGGTGCAATAGGCGCAGCCATTCGCCATCGACACCGCGAGGTACAGCATCTCCTTCACTAGCGGGTCGAGCGCGCCCGGCGCCATCACCGCGCTCAGGCTCTCCCAGGTGCGCCGCAGCGTCGGCGGGTGGACGGCGAGCGCCTTCCAGAAGTTGTTCACGTCCGGCACGCCGCGCGCCGCCTTGATGGCGTCGTAGACGGCGCGGACCTCGGGGCCCGCTTCGGCATGTTCGATGAGCTTCGGCACGGGTGTCCTCTCCCGGATGTCTGGCCCGATCCTGCCGCGCGTTCCGCCGGCCCCGCCAGTGGCCTAGCCTGCGGGGATGACCCCTGCCGCGCCGCGCGCCACCAACCCGCCGATCTGGCTGCTGGCCTGCGCGGCCTTCACCGTCGGCTGCGGGATGCGCCTGCTCGACCCGCTGCTGCCGATGCTGGCGCGGGAATTCGCGGTGGGGCTGGGCGAGGTCGCGCCGCTGATCGGCGGCTTCGCCATCGCCTACGGGCTCGGCCAGCTCGCCTCCGGGCCGCTCGGCGACCGCTTCGGCAAGCTGCGCGTCGCGGGGCTGGCGGTGATCCTCTATGCCGCGACGCTGCTGGCGGCGTCGCAGGCGCCGGGGCTCGGCGCGCTGCTCGGCATGCGGGTGCTGTCGGGGTTGGCGGCGGCGGCGGTGATCCCGCTGCTGATGGCCCATATCGCCGACACGGTTCCCTACGAGACGCGGCAGGGCGTGATCGGGCGCTTCCTGACGGGGATGGTGATGGCGCAGCTGCTGGCCGGCCCCGTCTCCGGCGCGGTGGGGGAACACTTCGGCTGGCGCGCGACCTTCCTGCTGCTCGGCGGGGCGGCGGCGCTGGTGGGGCTGGTCTTCGCCCTCCGGCTCGGCCCCGCGCTGTGGCGGGTGCCGGAGGGGCCGGCGCGGGGGGCCGGGATGCGCGGCTTCCTCCGCCTGTTCGACCGCGCGCCGCAGCGGCGGCTGATGCTGGCGGCGGGGCTGGACGGGATGCTGCTGTTCGGCGGCGCCCTCCCCTTCGTCGCCTCGCTGCTGATCGAAGGCTTCGGCCTGTCGGCGACGGAGGCGGGGCTGGCTGCGGCGGGCTTCGGCCTCGGCTCGCTCGTCTACACCCGCGCCGCGCCCGTCCTGGTGAAGCGGTACGGGGAGCGTGGGATGGTGCTGCGCGGCGGCGCCGGGCTGGCCGCCTGCCTCGCCGCCATCGGCCTGGCGCCGGCCTGGTGGGTGGCGGCTGCGGCGCAGGCGGCGGCGGGGCTGGTCTTCTTCATGTTCCACGGCGTGCTGCAGGCCCGCGCCACGGAAGCCGTGCCCGAGGCGCGCGGCACCGCGGTGGCGGGCTTCGCCATGGTGCTGTTCCTCGGCCAGAGCCTCGGCGCGGTGGTGTTCGGCGCGCTGATCGTCGGGGCCGGCTTCGGGGCCGCCTTCCTGGTCGCCGCGGCGGGCATCCTGGCCACCGCGCTCTGGGTGCGGGCCGCGGTCATCCCGCGGCGCTGAGCGCCTCGATCTCCGCCGCCACCGGCCCCTCGATCGCCGCTTCCAGCCCACGCAGCGCGGCGGCGCCGTCGCCGCCATCCATCACGCGGTGGTCGAAGGACAGGAAGGCCTCCACCTCCCCCGCCGCGCCGATCGGGCCGTAGGACAGGAAGCAGGGCAGCACGCTGACGCTGTCGATCACCGCGGCGCCGCGATGCCCGACGGCGGACACCGCGAAGGTGCCGCCATAGCGCAGCAGCGGCGCGCCGGCCGCGAGCGCCCAGCGCAGCATCAGCCGCCGCAGCGGCCAGGGCAGCCGCGCGAAGCGCAGCACGCGGCGATGCGTCTTCACCTCCGCCGCCGGTGCGTCCTTGGCGTGGCGCAGCGCGCGGGCAAGGTCGGGCAGCGGCCTCGCATGCGGTTCGGTGAAGCGGGCGAGGCCGAGCATCTGCCCCTCCGCCTCGGCGCGTTCCAGCACGATGCAGCCGATGGCGTGCGGCGCCTCGATCAGGTGGGGGCGGGGCAGGGTGGCGTGGATGCGGCGCAGCGCCGGCTGCGCCTCCGCCGCCAGCGCGAATCCCTTGGCGAAGATCACCGTCCAGGGGATGCGCGGGGCGGGCATGGCGGCCCGCGCAGCCTGCGCGCGCGGCAGGGCGAGCCGCGCCATCATCGCGCAGCGCGGCACGCGCAGCGACGCCCAGGACAGGTCCGCGACGGTCTGCCGCCCGGGCGAGAGCGGGACGCGCCGCGCCGTCATGCCCCCCGCCAGCCCGGCAGCCGCGCCAGCCGGTGCGCCGCCGCGGCGTTCAGCGCGCCGTCCGGCATCCGCCCCGCGGCCAGCGCCGCCACCTGGCGGACGGTGTCCATCGCCTGGTGTTCCGCCGCCTCCGGCGTCAGCCCGCCGACATGCGGCGTCGCCACCACATCGGGCCGGGCCGCCAGCGCGGGGTCGGGCCACTGGTCGGGCGCGGAGCCGACATCCATCGCCGCCGCCGCGACCTGCCCGGACTCGAGCGCGGCGGCCAGCGCCGCCTCGTCCACCAGCCCCCCGCGGGAGAGGTTCACCAGATGCGCGCCGCGCTTCATGCGCGCGAGCGTGCCGGCATTGATCAGGTGGCGCGTCGCCTCCGTCGCGACGGCCAGCGGCATCACCACGTCGCTCTCGGCCAGCAGGCGGTCGAGCGGCAGGGACTCCACCGGCGGCACGGGCGGCGCGAAGGGGTCGTGCGCGACCACGCGCATCCGCATCGCCAGCGCGATCTCCGCGATGCGGCGCGCGATGCGGCCATAGCCGATGAGGCCCAGCGTGCGGCCGGCAAGCTGGCGGCCCATGGCGGGCGCGGGGACGCGTCCGGCGTGGAAATCCGCCGCGTAGCGCGACACGCCGCGCGCCAGGTCCACCATCATCCCGATGGCAAGCTCCGCCACGCTGTCGACGAAGCCCGGCGTCGCCTGCGTCACCAGCACGCCCGCGGCGGAGGCGGCGGCGATGTCGACCGTGGAGACATCGACCGCGACGCGGTGGAAGGCGAGGAGGTCCGGCGCATGGGCGAAGGTCGCGGCGGTGCCGGGGGTGGCGCGGTCGGCGACGATGGCGGCGCAGCCGGCCGCGGCCTCGGCCAGCGCGCGGCCGGACAGCGGGGCGTCGCCCTCGTGCAGCACCACCTCGGCCACGGCGCGCAGCGCGGCGAGCGCGCGGCCGGGGTAGTAGTTGGCGCGCATCTCCGGCGTGTGACTCAGGAAGACCCGCAGCACCCTGTCTCGCCCCTTCCGGCGTGGTGGCGTAACCTATCGCCCATGGACGCGCCACGGACCATCCCCTTCACCGCCGGCACGGACCGGCCGCGCATCACGGTGCCGCCGGGGGCGGTGGACTGCCACCATCATGTCTACGACGCCGCCGCGCCGGTGGCGCCGGGCACGCGGCCGCACCCGGCGGCGACGCTGGCCGACCATGCCCGGCTGCTCGCGCGGCTCGGCGTGGGGCGGCATGTGCTGGTGCAGCCCTCCACCTACGGCTTCGACAACGCCCTGCACCTGGCGGCGCTGCGGGAAGCCGGGCCGGCGCGGGCGCGGATGGTGGCGGTGGTGCCGCCCGACGCGCCGGCCGCGACGCTGCGCGCGATGGGGGAGGCCGGCGTGGTCGGCGCCCGCGCCAACCTGGTGCAGGGCATCCCGCTCGGCCCCGCCGATGTCGCGCCGCTGGCGCGCCGGCTGGCGGAGGCAGGGTGGCACCTGCAGCTCTATGCCGCGCCGGACCTTCTCGCCTCCCTCGCCGATACGCTCCGCGACATCCCCTGCGACGTGGTGTTCGACCACTTCGCGCGCCTGCCGCTGCGGGGGTGGGACGCGCACCCTGCCTGGCGCGTTGTGGCGGGGCTGATGCAGGCCGGGCGCGGCTGGGTGAAGCTGTCCTCGCCCTATGCGCTCGACCAGCGCGACCCCTTCGCGGTGGCGCCGCTGGCGCGCGCGCTGGTGGCGCTGGCGCCGGAGCGTTGCGTCTGGGGCACCAACTGGCCCCACCCCAATGCCGAGACGGTGCCGGACGACGCCGCGCTGCTCGACGCGCTGGCGGACTGGGTGCCGGAGGAGGCGACGCGCCGCGCCATCCTGGTGGACAACCCCGCCCGGCTCTACCGCTTCACCCCGTAGCGAGCCGCGCCAGCAGCAGTCCGGCCAGCCCCGCCAGCATCGCGGGCAGCAGCGCCCCCCGGAAGGCCAGCCAGCCGAGACCGCCGGCCGCGAGCCCGGCCAGCCGCGCCGGCCAGGGCACGGTGGCCAGCAGCCCCGCCGGCATGGCGATGGCCAGCACCACGAAGGCCGACAGCGTCGCGACCGACACCGCCGCCGCCCAGGCGATGAAGGGATGGTCCGGCCGCAGCGCGCCGCCCAGCAGCAGCCCCGCCCCGCGCAGCCCGAGCCCCAGCGCCACGGTGAGCGCGAGCGCGAGATCCGCCCCACTCATCGCCGCCCCGCCAGGAAGGCCACCGTGCCCCCGACGATCCCCGCTGCCAGCAGCCCCCAGGCCGGGCCGAGCGGCAGGGCGAGCGGCGCGGCGGCGGCGCCGCCGACCACCGCCCCCCGCACCCCCGGCCGGCCGAGATCGGCCGCCAGCAGCAGCGCGAAATAGAGCGGGTTGGCGAAGAGCAGCGCCGCCCGCAGTCCAGGCGGCAGCAGCGGCGCCGCGAGGTGGCCGAAGGCGGTGGCCGCCAGCGCCCCGCCCCAGGACGCCAGCGCGAAGCCCAGGAACCAGCCGAGCCGCGCGCCTTCCGGCAGCGCCGGCAACCGGCGCATGCCTGCCGCCCAGGGGGTGATGGCGATGAAGGGCAGCGCCAGCAGCCGCCGCCACCCGCTTCCCAGCAGCGGGGCGATGGCGACCGACATCGGCAGGAAGCGCGCATTGGCCGCGGTGGCGGCCACCACGGCCGGCAGCACCGGCGCGGCAGGCAGTGCGGCAAGCTGCAGCAGCACCAGCTGCCCCGCCATGCCGTAGACGGTGGCCGAGCAGAGCAGCGCCCAGGCCAGCGGCAACCCGGCCTCGGCGACCGCCGCGCCGAAGGCGAGGAAGGTGGCGCCCATGGCCAGGGCCGGCGCGCCGAGCGCCTCGATGGCGCCGGCGCGGAGGGGGTGGGCGGTCAGCACGCCGGCATGGTGGCGCCGGCCACGCCGGAGGTCAGCCCCCCGGCGGCGACGCCACGATCCTTCCCCGCGGGGCGGGGAAGGGGGCGGGGATCAGGTCTCCTCCTCGCGGTCGCTCTCGACCTCGATCTCGGCGTCGAGCGTCTCGTCCGCGTCCTCCAGCTCCTCGGCGTCCTCGATCGCCTCGTCGCCCTCGGCCTCCTCGACCTCCACATCGGCGTCGGCATCCGCCTCGGCCGGGACGGCGCGCTTCTTCACCCGGTCGTCGGGCGGCGGGGCGGCGCGCTTCAGGCGCGGCTGCTCCGCCGGCTGCTCGGTGCCGCATTTGGGGCACACGGCCGGGGCGCGCGTCAGGTCGTAGAACTTGGTGCTGCAGGCGACGCAGACGCGCTTCAAACCGAGTTCGGGCTTCGCCATGGAAACGGGGTGCCTCGTGTCGAGCCCCGGCCGCGCGAAGGGGTTCCGCGCCGCAGGGCGAAAGGGGGTCCGCGCGATTGCCACTTCGCGCCCCCCATGTCAAACGCGCAGGCATGGATCACGCCGCCGCGACACGCCCCCTGGCCGCCTCCGCGCCGCCGAACCCGCTGTCGGGCGAGGTGACGGTGCCGGGCGACAAGTCGATCTCCCACCGCGCGCTGATGTTCGGCGCGCTCGCCGTGGGCACCACCACGATCAGCGGCCTGCTGGAAGGCGAGGACGTGCTGCGGACCGCGGCCGCCATGCGCGCGCTCGGCGCGCAGGTGCAGGACCTCGGCGGCGGCACCTGGCTGGTGGCGGGGCGCGGCATCGGCGGGCTGGTGGAGCCGGCGGACGTGCTGGACATGGGCAATTCCGGCACTGCCGCGCGGCTGCTCTGCGGGCTGCTGGCCGGGCACCCGATCTTCGCGGTGATGACCGGCGACGCCAGCCTGCGAAAGCGCCCGATGCGCCGCGTGACCGAACCGCTCTCCGCCACCGGCGCGCGCTTCGCCACCCGCGAAGGCGGGCGGCTGCCGCTGGCGGTGGAGGGTGCGGCGGACCCGCTGCCGCTCGACTACCGCGTGCCGGTGCCCTCGGCGCAGGTGAAGTCGGCCTGCCTGCTGGCCGGGCTCTGCGCCCGCGGCACCACCCGCGTGATCGAGCCGGAGGCGACGCGCGACCACACCGAGAACATGCTGCGCCATTTCGGCGCGACCGTCGGCGTGACGCCGGAAGGCGACGGCGTGGCCATCGAGCTTGCCGGCCAGCCGGAACTGGTGGCGGCGCCGGTGGTTGTGCCGGGCGATCCCTCCTCCGCCGCCTTCCCGGCGGTCGCCGCCCTGCTGGTCCCGGGCTCGGAGGTGACCATCCGCGGCGTGGGGATGAACCCCCTGCGGGCCGGGCTGTTCGCGACGCTGGCCGAGATGGGCGCCGACATCGTGGAGGCGAACCGGCGCGTCGAGGGCGGCGAGCCGGTGGCGGACCTGGTGGTGCGCGCCTCGTCGCTCACGGGCATCGAGGTGCCGGCCGCGCGCGCGCCTTCGATGATCGACGAATACCCCGTCCTCGCGGTGGCCGCCGCGGCGGCGCGCGGGGTCACGCGCATGCGCGGGCTGAAGGAACTGCGCGTGAAGGAGAGCGACCGCCTGGCCGCCACCGCCGCGCTGCTGGCCGCCAACGGCGTGCGGGTGGAGATCGAGGGCGACGACCTGGTGGTGCATGGCGCGGGCGGCCAGCCCGCCGGCGGCGGCCTGGTGGAGACCCACATGGACCACCGCATCGCGATGAGCGCGCTGGTGCTCGGCCTCGCTTCCCGCGCCGCGGTGCGGGTGGACGACAGCGCCTTCATCGAGACTTCCTTCCCCGGCTTCCCGGCGCTGATGAACCGGCTGGCGGGGGCCGAGGCGCTGCGCGCGCCGTGACGGGCGCGGGCGGGGGGGCGGCCGCGCCGCTCATCATCGCGGTGGACGGGCCGGCCGCGGCGGGCAAGGGCACGCTGGCGCGGCGGCTCGCGGCCGCGCTGGCGTTGCCCTATCTCGACACCGGGCTGCTCTACCGCGCCGTCGGGCGGCGGGTGCTGGACCGCGGCGCCGACCCGCGCGACGCGGCGGTGGCGGAAGCCGAGGCGCGGGCGCTGCTGCCCGCCGACCTCGACCGCCGCGACCTGCGCGGCCCGGCGCCGGACATGGCGGCATCCGCCGTGGCGGCGATCCCGGCGGTGCGCGCCGCGCTGCTCGACTGGCAACGCGACTTCGGGCGGCGGCACGGCGCGGTGATGGACGGGCGGGACATCGGCACGGTGGTCTTCCCCGACGCCGAGGTGAAGATCTTCGTCACCGCCTCGGCCGATGCGCGGGCGCGGCGCCGCTTCGAGGAGCTGCGCGGCCGCGGCGTCGCCGCCGACCCCGCGCAGGTCGAGGCGGAGCTGCGCGCGCGCGACGCGCAGGATGCCGGGCGCAGCGCGGCGCCGATGCGGCCGGCGGAGGATGCGGCGATCCTGGACACCACCGCGCTCGGCATCGAGGAAGCCTTCGCGGCGGCGCTGGCGCTGGTGCGGGCGCGGCTGGGGCGGGATTCCGCTTGACTCCATCCCTGCTCCGCGCGTAACGGCCTTCCAAACCGCAACCGGCGACGGGGCGCGGTGTCCGTGCATTTGCGGAAGGGGAAGACGGGAAGGGCGGGGGGCCGGAAGGCCGCGCCGGATCGCGTCAGGCCGCAGGGGCAGGGACCGGGATCGGCGGGCCGTCACTCCGCCCCCAGGCTTCGGGCCGCATCCGCTTCAGGGGAAGGGATCGGGCCAGGTCGTGCCTGCGGGGGCAGCCCCGCGGGGGCGCAATCCCGCATGCCCCATCCCGGGGCGGCACCTAGGAACACACAGCTCACATGGCAAGCGCCACCACCCTCGCGAGGCCGGATGCCGGCGAGGACTTTGCCGCCCTGCTCGACGCCACGCTCGGCGAGAACACCGGCTTCGCCGGCTCGGTCGTCACGGGCAAGGTCATCCGCCTCGATGACGACTTCGCCGTCGTCGATGTCGGCCTGAAGAGCGAGGGCCGCGTCCCGCTCAAGGAATTCGCCCCGCAGGGCCAGAAGCCGGAAGTGAAGCCCGGCGACGTCATCGAGCTCTTCGTCGAGCGCTACGAGGACCGCGACGGCTCCATCGTGCTCTCGCGCGAGAAGGCGCGGCGCGAGGAGGCCTGGACCAACCTCGAGAAGTCCTTCACCGCGCAGCAGCGCGTGAACGGCGTGATCTTCGGCCGCGTCAAGGGCGGCTTCACCGTCGACCTCGGCGGCGCGGTGGCCTTCCTGCCGGGCAGCCAGGTGGACATCCGCCCGGTGCGCGACGTGACGCCGCTGATGGGCAGCCCGCAGCCCTTCCAGATCCTCAAGATGGACCGCGCGCGCGGCAACATCGTGGTCTCCCGCCGGGCCGTGCTGGAGGAGACGCGCGCCGAACAGCGCAGCGAGCTGATCCAGGGCCTGAAGGAAGGCATGGTGCTCGACGGCGTGGTGAAGAACATCACCGACTACGGCGCCTTCGTGGACCTCGGCGGCGTGGACGGCCTGCTGCACGTCACCGACATCGCCTGGCGCCGCATCAACCACCCGTCCGAGGCGCTGACCATCGGCCAGCAGGTCAAGGTGCAGGTCATCCGCTTCAACCCGGAGACGCAGCGCATCAGCCTCGGCATGAAGCAGCTGATGGCCGATCCCTGGGACGGCGTCGCGGTCAAGTACCCGGTCGGCGGCCGCTTCAGCGGGCGCGTCACCAACATCACCGACTACGGCGCCTTCGTGGAGCTGGAGCCGGGGGTCGAGGGCCTGGTGCACGTCTCCGAGATGTCCTGGACGAAGAAGAACGTCCATCCCGGCAAGATCGTCGCGACCAGCCAGGAAGTCGACGTCGTCATCCTCGACGTGGACGGCCCGAAGCGCCGCATCTCGCTCGGCCTCAAGCAGGCGCAGGGCAACCCGTGGGAGGTCTTCGCCGAGGCCAACCCGCCGGGCGCCGTCATCGAGGGCGAGATCCGCAACATCACGGAGTTCGGGCTGTTCATCGGCCTCGGCCCCGACCTCGACGGCATGGTGCACATGTCCGACCTGTCCTGGGACCTCCCGGGGGAGCAGGCGATGGGCTCCTTCCGCAAGGGCGACACGGTCAAGGCGAAGGTGCTGGACGTCGATGTCGAGAAGGAGCGCATCTCGCTCGGCATCAAGCAGCTCCAGGCCGACCCGGCCGCCGAGGTGCTGGACCGCATCCGCAAGGGCGACGTGGTGACCTGCGTGGTGACCAAGGTCGAGGCGAACGGCATCGAGGTGAAGGTGGACGAGGTCCTGACCGGCTTCATTCGCCGCGCCGAGCTGGCGCGCGACCGCGTGGACCAGCGCCCCGACAAGTTCGCCGTCGGCGAGAAGGTCGATGCGAAGATCACCGCCGTGGACCGCGCCGGCCGCCGCCTCGCCCTGACCATCAAGGGCAAGGAAGTGGAGGAGGAGCGCCAGGCGATGCAGGAATACGGCAGCTCCGACAGCGGCGCCTCGCTCGGCGACATCCTGGGCGCGGCGATCCGCCGCCGCAACCAGTCCACGTCGGACGAGTGACGCGACCCCGCGGCGCCCCGGCGCCGCGGGCCACCCTCCGGGGATGACCAGCCCCGCCCCCGCCCGGCACCGCGCCGGACGGGGGCGGGGTTTCTTCATGCCGCCGCCGGCGTCAGGCGCGTCGCCCGGCCGCCATCAGGCGGCGTCGCGCAGTTCCGCGCGCGGGTGCAGCGCCAGCGCGTCCACGCCGTTGCCGGTGCCGGTGTCGAAGCGGGCCGCGACCTCCACCGCCCGCGCCGCATCCTGGCCGAGCGACATGGCCGCCAGCGCGAAGTCCCGGCCCGAGCCGATGGCGAAGAAGGGCTGCTCCACCTGCCAGCGCCCGTCGCGGCCATGGCACCAGCAGGTGCCGTCGGTGTCGATCTCCAGCACGGTCGCCCAGCGGTCGCTGTCCTGCGCAGCCGGGCGCGCCCCGCCGCGGTCCAGCCAGTCCAGCATCAGCGTGCCGACCCCGATGTCGCCCGAGAAGCCGAGCAGCCGGCCATCGGCGCAGCGCCGCACCTTGGTCAGCGCATAGGCCATGCCGCCCGCATTGCCGCGGCGGTCGCCCGCCAGAGTGGTGCCATCCCAGGCGATCGTCGTCATGGCGCGGGATCCTGCCGGAAAGCCTCTCCTATCCCTCACGCGGACGTGATGCACAACCTGAGGTGGTGCCTCGATCCCCCTCCCGAATGAGGGGCATGGCCGGCGCGGCCGCCGGGCCGCTTGCCGCGACCCCCACCCTGGGGGCAGCCTCGGCCCATGGCCGCCCCCGGACCCGTCCGCGTCAACCGCGCCCCCGTGCTGACCCTCTGGGCTGCGGTGGTGGCGGAACGGCTGGGCCACCCGTCCGACACCGCCTTCAGCCTGGCCAGCGCCGTGGCCGGCACCGCCGCCCGCGCCAAGGCCCGCCGGCTGGGCCTGGCGGAAGCAAGGCCGGAACACGCGCCGGCCTCCCCGCCCCGTCCCGCCGCGCCGCGGGGCCTGCATCTGCTCGGCCGCGAGATCCCGGTGGTGGCGGGGCCGGGGGGCGTGACGCTCGCCGCCGATTCCGAAGGGCGGCCCGCGCCGGCCGCGCCGGTGCGCGCCTATGTCGCGCGTGCCTTCGGCGCGCGGCTCGACGAGGTGAGGGAGGCGATGGAGGCGCTGGCGCGGTCGCTGCCGCCGGAGGAGCTCGACCGCACCGGCTTCCGCCTCTACGAGGCCTTCCGCCCGGAGGTGCCGGAGGGCACGCGCGGCTGGGGCGCGAAGGGGGAGCTGCGGCTGGACCGCATCCGCGACGCCGCCGGGGCCGGCGGCTGATCGACCACTCCGGCGGCCCCGCTTCCGCGAGACTAGGCGCTACCCCGCGCTGACCCGCACCACGTCGATCTTCAGCAGCCAGCCCAGCGCGCGATGCGCGCGCCAGGCGCGGGCAGGGGGCAGCGCCACGGTCAGCAGCGCCGCGCTGGCGGGCCCGGATTCCAGCTGCTCCAGCATCGCGCGCAACGTCTCCGCCCCCGGCAGCAGGTCCCGCCGCGGGGCGCCGCCGGTCAGCGCCGCGACCGCCATCGCGCGGCCGAGCGCGGCTTCCGCATCGCCGAGCCCCGGCGCAAGTACGAGCCGCGTCTCCGGCGTCAGCCGCCCCGTCGGGTAGTCGGCGAACAGCACGGAGGGATCGGGGCGGCGCGGCACGCGTTCCTCCCCCCGCAGCGGCGCCGCGCGTTCCCCGCGCGCATCGCGGCGCAGCGCGGCGAGGTCGGCCCAGAGCCCCCGGTGCAGCCCGATCACCGCTTCCCAGTCGAAGCGCCGCAGCGCCGCCGCCCGCGCGGCGCGGGACATGCGCGCGCGCAGCGCCGCATCGCCGATCAGCGCGGCGAAGGCCTGCGTGGCGGCCGCGACATCCACCGCGGTGAACTGCGCGACGCCGCCGATGAAGGCGTCGTAGCTGTCCTGGCCGCTCTCGTGCCGCTCCGCCAGGTCCGGCATCGGGCCGGCGAGCAGGGTCGGCACGCGGAAGCCGGTGATGCCGTGCTCCACCGTGTCCTTCAGCCCGTCCCAGTCGGTGCCGACCACCGGCAGCCCCGCCGCCAGCGCCTCCACCGGGGCAAGGCCGAAGCTCTCCTGCACGTTGTCCGACAGCAGGGTGAAGATGTCGGCCGCGGCGCGGATCGTGGTGCCGGTCTCCGGCCGCTCCACCAGACGGATGACGAGGTCGGGCGCAAGGGCGCGGGCCTGTTCGGCGAAGGCGCGGCGCTGCGTCCCGTCGGCGAACCAGCCCGACAGGATCAGCACCACCTTCGCACCCCCCGGCGCCGCCGCGCAGGCACGCGCCAGGCCGAGCAGCATCGGCAGCGGATGCGCCTTGGCGTGGAAGGACAGCCGCCCGTGGTGCAGCACCGCGACGTCGCCCTCGCTGATGCCGAGCCTCGCGCGCCATTCCGCCCGCACCGCCGGATCGGGCGCGAGCGCCGCGGCATCGACGCCGAGCGGGATGACCGGCAGCGCCGGCCCCTCGATGCGGGTGGCGCCCAGCCGGCGCCGCAGCCAGGCGCCTTCCGCCTCCAGCAGGCGGGTCACCGCGGCGCGCACGGCGGTGCTGGTGCAGACGATCGCGTCCCACGGCTCTACCGGCGCGGTCAGCGCCTCCGCGATGCTGTCCATCGCCCCGGCGGAGGCGACGGTGTGGGTGACGCCGACCAGCGAGAAGGCCGCCGCCCCGCCCAGCCGGCGCCGCCGCCAGGCGAAGGGGCCAAGCCCCGGCCCGGGCAGCAGCAGGCACCCGATCCCGCCCAGGCGTTGCAGATCCGCCTCGTCGATCGCCTCGGCCGGGACGCGCGCGCCGAGGGCTGCGGCATGGCGGCGGAAGGCCTCCGCATCGGCGTCGCCGCGGGTCAGCGCGACCAGCCGGTCGAAGCCCGAATGCCGCACCAGGCCGGCAAGGAAGCCCTCCCCCGCCGCGTGCCGGCCCATCAGCTTCGGGCGGGATGTGTCGTAGCCGTCGGGGGCGTAGAGCAGCGCGGCGCAGGGGGCAGGCATGCGGCGCAGGCTGATGGGGCGGGGCTGGCGCGTCAATCGCGGGCCGGGCCCGTTGCCGGGGGGGCCGCCGCGCGCTATCGCCGCCGGCCATGAACGCCGACCCTGCCATGGCCCCGGGCGCAGACGGCCCGCTTCCCGCCTATCGCGCCCGCGTCGCGGCCGGGAAGCTCGCGGCCGATCCCGCCCAGGCCCGCGCGGCGGAGGTGCTGCAGGACCTGTGGCGCCGCACCCGCGGCTACGACCCGCATCCCGAGGAGCCGGAGCAGGGCGGCTTCTTCGCGCGCTTCCTGCGCCGCAAGCCGGTCGCGCCGGAGGAGGCGCCGGCGGGCACGCCGATGGGCCTCTACCTCGTGGGCGAGGTGGGGCGCGGCAAGTCGATGCTGATGGACCTGTTCTTCGGCTGCGCCGAGGTGCCGCGGAAGAAGCGGCTGCACTTCCACCAGTTCATGCAGCAGGTCCATGCGCGCATCCACGCCTGGAAGAAGCAGCACGGCGACACCGCGGACCCGATCCCGCCGCTGGCCGACAGCATCACCGCCGAGGCCGCGCTGCTCTGCTTCGACGAGTTCCAGGTGCACGACATCGCCGATGCGATGATCCTGGGGCGGCTGTTCCAGGCGCTGTTCGCGCGCGGCACCGTGGTGGTGGCCACGTCGAACACCGCGCCCGACGACCTGTTCAGGGGGCGGCCCGGGCGCGACGCCTTCCTGCCCTTCATCGCGCTGATCAACCGGCGGCTCGACGTGCTGGTGCTGGATGCGGCGCGCGACTACCGGCGCGACCGCATCCGCGCGCTGCCGACCTGGCACGTCCCGGCCGACATGCGCGCCGAAGGGGCGCTGGACCGCGCCTTCGCCGAGCTGACCGGCGAAGCGGCGGGCGAGCCCGCGCGGCTGACGCTGCTCGGCCGTTCGCTCGATGTGCCGCAGGCGGCGCGCGGCGTCGCGCGCTTCGACTTCGACACGCTGTGCGGCCGCCCGCTCGGCCCCGCTGACTACCTGGCCATCGCGACGCATTTCCACACGCTGGTGCTGGACGGCGTGCCGCGCCTCGGCCCCGAGAACTTCGACAAGGCGCGACGCTTCATCACGCTGGTCGACGCGCTGTACGAGCACCGCGTGAAGCTGGTGGCGAGCGCGGCGGCGGTGCCGGACCAGTTGTACGAACGCGGCGAGAACGCGGCGATGTTCGAACGCACGGCGAGCCGGCTGAACGAGATGCAGGGACAGGAATGGCTCGCGCTCGAACACCTCACCTGAGGCGCGCGCCGCACGCTGCGCCGGGCGTGCGCCGCACGCTGCGCAGTTGGTTGCGACCCCGTACTTCATCCGGTTTCTGAAGATCGGTCGTTGACAGGGGCACCCCTGCTCCGTCTAGTGGAGGCGGGGAATGGATGCGGCACCGGTCCGGGCGCGGCATCCGTTGATAGGATTGGGGGATCTCGACGCATGCGGAACATCCTGCTTGCCCTGATTGCGTTCGCTTGCCTGGCGCCCGCCGCGGCCGATGCCGCGAGGCGCGACGAGCGTCCAGGACAGGCCGGCAGGACATCGCAGGTGGCGAAGGCGAACCCGGCGGCGAAGCCCGCGGACCGCCATGCCGCAGCCCCGCGCCAGGCCGCGCCGGCCGCGCGCCAGGCGGCACCGCGGCGCGCTGTCGCGCAGCGCGGCCCTGTGCGTGGCGCCGCGCGCCAGCAGGTGGCGACGGCGCGCCATGGCGATGTGCGCACGCAGCGGTCCGGCCTCGTCGTGCGCGGCGCCGCGGCGGCCACCATCTCCCGCGAATCGGCGGCGAGCTGCACGCGCCGCAACGGCCGCACCACCTGCGGCCAGCGCGACGGCGTGGCGGGCTGGCAGGCCGGGCTGCCGCCGGTGGACTACGCGCAGCAGAGCTGCCCCGCTGGCACCTTCGCCACCCTCGCGCGCGGGCACGACGACGTCGTGCGCTGCATGCCGATCTGACCCGGCCGCGGCGGCCCCCGCCGATGGCGGGGGGCAGCGGCCGCCGAATTTGTCCGGACAACACTTGCGCGCCGGCGCCCGGCGCGCGACCCTCCGCCCCGGTCCAGGCGGAGGGATGTCCATGTCCAGGCTCGACATCGGCGGCGATGCGCGCCGCGCGGTCGACGTGGTGAAGGCGGGCGGCGTCGTCGTCTTCCCGACCGAGGTCGGCTATGCCGGCGCGGGCGGCTGCGAGGCGGCGCTGACGCGCTTCTTCCGTGCCAAGGGGCGCGGCGCGCACAAGCGCAACGCCATGCTCGGCACGCTCGACCTGCACGAGGATGTCCACCTCCCCGATGCCCGCACGGACGAGATGATCCGCGCGCTGGTGCTGGACTACGACCTGCCGGTTTCCGCCATCGCGCCCTACCGGCCCGACCACCCGCTGCTGCGCGCGCTGGGCGAGCCGGCGCTGGCCGCGAGCACGGAAGGCGGCACGCTTGCCATCCTGATGAATGTCGGCCCGCTGGAGGCGGCGATGGCACGGCTTGCGGCGGAGGAAGGGCAGCCGCTGTTCGGCTCATCCGCCAATCTCACCGGCACCGGCACGAAGTTCCACCATGCCGAGCTGCAGCCGGAGATCCGCGCCTCGGCCGAGCTGGTGATCGAGTACGGGCTCGCGAAATACCACCGCTACCGCCGGTCCTCGACCATGATCGACTTCCGCCGGATGGAGGTGGTCCGCATCGGCGCCTGCTACGAGCTGATCTGCGACGTCCTGAAGCGCCATTTCGGGGTGGACCTGCCGCCCGACCCGGGGCTGGATGCGCTGCCGTCCGGCCATCTGCGGGAAGCGCAACGCGCCTACGCCTGACCGCCCGGCCGGCCCGAACATCACGCGAACATTCGGCGGCGGGCGGGGCGGGGCGGCGCGCCCCGCCTTGCCGATGCTGCGCCGCGGGAGTAATCACCCGCGCGGGCGGCCCGCCGCCCTTGAAATCCTGCCACGGCATCACACGCCCACCCCTCCGCAAGGTCAAGGACAGCGCATGGCCCGCAAGAAGATCGCCCTCGTCGGCGCCGGCAACATCGGCGGGACGCTCGCCCACCTGATCGGCCTCAAGGAACTGGGCGACGTCGTGCTGTTCGACGTCTTCCCGGGCGTCGCCGCGGGCAAGGCGCTCGACATCATGCAGTCCGGCCCGGTGGACGGGTTCGACAGCCACATGGTGGGCGCGGGCGACTACGCCGCCATCGCGGGCGCCGACGTGGTGATCGTCACCGCCGGCTTCCCGCGCATGCCGGGCATGACGCGCGACGACCTGCTGACCAAGAACGCCGGCGTGATCGGCCAGGTGGCGGAAGGCATCAAGACCTACGCCCCGAACGCCTTCGTCATCTGCATCACCAACCCGCTCGACGTCATGGTGTGGGTGCTGCAGCAGAAGTCGGGCCTGCCGCCGGAACGGGTGGTCGGCATGGCGGGCGTGCTGGACAGCGCGCGCTTCCGCCTGTTCCTCGCGCAGGAGTTCGGCGTCAGCGTGGAGGACGTGACCGCCTTCGTGCTCGGCGGCCACGGCGACACGATGGTGCCGCTGACGCGCTATTCGACCGTGGCCGGCATCCCGGTGCCCGACCTGGTGAAGATGGGCTGGACCACGCAGGAGAAGATCGACGCGATCGTGGCCCGCACCGCCAATGGCGGCGGCGAGATCGTGAAGCTGCTGGAGAAGGGCTCCGCCTTCTACGCGCCCGCGGCGTCCGCCATCGCGATGGCGGAAAGCTACCTGCTCGACAAGAAGCGGGTGCTGCCCTGCGCGGTGCTGCTCAACGGCCAGTACGGCCAGGACGACTTCTATGTCGGCGTGCCGGTGGTGATCGGCGCCGGCGGCGTGGAGCGCATCGTCGAGGTGCAGTTCACGCCCGAGGAGAAGGCCGCCTTCGACAAGTCCTGCGACGCGGTGAAGAAGCTGATCGCGGACTTCAAGAAGCTCGGCGTCTGAGCCTCCTGCACCCTCCGGGCGCGAAGGGGGGCCGCGGCCCCTCGGCCGCCCCCCCTGACCGGAGACCCGGATGAACATCCACGAATACCAGGCCAAGGAACTGCTGCGGCGCTACGGCGTCGCGGTGCTCGACGGGCATGTCGCCTGGACGGCCGAGGAGGCGGAGGCGGCGGCGCGGAAGCTGCCCGGCCCCGTCTATGTCGTGAAGTCGCAGATCCATGCCGGCGGCCGCGGCGCGGGCCGCTTCAAGGAAGACCCGAACGGCAAGGGCGGCGTGCGCGTCGTCAAGTCGGTCGAGGCGGTGCGCGAGGCGGCCGAGGCGATGCTCGGCAAGACGCTCGTCACGAAGCAGACCGGCGAGGCGGGCAAGACCGTCTCCCGCGTGTTCGTGGAGGCCGGCGCCGACATCAGGCGCGAGCTCTATCTCGGCCTGCTGGTGGATCGCGAGACGTCGCGCGTCGTCATCATGGCGTCCACCGAGGGCGGGATGGAGATCGAGGAGGTGGCGGCGAACCACCCCGAGAAGATCCTGAAGGTCGCGGTGGACCCCGCTTCCGGCATCTCCGGCTTCCATGCGCGCAAGCTCGCCTTCGGGCTCGGGCTGGAAGGCAGGCAGGTCACGGCCTTCACGAAGTTCGTCACCTCCCTTTACGGCGCCTTCCTCGAGCTCGACTGCGCGATCGTGGAGATCAACCCGCTGGTCGTCACCGGCGCGGGGGACATCGTGGCGCTGGATGCGAAGGTGTCCTTCGACGACAACGCGCTGTTCCGCCACAAGGACCTGGAAGCGCTGCGCGACGACAGCGAGATGGACCCGAAGGAGCTGGACGCCGTCCGCAACGACCTGAACTACGTCGCGCTGGACGGCGAGATCGGCTGCATGGTGAACGGCGCGGGCCTGGCGATGGCCACGATGGACATCATCAAGCTGTACGGCTCCTCGCCGGCGAACTTCCTCGATGTCGGCGGCACCGCGAACGCGGCGCGCGTGACGGAGGCGTTCCGGATCATCACCTCGGACGCCAACGTCAAGGCGATCCTGGTGAACATCTTCGGCGGCATCGCCAAGTGCGACATGATCGCCACCGGCATCGTGGAGGCGTCGAAGAACCTCTCCCTCAAGGTGCCGCTGGTGGTGCGCCTCGAAGGCACGAATGTCGACCTCGGCAAGAAGATCCTGGCCGAGAGCGGGCTTGCGATCATCGCGGCCGACAACCTCGCGGACGCCGCCCAGAAGGTGGTCGCCGCGGTGAAGAAGGGCTGACCCCGATGGCCGTTCTGGTCGACAAGAACACCCGCGTGATGACGCAGGGCTTCACCGGCGCGCAGGGCACCTTCCACGCCAGCCAGGGCATCGCCTACGGCTCGAACTACGTGGGCGGCACCACGCCGGGCAAGGGCGGCACGATGCACCCGGAGCTGAACCTGCCCGTGTTCAACACGGTGGCGGAATGCCGGGAGAGGACGGGCGCCGATGCCAGCGTCATCTACGTCCCCGCCCCCTTCGCGGCGGATGCCATCCTGGAGGCGATCGACGCCGAGGTCCCGCTGGTCATCTGCATCACGGAAGGCATCCCGGTGCTCGACATGGTGCGGGTGAAGCGGGCGCTCACGGGGTCGAAGTCGCGCCTGGTCGGGCCGAACTGCCCGGGCGTCATCACGCCCGAGGCCTGCAAGATCGGCATCATGCCCGGCCACATCCACCGCCGCGGCTCGGTCGGCATCGTGTCCCGGTCCGGCACGCTGACCTACGAGGCGGTGGCCCAGACCACCGCCGCCGGCCTCGGCCAGTCCAGCTGCGTCGGCATCGGCGGCGACCCGGTGAAGGGCATGGACTTCATCGACGTGCTGGAGCTGTTCCTGAAGGACGACGAGACGAAGTCGATCATCATGATCGGCGAGATCGGCGGCCAGTCCGAGGTGGACGGGGCGGAATTCCTGCGGCGCGAGAATTTCGGCCCGGGCAAGCCGAACAAGCCGGTCGTCGGCTTCATCGCCGGCGCCACCGCCCCCCCCGGGCGGCGGATGGGCCATGCCGGCGCGGTCATCTCGGGCGGCAAGGACACCGCCGCGGCCAAGATGGAGGCGATGCGCGAAGCCGGGATCCAGGTGGCGGACAGCCCCTCGGCACTCGGCTCCACCATGGTGAAGGCGCTCGGACGTTAAGTGTCCGTAAGGGCGCAGGGCGGACCCTCCGCGCCCGCGGGGCGGGGGGTCTGCCGCAATCCCGCCCTTCGGCCTATGTAGTGGCCTGACGCCGCCCCCGGCCCCGCTTCCCCGCGCAGCGTCCTGCGCGGGGTGGGGAAGGGGGCGGTCCTGCATCCGGCGGGCACCGCGCCCGCCGACCCGATCGAAGAAGGTGGCGGCCAGGCCAACGGGGCCGCCCTGGAGGACCTGATGGCCGGAGTGGACATCCTCGCCAGCGCGATGTCGGGGGCGAATGCCGCCTTCCTCGCCGATCTCTACGCCCGCTGGGCGGAGAAGCCGGACAGCGTCGATCCCTCCTTCGCCGAGCTGTTCGGCGCGCTGAACGACGAGGCGCGGGCGGTGCTGACGGATGCCGTCGGCGCCAGCTGGGCGCCGCGTCCGCGCGGCAAGTTCGGCCCCGACCCCGAGCCGCCGCCGGCCCCGAGGAAGGATGCGAAGGGCGCCGCGGCGCCCGCCGCCCCGCGCGCCGACACGGTGGACAAGGCGGCGGCGCAGCGCGCCGTGCTGGATTCGATCCGGGCGCTGATGCTGATCCGCAGCTACCGCGTGCGCGGCCACCTGGAAGCGCGGCTCGACCCGCTCGGCCTGCAGGTGCCGAACCCGCATCCCGAGCTGGACCCCAAGACCTACGGCTTCACCGAAGCCGACATGGACCGGCCCATCTTCCTCGACATGGTGCTGGGCAAGGAACACGCGACGCTGCGTGAGATCCTGGCGATCTGCCGCGCCAGCTACTGCGGCCCGATCGGGGTCGAGTTCATGCACATCCAGGACCCCGACCAGAAGTCCTGGGTGCAGCGCCGGATCGAGGGCGCGCCCTGGCTGCGCGGCTTCGACGGCGCGTCGAAGCGCCAGATCCTGCGCCAGCTGACCGAGGCCGAGGGGTTCGAGGCCTTCTGCGCGCGCAAATACGCCACCACCAAGCGCTTCGGGCTCGAAGGCGGCGAGACGACGATCCCCGCCATCCAGTCCGCGATCGAGGTCGCGGCGGCGGGCGGCGTGAACGAGATCACCATCGGCATGGCCCATCGCGGCCGGCTGAACGTGCTCGTCAACGTCGTGAAGAAGCCCTACACGGCGGTCTTCAGCGAATTCAAGGGCGTCTCCGCCCACCCCGAGGACGTGCAGGGCTCGGGCGACGTGAAGTACCACCTCGGCACCTCGACCGACATCGAGATCGCGGGGCGGATGGTCCATCTCTCGCTCCAGCCGAACCCGTCGCACCTGGAAGCGGTGGACCCGGTGGTGGCGGGCAAGGTGCGGGCGCGCCAGGACATGGCGGGCGACACGAAGCAGCGCCGGTCCGTCATGGGCATCATGCTGCACGGCGACGCCGCCTTCGCCGGCCAGGGCGTAGTGTACGAGACGCTGGCGATGAGCCAGCTGATCGGCTACCGCACCGGCGGGACGATCCACATCGTCACCAACAACCAGATCGGCTTCACCACCGTCTCCTCGCACGCCTATTCGGGGCTGTACTGCACCGACGTCGCGAAGAGCATCCAGGTGCCGATCCTGCACGTGAACGGCGACGACCCGGAAGCGGTGGTGTTCTGCGCCCGCATGGCTGCGGAATTCCGCATGCAGTTCGGCGCCGACGTGGTGCTCGACATCGTCTGCTACCGCCGCCACGGCCACAACGAGACGGACGAGCCGGCCTTCACCCAGCCGATCATGTACGGCCGCATCAAGGAGATGCGGACCACCCGCACGCTCTACGCCGAGAAGCTGGCGGCCGAGGGCAGCGTCCCGGCCGAGGAATCGAAGGCCGTGCTGGATGCCTTCAACGCCACGCTGGAGGACGCCTTCCAGGCCGCGAACGGCTTCAAGCCGAACAAGGCGGACTGGCTGGAAGGCCACTGGTCCGGTCTCAAGGCCGTCACCACCGGCGAGGAAGTGGAGCGCCTGCACGAGACGGCGGTCGGGCTCGACACGCTGCGCGAGGTCGGCGCGGCGCTGGCGCGCGTGCCGGCGGGCTTCGGCGTGAACCCGAAGATCGCGCGCCAGCTCGACGCCAAGAAGCAGGCGATCGAGACGGGCGAGGGCATCGACTGGGCGACCGGCGAGGCGCTGGCCTTCGGCACGCTGCTGCTGGAAGGCCACCGCGTGCGCCTTTCGGGCGAGGACGTGCAGCGCGGCACCTTCAGCCACCGCCACGCCTACCTGATCGACCAGGCGACGCAGGCCGAATACGTGCCTCTGAACAACATCCGCGCCGGCCAGCCGCGCTTCGAGGCGTTCAACAGCCTGCTGTCGGAATTCGGCGTGCTCGGCTTCGAATACGGCTACAGCCTGGCGGACCCGCGCACCCTGGTCCTGTGGGAGGCGCAGTTCGGCGACTTCGCGAACGGCGCGCAGGTCATCATCGACCAGTTCATCGCGAGCGCCGAGACGAAGTGGCTGCGCATGTCGGGGCTGGTGATGCTGCTGCCGCATGGCTACGAGGGCCAGGGGCCGGAGCATTCCTCCGCGCGGCTGGAACGCTACCTGCAGCTCTGCGCCGAGCGGAACATGCGGGTGGGCAACCTGACCACGCCCGCCAACTACTTCCACGCGCTGCGCCGCCAGCTGAAGGCGAACTACCGCAAGCCGCTGGTGCTGATGACGCCGAAGTCCCTGCTGCGCCACAAGCTGGCCGTCAGCAGCCTGGCCGACTTCGCGCCGGGCAGCGGCTTCCAGTACGTGATCCCGGAGGTCGACGCCCTCGCACCCGCCGACCAGGTGAAGCGCGTCGTGCTCTGCACCGGCAAGATCTACTACGACCTGCTGCAGGAACGCCGCGACAAGGGCGTGAAGGACGTGGCGATCGTGCGTGTGGAGCAGCTGTATCCCTTCCCGCAGGCCAGCCTCGGCAAGGCGCTCGCGCCCTACGCCAACGCCGAGGTCGTGTGGTGCCAGGAGGAGCCCGAGAACATGGGCGCCTGGACCTTCGTCGACCGCAGGATCGAGCGCGTGCTGGGCGGGCTCGACGGCAAGGCGAAGCGGCCGGTCTATGTCGGGCGCGAGGAGGCGGCGAGCCCCGCCACCGGCCTCGCCCGCACCCACCAGCAGCAGCAGGAGACGTTGGTGCGCCAGGCGCTTCGGCTCGCCTGAACACGCAACGGCAAGAGGCAGGAGTCAGATGACCGAGATCGTGGTCCCCCCCCTCGGGGAAAGCGTCAGCAGCGCCACCGTGGCGCGTTGGCTGAAGAAGGCCGGCGAGGCGGTGGCGGCGGACGAGCCGCTGGTGGAACTCGAGACCGACAAGGTCACCGTCGAGGTCAACGCCCCCTCCGCCGGCGTGATCGAGAGCATCGCCGCCGATGAGGGCGCGGAGGTCGGCCCCGGCGCCGTGCTCGGCACCATCGGCGCCGCCAACGGCGCGGCGAAGCCCGCGCCCAAGGCGGCCGCCGCGCCTGCGCCCGCCGCCCCGCCGAAGGTCGAGCCGCCGCACGCCCCCGCCGGGCCCGTGGCGCGCCCCGCCGACCTGCCGCCCGGCCCAGCCGCGAGCAAGCTGCTGGCCGAGAACAACCTGACGCAGGCGCAGATCGGCGCCGCATCCGGCAAGGATGGCCGGGTGACCAAGGGCGACGTGCTGGCCTTCCTGGCCAAGCCCGCCGCCGCGCCGGCCGCCGCCCCCCCTGCCGCGCCGAAGCAGGCGCGCAGCCTCGAAGGCGGGGAGGAGCGCGTGAAGATGACGCGCCTTCGCCAGACCATCGCGCGGCGGCTGAAGGAAGCGCAGAACACGGCGGCGATGCTGACCACCTTCAACGAGGTGGACATGTCGGCCGCGATGGCGCTGCGCGCCGAGTACAAGGACGTGTTCGAGAAGAAGCACGGCGTGAAGCTCGGCTTCATGTCCTTCTTCGTGAAGGCCTGCGTCGCCGCGCTGAAGGAATTCCCCGCGGTCAACGCGGAGATCGACGGCGACGAGATCATCTACAAGAACTTCGTCCACATGGGCATCGCGGTGGGCGGGCCCTCCGGCCTGGTCGTGCCGGTGCTGAAGAACGCCGACGGGCTGGGCTTCGCGCAGATCGAGAAGTCGATCGGCGATTTCGGCCGCCGCGCGCGCGACGGCGCGCTGAAGCTCGACGAGCTGACCGGCGGCAGCTTCACCATCACCAATGGCGGCATCTACGGCAGCCTGATGTCCACCCCGATCCTGAACCCGCCGCAGTCCGGCATCCTGGGCATGCACAAGATCCAGGAACGCCCGATGGTGGTCGGCGGCAAGATCGAGGCGCGGCCGATGATGTACATCGCGCTGAGCTACGACCACCGCATCGTGGACGGGAAGGAGGCGGTGTCCTTCCTGGTGCGCGTGAAGGAAAGCATCGAGGACCCGCGCCGCCTGATGCTGGATCTCTGATCGCGACATCCCGCCCGCCCTCCCCCGCCCGCGGGGGAGGGAGGGAAGCGCCATGCTGATCCTCGCCTTCGGCTTCCTCGCCCTCTGCGCCGCGCTGGAATACCGCGCCCGCGCCGACCCGCTGCTGCGGCCCGACCTGCGGTCGGACCTGCTGTGGCGCCGGCTCGGCACGGCCTGCGGGGTGCTGGGCGTGGTGGGGCCGCTGGTGGTGATGGCGCGGGTCGGCATCGCGGAAGGGGCGGGCGCCTACCTCATCGGCATCGTCTTCGCCTTCGCCGGCGGCTTCGCGCCGGAGCGGTGGTGGCCGATGATCTCGCCCGCTGCGGGCGTCTTCGGCATCGGCCTGCTGGCCGGCGCGATGCTGCGATAGGGGAACTTCCGGGAACGGCCGCGTCGCCGGGCCGTTCCTCGCCCTTCACCGAGGAGGCGCGGCGATGAGCAGCAACAAGCATCCGAAGAACGAGGCGGAGCGCCGCGAGGGGCCCGGCGCCGACATCCCGCGCCCGCCTTCCGACGAGCAGCGCAACCCGGGCATCGGCAGTTCGAAGGGCACCTTCGGCCGCGGCACCGACCCGGCCGTGCTGGAAGGCGAGAACAGCTCGCAAGGCGACGTGATGAACGATGTCGGCCGCAGCGGCGGCGTGCCGGAAGGCAGGACGGGCCGGACCAACAAGTAGGGCCTCCGCCCCGATCCTCCCCGGGCAGGGGCGGGGGCGTGCCGGTCCCTAGGCCGCGTCCTTCTTCGCCGGCCGCCTGCGTTCGCTGTCGGTCTTCAGCTGGCCGCAGGCGGCCAGGATGTCGCGGCCGCGGGGGCGGCGGATGGGGCTGGAATAGCCGGCCCGCTCGACGATCTCGGCGAAGGCGCGCACGGCGTCCGGCCGGCTGGTCTGGTACGGGCTGCCGGGCCAGGGATTGAACGGGATCAGGTTCACCTTGGCGGGAATGCCCTTGATCAGCCGCACCAGTTCGCGCGCATCGGCCTCGCTGTCGTTCACGCCGCGCAGCATGACGTATTCGAAGGTGATCCGCCGCGCATTGGATGCGCCGGGATAGCGGCGGCAGGCGGCCAGCAGCTCGGCAATCGGGTATTTGCGGTTCAGCGGCACGATCTCGTCGCGCAGCCCGTCCGTCACCGCATGCAGCGACACGGCGAGGTTGACGTTCAGCTCCGCCCCGCAGCGGTCCATCATCGGCACCACGCCGGAGGTGGACAGGGTGATACGCCGGCGGCTGAGCCCGATCCCCTCATGGTCCATGACGATGCGCAGCGCCTTGGCCGTGGCCTCGTAGTTGTAGAGCGGCTCGCCCATGCCCATGACGACGATGTTGGAGAGCAGCCGCGGCGTGCCGTCCTTCGGGCTCGGCCATTCGCCATAGGCGTCGCGCGCCGCCATGAACTGGCCGACGATCTCGGCGGCGCCGAGGTTGCGGACCAGCTTCTGCGTCCCCGTGTGGCAGAAGCGGCAGGACAGGGTGCAGCCGACCTGGGTGGAGATGCAGACCGCGCCGCGATCCTCCACCAGGGACGGGATGTAGACCGTCTCCACCTGCTGCCCGTCGCGGAAGCGGAACAGGAACTTCCGCGTCGTGTCGGCCGAGGTCTGCTCGGTCGCGACCTCCGGCCGCCCCACCACGAAGCGCTCCGCCAGCTTCGCCTGCATCGGCTTCGCGATGGTCGGCATCCGCGCGAAGTCGGTCTCGCCCTGGTGGTAGATCCAGTGCCAGAGCTGCCCCGCGCGGAACGGCTTCTCGCCGATCGCCACCATCTCGGCCGCCAGCTCCTCGCGCGAGAGGCCGACGAGGTCGCGCCGGCCATCGGCGGCCACCCCCGGCGGCGGCGCGAAAAGCGCGGCCTTGGCGAGGATGCGGTCGCGTTCCGCCTGGCTGAGGTCCTGCGCGTCGCTCATCGGCCGGGCCTCGGCGCGGGACATTCGCGGTTGATCGCCTCATAGGCGTTGGAGAAGCCGGAGAGCGGGAAGGTGTCGGTCACGGCCGGGCGGCCGGGCGGGCCGGGGCTGCGCGCCACCGCGTCGCGTCCGTTGCGGAAGGCGGCGATCAGCTGCGCGCCGTTCTGGAAGAAGGCGCTGGACTGCTGCGTGGCATAGGCGCGGAATTCCTGGCTGCCCACGGCAAGCTGCACCTCCGCCTGGCGCGGATAGGGATAGCCGACCGACACCGCGATCTGGTCCCGGCCATTGGCGCGATGCGTGACGGTGAGGGTGACGGCGCCGCGGTTCTGCGGCCCGCCGTCGCTGCGGGTGGCGCGGGTGAAGGCGTAGCACACCTTCTGCCCGTTCTCCTGGTGGGTCGCAGCGGTCCAGGACTGGTGGTTGCCGAGCCGCTGGGGCTGCTGGCGCGCCTGCTGCGCCGAAGCGGGCAGCGCGGCGAGGAGCAGGAGCAGGGCGGGCAGGAAGGGGCGGCGCATGCCCGCTAGATACGGCGCCCCCCCAGGCCGGACAACCGGCGCGCTTCCGCTTCGCGCGCCGCCCGCCTATGCAGCCCGCGATGACCGACAGCACCGACCGCAGCCTCGCCGCGCAATACGAGGCCTTCCCCTATCCCGCCCGCGACGCGCGGGAGGAGGCGAAGCGCCTGGTGGTGGGCAGCCCGTCCCACCTGCGGGAGGTGGATCACTGGGTCTTCGGCGCGCGGCGCCCGGCTTCCCGCCCGCTCGCCGCGCTGATGGCGGGCGGCGGGTCGGGCGACGGGACGGTGATGCTGGCGCAGCAGATGGCCTGGCTCGGCCGGCCCGGGCGCGTCACCTGGCTCGACCGTTCGGCCTCCGCGCGGCGGGTGGCGGCGGCGCGGGCGGCAGCGCGGGGCCTCGACAACGTCGCCTTCGTGGAGGGCTCCATCCTGGACCTGCCGGGCGCGGCACCCGGCCCCTTCGACTACATCGACTGCTGCGGCGTGCTGCACCACCTGCCGGACCCTGCTGCGGGGCTTGCGGCGCTCGTCTCGGTCCTCGCGCCCGGCGGGGGGATCGGGCTGATGGTCTATGCCCCGCATGGCCGCACGGGCGTCTACATGCTGCAGGACGCGCTGCGCCTGCTCGCCCCGGTGGAGGAGGCGCCGCCCGCGCGGGTGGAGATCGCGAAGCGGCTGTGGAAGCAGCTGCCGGAGACGGCCTGGCTGCGGAAGAACCCCTGGATCGACGACCACATCCGCGGCGGGGATGCGGGGCTCTACGACCTGCTGCTGAACCCGCGCGACGTCGCCTTCACCGTGCCGCAGCTGGCCGCGCTGGTGGCCGGCGCGGGGCTGCGCATCGCCTGCCTGGTGGAGCCGCTGCGCTACGACCCCGACACCTGGCTGGCCGACCCGCGGCTGCGCGGCCGTACCGCCGGGCTCGACCCCGTGGCGCGGGCGGCGCTGGCCGAGGCGATCTGCGGCAACATGGGCATCCACATCGCCTATTGCGTCCGCGCGACGGATCCCGTGGCGGCGCCGCCCTGGGAGGATGACGCCGCCGTGCCGGTGCTGCGGGAACTGGACGGCCCGGCGCTGGCGAAGGCGCTGCGCCCGGACGGGATGCTGCCCGTCACCTGGGACGGGCTGCGCGCGGCGGTGCCGGTGCCGCGGCTGGCCGGCGCCTTCCTGGCGCGGATCGACGGCACCCGCCCCTGGGGCGAGATCCTGGACGGCGTGGTCACGGCCGGCGCATCGAGGGAGGCCGCGCTGCGCGACCGCGCGGCGCTGGTGCGCGCGATGGAGCCGCTGAACCGCCTGCTGCTGGCCGCCCCGCCGTGAGCCGGGCGGCGGTCGTCATCCTCGGCGCCGCCGTGCGGCCGGATGGCAGCCCTAGCCGCGCGCTGCGCGACCGGGTGGCGGCGGCGCTCGCCTGGGGCGAGGCGCAGGCGCCGAAGGCGCTCTACGTCCCGACCGGCGCGGTCGGCCGCCACGGCCCGGCGGAAAGCGCGGTGATGGCGCGGCTGCTGGCGGAAGCCGGGGTGGAGGCGGGGCGCATCGCCGAGGAGCCGACCGGCACCGATACCTTCTCCTCCGCCGTCGCCTGCATCCGGCTGCTGCGCGCCCGCGGCCACCACGGCCCGCTGCGGATCGCCACCCACCGCTACCACCTGCCGCGCAGCCTGCTGCTGTTCCGCCTGGGCGGCATGCCGGCCCGCGCGGTGCCGCCGCCGCCCGGCCCGGCCGCGACCGGCCAGCCACGGCGCTGGTTCTGGCGCCTGCGGGAAGTGCCGGCGCTGCCCTATGACGCAGCCCTGATGGCCTGGGCCCGGCTGCGGGGGATCTAGCCTACAGCCAGGCGAGGTCCGAGGCGGCGCGCGCCTGCGCCACGGCGGCGAATTCCGCGCTTTCCGCCAGCACCGGCGCCAGCACCTCCCGCGGGGTGCCGGATGCGAATTCGGCAAGCCAGGTCGCGACCTCGTCCGGCCGCGCCGCGCGCCCGAGCGCATCGCCGTAGAGCTGCTGGATGAAGGCCGTGTCGCCCAGGCCCGCCACGCGGTCCTGGAACCATGGACCGTCCACCAACGCATCGGCGACGTTCCAGAGCCCGTAGTCGAGCTCCAGCATCTCATACAGGCTGCGCACCTCCCCTTCCGTCCCGGCGCGCCCGAAGCCGATCCGCACCAGCCCCGCGGCCAGCACCATCTCCGGGTCGAAGGCGCCGGCACCGGCGGCAGCGACGACAGGGGCGGGTGCGGCGGGCAGCGCCGGCGCCGCGCCGCCCAGCGTCGCCTCCCCCACCACCAGGATGCCGCCCGCCGGCGTCCAGACCGGCAGGTAGGTCGGGTCCATCACCGCATTGCCGATGCCGGAGGCATCGGGGTCCGCCACGCGGCCGATGCCCCAGGCATAGTCCAGCACTGCGCCCCAGGGCACCACCTCGCCGAAGCGGACCACCAGGCTGTCGCCGTCGAGCACCGCCGCGCCCGTCGCCTCGATCCGCCGCCCGTCGGGCATGGCGAGCGACCAGCCGACGCCGCGCGACGCGACCTCGTTCAGGTCGACGAAGCCGAAGGCGGCGTCGTGTCGCACATCGACCAGCAGCGTGACCCCATCGACCCATTTCGCGGAGATCACCTCCGGCCCCTGGGACGCGATGTTGCCGCCGTTCTGCGCGACCGGGGAGCCGGGCAGGGCGAAGCGCGCCCATTCCTCCGCCGCGCCACGCGCGATGCGGGCGGCGATCACCTGCGCATCGAAGGCGGTGATGTGGGCATAGCCGTATTCCGTGGTGGCAGGGTTGCCGTCGAGATCGTCGAGGCTGGCATCGATGTCGGGCGCGCGGGCGGCGATGCGCCCGTCGAAGGCGGGGTCGGCGGACAGCAGCTCCATCCCCGCGCGGATCGCCTGGTGCCCGGCACCGGTGCCGCTGCTGTAGGGATGCGCGGCGACGAACAGGTAGGGCACCTCCCGCCCCAGCGTGCCGCGCACCAGCGCCGCGTCGCTGCGCACGGCATTCGCCCAGTCCCCGGCCTGGAGGAGGGGGTTCATGCTGTCGTATTCGCTGTGCAGCCAGACCACCGCGCTGGCATCGCCCATGCCCTCGGCCCGGTACTGGCCGAGGCGTTCGAGGAACCGCGTCTCGATCGGCCCGGCCACCCAGCCGGGGCCGCTGCGCGACATCCATTCGCCCAGGAAGTAGGTGGCCGGATAGGCGGTGTCGGCGCCCTGCTCGTCGCGGTCATAGACCAGGCGGACGGAGTTGGTGACGCCGTCGAACCCCAGCAATTCCTCGACGCCCCGCGTCAGGGCCTGCGCTGCGGCCCCCCCGTCCAGTTCGGCGAAATAGGCGGCGTTCGACTGGCCACGCAGGATGAGGTCGAGCTGCATCGTTCGGAATCCCCAAGTGTACTTTTCCGAACGGGAAAATGCCGGGGAGGGTGGATCGTTCGATCCGCTGACACGCAAGTGAGGGGAAATGCGGCAGGATGCGAAACGTTCCCGCCGCGTATGTTCAGCTCCGCGTGACCTGCGGCGCCTCCGCCAGCTCCCCACCCGCCGGGGTCCGGCTACCGCGGAAGGCCGTGAGGCCAAGCAGCAGCACCGCCGCAGCTGCCGCCAGCCCCTCCAGGCTGTCCGGCAGGCCGGCCGCGCCGAGCGGATCGGGCAGATCGACCGGCGAGAAGGGCAGGAGGAGCTGTTCCTGCAACTCCTGCACCGCTGCCGCGGTGAAGCGCGCGGCCATCACCAGCAGGAAGACCGAGGTGCCGAGGAACAGCGGCCGCAGCGGCAGCCGCACGGTCCCGCGGGAGATGACGCGCCACAGCAGGCCGAGCAGCGCGGCCGCCACCGCCAGCCCGGCGCCGAGCGCCATCGGCTGCCCGCCGGAGCCGAGTGTGCCCAGGAACAGCACCGTCTCGGCGCCCTCGCGGAAGACGGCGAGGAAGCCGATCGCCGCGACCGCAAGCCCGACCCGCCGCCCCGCCAGGGCACGGTCCGCCTGGCGCCGGAGCGCGAGGCTCCAGGCGCGCGGATCGGCGCGGCGCGCAAGCCAGCCGCCGGTCCAGAGCATCAGCCCGGCCGCGAGGAGGCAGGTCGCCGCCTCGATCCGGTCGTCATGCTCGCCGCCGAGCAGGAGGTGGAAGGCCAGGGCCGCCACGAGGCTGGCGGCGATGCCGCCCGCCGCGCCCCAGGCCAGCTTGCGGCCCTGTTCCGGCGCCGCGCGGCGCAGCAGGGCGCCGAGCGCGGCGAGGACGAGCACCGCCTCCAGCCCTTCGCGGAGGAGGATGAGGCCGGCATCCAGGGCGACGGCGAGGGGGAGCTGGGTCATGGGCACCTGCAATTGCGAGCTATTCGCAATATCACCCGGTGCAGCCGGTCCCGCCAGTTAACAACTCCTCACGCCGTCGCGTCCCGCCCTTCCGCCCCGGCGCTGACGCGGTCAGCCCATGAAGCGCGCGTCGCGCCCGGTCTGGATGGCCTGGTAGGCGGCGCGGACCGTGGCGGGGCCATGGGCGCGTTCCAGCCGCCGGACCGTGAAATGGCCCTCGCCGACGCCGCGGAAATGCTCGAGGAAGGCAAGGTTGATCGCCGCCCCCGCGGCCGCCCCGATCACCGGTGCCGCCTGCGCCGACAGCTTCAGCGCCACCGGTCCGCCGAAGCGCGCCGCGATGGAACCGATGAAGCCCGGCAGCATCGACCCGACCAGCCCCTTGCCGACCGCGCCCTTCAGCGCCTCGGCCAGCGCGATGCGGACTGCGAAGTAGCCGCTCTCCCCCGCATCGTCGGCGGGGTTACGGCCGCCGAGCGCGAAGACCTTCAGGCATTCCGCCGCGATCTCCGGCCGCGACAGGTCCTCCCCGTTCTCCTCCGCGACCGCGGCGATCTGGCGCAGCAGCAGCGTGGTCGAGACCGGCAGTTCCATCAGCGTGCCCGGCAGGCCGAGCGCCCCGCCCGCCGCGCCCGAGGCCGCCGCGAGCCCGCGATGCAGCCAGGCGGAGGGGATCGGCAGCGGATTGCGCGAGGGGCCGGATCTCAGCGCCGCCTGCATCGCGGTGGTCAGCGCGCGCTTCACCGCGCCGTCGATCATGCCCTGCACCGGCCCGGGCAGCCGCGCCTTCAGCGCCTCGATCGGTTGGCCGACCGTGCCGGCGAGGCGGGCGGCGAAGGAACTGTCCTCCAGCAGCGCGACCGCGCGGGCGAGCGCCGCGCGGTCCGCATCGGGCAGGGCGGGGGCGTCGGTGTGGGGGGTGGTGGCGAGGGACATGCGGAATAAATGGGGATGCGCGGCGCGGGTTGCGCGGGGGCGGGCGCGGATTCGCCCCGCGCCCGCCATTCACCCGCGCCGCGCGGGCCGCCGCGGCGGGGTGGCCTGTCCGCGGCTACAGGATGAAGCGGCTGAGATCGGCGCTGCCCGCGAGCGGCGCCACCTTGTCCCGCACCATCGCGCGGTCCACCACCACCGTCTCTCCCCCGCGGTCGGAAGCGGTGAAGGACACCTCGTCCAGCAGCCGCTCCATCACGGTCGCCAGCCGCCGCGCGCCGATGTTCTCGACGCTGGCGTTGATCTCGGCGGCGAGTTCGGCGATGGCGTCCGCCGCCTCCTCGGTGATGTCGAGGGTGACGCCTTCCGTCCCCAGCAGCGCGACATACTGCTTCACCAGCGAATGCTCGGGCTCGGTCAGGATGCGGCGGAAATCCTCGCGGCTCAGCGCCGAGAGCTCGACGCGGATCGGCAGGCGGCCCTGCAGTTCGGGCAGCAGGTCGGACGGCTTCGCCTGGTGGAAGGCGCCGGAGGTGATGAACAGGATGTGGTCCGTCCTCACCGGCCCGTGCTTGGTGGTGACGGTCGTGCCCTCGATCAGCGGCAGCAGGTCGCGCTGCACGCCCTCGCGCGAGACGTCGCCGCCGCGGAACCCGCCTTCGCCGGTGCGGGCGCAGACCTTGTCGATCTCGTCGATGAAGACGATGCCGTTGTTCTCGGCGTTGGCGACGGCGTCGCGCGTCAGCGCCTCCTGGTCCAGCAGCTTGTCGGCCTCGTCCTTCGCCAGGGCGATGCGGGCGTCGGCCACCGACATCTTCCGCGGCCGGGTGCGGCCGCCGAACATCTTGCCGAGCATCTCCTGCATGTTCTGCATCTGGATGCCCTGCGCGCCCGGCAGGTCCATCATGCCGATCGGCATGCCGCCGCCCTGGTCGGCGAGCTGCACCTCCACCTCGCGCGATTCGAGCTGGCCGTCGCGCAGCATGCGGCGGAACTTCATCCGCGTCTCGCCGGACGCGCCTTCGCCGACCAGCGCGCTGACCAGCCGCTCCTCGGCGGCGAGTTCCGCCTTGGCCTGCACGTTCTTCCGCGCGGTGTCGCGCGCCAGCGTGATCGATACTTCGACCAGGTCGCGGACGATGCTCTCCACGTCGCGGCCGACATAGCCGACCTCGGTGAACTTCGTCGCCTCCACCTTCAGGAAGGGCGCGTTGGCGAGCTTCGCCAGGCGGCGGGCGATCTCGGTCTTGCCGCAGCCGGTCGGGCCGATCATCAGGATGTTCTTCGGCACCACCTCCTCGCGCAGGCCGGCGGCCAGCTGCTGGCGGCGCCAGCGGTTGCGCAGCGCGATGGCGACGGCGCGCTTGGCGTCGCCCTGGCCGACGATGTGGCGGTCCAGCTCCGAGACGATCTCCCGGGGCGAGAGGTTCACGGCCTCGCTCACGATTCCAGGCTTTCAAGCACGATGTTGCCGTTGGTGTAGACGCAGATGTCGCCGGCGATCTTCATGGCGCGGCGGCAGATCTCCTGCGCGTCGAGCCCTTCCACCGGCAGCAGCGCGCGCGCGGCGGCGAGCGCGAAGTTGCCGCCCGACCCGATGCCGATGACCGCATCCTCCGGCTCCAGCACGTCGCCCTGGCCGGTCAGCAGCAGGGACCGCCTGCCGTCGGCCACCGCGAGCAGGGCTTCGAGCCGGCGCAGGTAGCGGTCGGTGCGCCAGTCCTTCGCCAGCTCCACGCAGGCGCGTTCCAGCTGGTCTGGGAAGCGTTCGAGCTTGGCTTCCAGCCGCTCGAGCAGGGTGAAGGCGTCGGCGGTGGCGCCAGCGAAGCCGGCGAGCACGCGGCCCTGGGCGATGCGCCGCACCTTGCGGGCATTGCCCTTGACGACGGTCTGGCCGAGCGAGACCTGGCCGTCGCCGGCCATGGCGACACGGCCATCCTTGCGCACGCAGAGGATGGTGGTGCCGTGCCACCCGAGGGGGTCGTGTTGTGTGGGGGACATGCCGCCTAGATGGCGGCTCCGGGGCGCCGGGACAATTCCCCCCCGGCGCCGGGCGCGCGAACCCCTCCCCGCGGCAGCGGGGAGGGGCAGCAGGTCGGGTCAGCCGTAGGCGCGCTGCGAGGACAGGACCACCGCGCGCCGCGTGCCGGTGCGGGCGCCGAGCACGGCCGCGACCGCGCCGAGCAGCATCGCCGCGAACAGCCAGTAGGCGCTGGTGGCCGCCGCGTTGGACGCGGTCTCGGCCGCCTGGCGGGCCCGCGCCTCCGTCTCGGTCGCGACGCGCTGCGCCTCGCTCTCGAGCTGGGTGATGCGCTCGCCGGCCTGCTGCGGGGTGACGTTGTACTCGGCCGCCACCAGCCGGGTCAGCCGGTCGCGGGCATTGCCTTCGAAGCTGCCGGAGGTGACGCGGCCGGTGACGATCCGCGTCATCTCCGCCCGCCGCTGGTCGGAGGTCATCGCCGCCGGGTCGCCGCCGGTCTGCAGCGCGCTCTGCAGCCGGTCGGCCAGCGCCTGCGGGTTGACGTTGTTCGCCACCGCCGGGGCCGCCGCCTGCACCGCCTGGCCCGCGCCCTGCGCCGCGCCGCCGAGGATGGAGGAGGCGCCGCTGAAGGCCGTGCTCGCCGTGCCCGCGATCACGTTGCCGAGCAGCACGGCCGAGAGCAGGAAGCCCACCGCCCAGACCGACAGGCCGTGCAGCACGCCATCCGTGTCGTCAGACGTGCCCGACAGCCGCGCCGCGACATAGCCGCCGACCGCGAGCCCGACCAGGTTCGCCACCAGCAGCCAGATGCCGCCCGCGATGCCGAGGGTGGAGGCGGAGGGCGTCTCGCCGGGCGCGATCGGGTCGATCGTGGTGGCGCCGATGGCGAGGCCGAGGATGTTCAGCATGGCGCCGACGGTCACGGCGACGACGCCGCCCGCGAAGACGGCCCCCCAGGACACCCGGGGCGGCAGCGACGGGGCGCCTTCGGCCGCGGCAATCGCCGGGCCGGTGGCCATTCCCATCCCGTCTGCGGTGGCGGTCCTTGTCTGCATCTCGGCTCTCCTTCCTCGTGAGGTCGTGGCCGGCCCAACGCGCGGTTGCGCGGGCAGTTCGCGCGGGGCGGAACTGCGCGTGCAGCGGGCGGAAATTTTCCGGGCCGGTCCTTGCCGCGCATCCGGTTCGGGTCCAAACCGCATTCGGCCGCAATCGCGCCACGACCCCGCGCCATGTTCGGGGCCGCGGCGCGCCAAGGCGCCGCGGGAACACGACTCGGGAACACGATGCAGGTCTATCTGCCGATCGCCGAGATGTCGGTGGATGCCCTGCTGCTGCTGGGCATCGGCTTCGGCGTGGGGTGGCTGTCGGGCCTGTTCGGCGTGGGCGGCGGCTTCCTGCTGACGCCGGTGCTGATCCTGATCGGCATCCCCTCGCCCGTCGCGGTCGGTTCGGGCGCGAACCAGACGCTCGGCGCCTCCGTCTCCGGCCTCATCGCGCAGTGGCGGCGCGGCAACGTGGATGTGCGGATGGGCACGGTGCTGCTGGTCGGCGGCTTCCTGGGCTCGGCGCTCGGCGTCCAGCTCTTCGCCTGGCTGCGCCGGGCGGGGCAGGTGGACCTGGCGGTGGCGGTCTTCTACGTCGTCGTGCTCGGCACCGTCGGCGCGCTGATGGTGCGGGAGAGCGTCGGCGCCATCCTGCGCCGCCGCAGGAAGCGGGCGGCCAGGCTGCACGAGCATCTCTGGATGCACGGGCTGCCCTTCAAGATGCGCTTCCGCAAGTCGCGGCTCTACATCTCGGTCATCCCGCCGCTGCTGATCGGCTTCGCCATCGGCTTGCTGTCGGCGGTGATGGGGGTGGGCGGCGGGTTCATGCTGGTGCCGGCGATGATCTACCTCCTCGGCATGCCGACGGCGGTGGTGATCGGCACCTCGCTGTTCCAGGTGGTCTTCGTCACCGCCAACGTCACCTTCCTCCAGGCGATCCAGGTGGGCAGCGTGGACATCGTGCTGACGCTGCTGCTGCTGGCGGGCGGCGTGGCCGGGGCGCAGTTCGGCGCGGCGATGGGCACGCGGCTGCGCGGCGAGGAGACGCGCGCCCTGCTCGGCGCGCTGGTTCTGGCGGTCGCCGGGGCGCTGCTGTGGGACCTGCTGCGGGTGCCGGAACAGCTCTTCGTCATCGGGCCGGCGCCATGACGGCGGGTGGGCGGCGAAGCCTGCCGGGGCTGGCCGCGCTGCTGGCGGCGCTGGCGGGCTTCGCCGCGCCCGCCCCCGCGCAGCAGGTCGCGCCGCCCCCGCTGGCGGCCGACCTCTCGGTCCGGCGGATCGAGGTGACGACCGCCTTCGCGGGCGGCGAGATCCTGGTCTTCGGCGCGACCGAGCGGCTGATCCACGAAGGGGGCGACCAGGTGGTGGTGCTGGCCAGCGGGCCGATGACCTCCATGGTGGTGCGGGAGAAGGTCGAGAGGCTGGGCTTCTGGATCAACGGTCCCGCGGCGCGCTTCAACCGCGTGCCCTCCTACTGGGCGCTGGCCGGCACGCGGCCGGTGACGGAGATGCTGGATGCGACCGACCGCACCGACCTCCGCCTCGGGCTCGACCTGCTGCCGCTGGTGCAGCTCGGCGCGCAGGGGGCGCGCTTCCGCGGGGCGCTGGCGGGCGGCAAGCAGAATGCCGGGCTCTGGGTGGACCAGGTCCGGCCGGTCGAGGTGTCGGGCGGGCGCCTGTTCCATGCGCGGCTGCCGGTGCCGGCGACGGTGGCGACCGGCGAGTACCGGGTGCAGGTGATGCTGGTGCGCGACCGGCGGGTGGTGGCGCGGCAGGAATTGTCGCTGGCGGTGGTGCGCACCGGCAGTGCCGCCTGGATCGCCGACATCGCGCGCGGCCAGCCGGTGCTGTATGGCATCGCCTGCATCCTGCTGGCGGGCTTCGCCGGCTGGCTGGGCAGCGTGCTGTTCCGGCGTGGGTGAGGGGATGGCAGGCATGGGCGAGACGGAAGCGGCGGCGCAGGCCCGGCGGGACCGCGTCTTCCTGGTGGTGGTGGACGACAGCCCGGAACGCCGCGTCGCGCTGCGCTACGCCGCGCTCCGTGCCCGCAAGAGCGGCGGGCGCGTGGCCCTGCTGCGGGTGATCGAGCCGGCGGGCCAGGTGGAATGGGCCGGCGTCGGCGCCATGCTGGCCGAGGAACGGCGGGAGGAGGCGGAGAAGATGCTCTCCGCCCTGGCGGCCGAGGTGAACGAGATCACCGGCGGCCTGCCCATCCTGCTGATCCGGGAAGGCGACCCGCGCGACGAGCTGCTGGCCCTGCTGGAGGAGGACCCGCGCATCTCCATCCTGGTGCTGGCCAGCGCCATCGGCGGGTCCGGGCCCGGCCCGCTGATCTCGGCGCTCGCCGGGCGCTACGCCGCCAAGCTCGCGGTGCCGATGACCATCGTGCCCGGCAGCATGAGCGACGCGGAGCTGGAGCGGGTGACGTGACGGCCGGGCCTCTCCCGCAGGGGAGAGCCCGCCTCTTGAGCAGGCTGTCGTCGAGGGTGGGCGCCCTCTCCCTCGCGCCTTCGCGCGGGCCCACGGCACGGCTCCTGCTGGGACTGCTGCTGTTCGGCCTGTCCATCCTCGTGCAGACCTTCGATGCCTGGGTCGCGCTGTGGATGACGGATGCCTGCAGGCCCGACCCGAAGCCCGGCTGGTGCAGCCTGGCGGACCTGGGGCTGGTCAAGGTCGGGCTCGGCAGCATCTGGGCGGCACTCTTCGCGAGCGGCCTCTTCTACCTCGTGCTCTACGACTGGCTGGCCGGCTTCCTGCGCGGCCTGTTCGAGCGGGTGGTGGATTCGGCGATCCACATCAAGAGGATCGCGGTCGACCACATCGACAACGGCCGCATGTCGCGTGAGGACATCAAGGAGCTTTGCGAGAAGATCTTCTCGCACTCGACCGGCCACCACGAGAGGCTGGGCCGCGAATTCGGGCGCTTCGTCCATGATGGCGTCTGCGCCCGGCGCTACGCCGTCTGGCGGTCCGACTACACCTCCAACGTGCTGATCGAGGACCTTTCCACCGCCGGCCTCCGGGACCGCTACTTCCTGTGGGACGAGAAACGGAGCTATCGCCTCGTCCGGGCCGGACCCGGGCCCGTGCCCTATCTCGTGAAGGCAAGCTCGGTGACGGAGGCGCTGCCGGAGGATGTCGGGCCGATGGTCCGGCAGTTCGCGTTCCGCTGCTCGGTGTCGGGGACCGCCGACCGCACGATCGACCTCTCCCCCGAGCTGCGCGAGCAGGCCGCCGCGGCGCTGGCCGCGGGAGGCGAGTGGGCGGCGCCGCCCTTCCTGTTCCGCTACGCGAAAGGCACCCTCGTCTTCCGCTTCGAGGAGGAGATCAGCGTCGATCTCGAGGAAGTCGTGGTGACGACGGTCGAGAAGAGCTTCCTCCTCAAGACCGACACGGAATACGTCCTGTCAGCCTACAGCCCGGTCCATGGGATGAAGTTCTGGTTCAAGGTCCCGCCCGGCTACCACATCGACCAGTGCCATGCCTCGATCGAGGACTTCGAATGGGAACCCGGCCGGCGTCCCCCCGTTGGCTCGGCGAGGATCGATGGTCGTGATGCCGAGGTCACGACAAGCAGTTGGATGCTTCCGGGCATTGCCTGCGTCGTGATCTGGAAACCGAATTGCGAATAGCCATGTCGCTGCCGCCCGGTTACCATGCGGGCCGCGGCACGTTTCGATTCGTTTGAAGACCCGTTCGCCTGGAGACCTGGATGACCATCATGCGCGCGAAGAAGACCGCAGGGCGGCACGGCAGCCGCGGCCCACGCCGCTTCTGATCCGCTGCGACCGGCGGGGCGGGGGGCACCGGCCCGGCACCGATGCCGGTCGTGCCGCGGCTTCCACCTCCGGACCCTATCGGGTCGCTT
Organism: Falsiroseomonas sp. CW058; assembly: GCF_050563535.1. NCBI lineage: Bacteria > Pseudomonadati > Pseudomonadota > Alphaproteobacteria > Acetobacterales > Roseomonadaceae > Falsiroseomonas > Falsiroseomonas sp. CW058. The sequence goes on from NZ_JBNXUO010000011.1 coordinate 60,318, forward strand.
GCGTCGCGATCGAAGCCGGACCACATAGGTCAGGTATTGGCGCCAGTCCCGGACAGGTCACATGTTCATCGAAACCGAAGCCACCCCCAACCCCGCCACCCTGAAGTTCCTGCCCGGCCGGGACGTGATGGGCGGAAGCGGCACTGCCGACTTCACCGCGGCCGCCGAGGCTGAGGGGCGCAGCTCGCTCGCCAGCCGCATCTTCGCTGTGGGCGATGTCGCACGCGTCTTCCTCGGCAACGATTTCGTCACGGTCACGAAGGCCGAGGATGCCGATTGGCAGCGCCTGAAGCCGCGCGTGCTCGGCGCCGTCATGGAACACTACCTCAGCGGCTTGCCGGCCGTGGAAGGCGCCGACCAGGCGCCCGAGGATGAGGATTTCGAGGCTGCCGACGGCGAGGTGGTGGCCCAGATCAAGGAACTGCTGGACACCCGCGTCCGTCCCGCCGTGGCCGGCGATGGCGGCGACATCGTCTTCCGCGGCTTCCGCGACGGCGTGGTGCGGCTGCGGATGCAGGGCGCCTGCAGCGGCTGCCCGTCCTCCCGCGCCACGCTGAAGCATGGGGTGGAGACAATGCTGCGCCACTACGTGCCGGAAGTGGTCCGGGTGGAGCAGGTCGAGGCTTGATCCCCGCTGGCGGGCGGGGCCCCGGCCCCGTCTGCCATTCACGGCATGGATGATCCTCATCGCGCAGGGACGGCTGGCGGTCGGGCCGGCGGCGATTATCTCGGGGGTGGAGTTCAACCGACCGGAGTGCCGCCCGTGCTGTCAGATCCCGCCACCCTCGACGACACCGCCCTCGACCAGCTGTTCCGGGAGGCGCGGACCCAGAACAAGTGGCAGGACCGCAAGGTCCCCGACGCGAAGCTGGAGGAGGTCTACAACCTCCTCAAATTCGCCCCCACCTCGGCCAATGCGTCCCCCGCGCGCTTCGTCTTCGTGCGCACCGCCGAAGGCAAGGCGCGGCTGAAGGAGGCGCTGAGCCCCGGCAATGTCGAGAAGACGATGACCGCGCCTGTCACCGTCATCGTGGCGCATGACGCCGCCTTCTACGACAAGCTGCCCTTCCTGTTCCCGCATGCGGATGCGCGCGCCTGGTTCGCCGACAACCCCGCGCTGGCCGACACCACCGCCTTCCGCAACGGCACACTGCAGGGCGCCTACCTGATGCTGGCGGCGCGCGCGGTGGGGCTGGATGTCGGGGCGATGAGCGGCTTCGACAACCACCGCCTGGACCAGCTGTTCTTCTCCGGCACGGGCTGGAAGTCGAACTTCCTGGTCAATCTCGGCTACGGCGACCCCACGGGCCTGTTCCCGCGCAGCCCGCGCCTGAGCTTCGACGAGGCTTGCCGCCTGGAATAGGCGCGGCCCCGCTGCCCTCCCCCCATGGTGGGGGAGGGCAGCGGCTTCGGTCACGCCGCCTGCTGGGTCCGCCCCGCATGGGGGTCGAGGCGGTAGCCGCCGCCCTCGGTCAGCAGCAGCCGCGCCTGGCCCGGATCCGGCTCGATCTTCTGGCGCAGGCGGTAGATATGCGTCTCCAGCGTGTGGGTGGTGACGGCGCTGTTGTAGCCCCACACCTCGTTCAGCAGGATCTGCCGCCCCACCGGCCGGCCGCCGGCGCGGTAGAGGTATTTCAGGATCGCCGCCTCCTTCTCCGTCAGGCGGATCTTCCGGTTCCGCGCCGGCTCGAGCAGGAGCTTGGCGGAGGGGCGGAAGGTGTAGGGCCCGACGGTGAAGACCGCGTCCTCGGAATTGTCGAACACGCGCAGCTGGGCGCGCAGCCGGGCCATCAGCTCCGACACGCGGAAGGGCTTGGCGATGTAGTCGTTCGCGCCGCTGTCGAGGCCGCGGACGATGTCCTGCTCGCCATCCGCGCCGGTCAGCATCAGGATGGGCATCCGCAGGCCCTGCTTCCGGAGCTTCGCGCAAAGCTCCCGACCGTCACCGTCGGGCAGCCCGATGTCGAGGACGATGGCGTCGAAGCGCGCATCCTCGCTGCCGAGCCTGGCCAGCGCCTCCCCGGCGCTGCCAGCCTCGGAGGGAATGAATTCGCCCTCATGCGCCAGCTGCTCCGCGAGCGTCTGACGCAGGGCTTCATCGTCGTCCACGACGAGGATGGGACGAGGACCGGCCATGATCGCTCCCGCTTCTGTGAGGTCCACACCGAAACGACGGGTGGGGACGTCGGTTTCACGCAACTGTGGTGCCATGCAGATGTGGGCATGCACGGCGGCGATGTCACGCAGCCGTGCGCCGAATCCCTTTAAGTCGAAGGTCTCGGCGCTGCTGCAACCACACGGACTCTGCCTCACGGATCACGGCGCTAGCAAGTGTTGCGATCCTTCCGACACGATCACTGTCGCTTGACTGTCGGAACGTTTTTCTAGCCGACCGCCCCCTCCCAAACGCCTTGCCCACGCCACATTGAAGCGCGGATATGCGTGCATGACGGAATGTCAGGACATGACCACCATGGGCCATCTCGCGTCGCCTACCCAGGACGCCGTTCCGTCGCCCGACGGGACGGCCATGGCCGGGGCGCTGGCGCTGCGCGCGGTCCATCGCGCCGCGTCCGACCTGCGTCGCGGCACCCCCGTCCTGCTCCGCACCCCGGAAGGCACGCTGGTGGTTGCCGCGGCCGAGGTCGTGTCGGCGCGTGGCCTGGCGGAGATCGTCGCGGCGGCGCATGGCCCGGCCGTGCTGCTGCTGGCGCCGGTCCGCGCCGCCGCGGTGCTCCAGCGTCCCGTCCCCCATGCGGCTCCCTCGCCCATGGGGACCGAGGCCGAGGTCGCCGCGCTCCGCCTGCCGCCCCTGCTGCTGAGCCCCGCGGCACTCCGCAGCCTGGCCGACCCGACTGCGGAGCGCCTGCTGCCCGCCGAGCCGGAGCGCGCGGCGGTGCCGGCCGGTGCGGCGGTGGCCATGCGGCTCGCGAAGCTCGCCCGGCTGCTGCCCGCCCTCGTCGCCGCCCCGGCGGCCGAGGCCGCGGCCGGCCGGCTCGGCCTGCTGTCGGTCGCCGCGTCGGACGTGCTCGGCCATCCCGCCGGCATGGCCGCCAGCCTGGCGCGGGTGGCCGAGGCCCGGGTGCCGCTGGAGGACGCGCCGGACGCGCGGATCGTCGCCTTCCGCGCGGCCGATGGCGGGATCGAGCACCTGGCCATCCTGGTCGGCCGGCCCGAGGACGCGCAGGGGGAAGGGCGGGCGCCGCTCGCGCGGATCCATTCCGAATGCTTCACCGGGGACCTGCTGGGCTCGCTCCGCTGCGACTGCGGGCCGCAGCTTCGGGGCGCGATCCGGCGCATGGCCGCGGACCCGGCCGGCGGCGTGCTGCTGTACCTGGCGCAGGAAGGTCGCGGCATCGGGCTGGTGAACAAGCTGCGCGCCTACACGCTGCAGGATGCCGGGCTCGACACGCTCGATGCCAACCGCGCGCTCGGCTACGGCGCGGATGAGCGCAACTTCTGGGTGGCGGGAGAGATGCTGCGCGCCGTCGGCATCGGCCGCGTGCGGCTGCTGACCAACAACCCCGACAAGCTCGCCGGCCTCGCCGCCTGCGGCATCGCCGTGGCGGGGCGGGAGGCGCACCAGTTCGAGGCCAATGGCGTGAACGACGAGTATCTCCGGACCAAGGCGGCGCGGTTCGGGCATCTGCTGGTGTGACGCGGCGGCACGGGGCTTGCTGATCCTGCGCCACCATCCGGAGCGCGCCGCGCCATGACCCTCGCCGCCCTGCCCGCCCAGACCGCGGGCGCCACGCCGCGCCCCGCGATGCCGGGGGGCTCCGCTTCGGGGACCTCCGCGCCGGGTGTCGCGCAGGAGCCGCAGCCGCAGACCATGACCTTCGCGGACTTCCTGTCGGGCCTGAACCCGCTGCACCATCTGCCGGTGGTCGGCACCATCTACCGGGCGGCGACGGGGGAGAGCATCCCGCCGGTGATGCGCGTGCTCGGCGGCGGGCTGCTCGGCGGGCCGCTCGGCATGCTGTCGGCGGCGGTGATGGCGGCGATCGACGAGTTCCGCGGCGCGCCGGACGCGCCGGTCTACGCCGCCTCGATCTCGCAGGAGCGGATGAGCGGCGATGCATGAGGACGGCTTCGCCCGCGTCTTCCCCGATGGCCGGCTGGTGCTGGGCGGGCAGGTGCTGCGCTGCGCGCTCGGCAAGGGCGGGGTCCGGCCGGCGGCGCTGAAGCGGGAAGGCGATGGCGCGACGCCGGCGGCGCGCATGCCGCTGCGCCGCCTGTTCTTCCGGGCGGATCGCCGCGCCGCGCCGCGCTGCGCGGTGCCGGTGGAGCCGATCGCCCCCACCGATGGCTGGTGCGACGATCCCGCCCATCGCGCCTACAACCGCCGCGTCACCCTGCCCTTCGACGCCTCGCACGAGGCGCTGTGGCGGGACGACCATGTCTATGACCTGGTCGGCGTGCTCGGATGGAACGACGACCCGGTGGAGCGTGGCCGCGGCAGCGCGATCTTCCTGCACCTGGCCCGCCCCGGCTTCCCGCCGACCGAGGGATGCGTCGCGCTCGACGCGCGCGACCTGCGCGCGGTGCTCGCCGCCGGGCTGCGGGGGGTGGAGGTGGCGGAGGGATAGGCGCGGCCGCCCGCGCTTGCGGGCGGCCGCGGCGGCGGATCAGCGGATGCGGTTCTCCACCAGTTCGTCCACCACCGCCGGATCCGCGAGGGTGGAGGTGTCGCCCAGCCCGTCCGTCTCGTTCGCCGCGATCTTTCGGAGGATGCGCCGCATGATCTTGCCCGACCGGGTCTTGGGCAGGCCCGGCGCCCACTGGATGGCGTCGGGCGCCGCGATCGGGCCGATCTCCTTGCGGACCCAGGCCACCAGTTCCTTCCGCAACGCCTCCGACGGCTCCTCGCCGGTCTTCAGCGTCACGTAGCAGTAGATGCCCTGGCCCTTCAGGTCGTGCGGCATGCCGACCACGGCGGCTTCCGCCACCTTGGGGTGGGCGACCAGCGCGCTTTCGATCTCGGCGGTGCCCATGCGGTGGCCGGAGACGTTGATCACGTCGTCCACGCGGCCGGTGATCCAGTAGTAGCCATCCGCATCGCGCCGCGCGCCGTCGCCGGTGAAATACATGCCCTTGAAGGTGGAGAAGTAGGTCTGCCCGAAGCGGTCATGGTCGCCGTAGATCGTGCGCATCTGGCCGGGCCAGGAATCCAGCAGCACGAGGTTGCCTTCGGCCGCGCCCTCGATGATCCGCCCTTCGCCATCCACCAGCGCCGGCTTCACGCCCGGCAGCGGCAGCGTGGCGGAACCCGGCTTCTGCGCGATGGCGCCGGGCAGGGGGGAGATGAGGATGCCGCCCGTCTCGGTCTGCCACCAGGTGTCGACGATCGGGCAGCGTTCGTCGCCCACGTTGCGGTAGTACCAGAGCCAGGCTTCCGGGTTGATCGGCTCGCCCACCGAACCCAGGATCCGCAGCGACCTGCGGCTGGTCTTCCTCACCGGCGCCTCGCCGTCGCGCATCAGCGCGCGGATGGCGGTGGGGGCGGTGTAGAAGATGTTGACCGCGTGCTTGTCGATCACCTCCCAGAAGCGGGAGACGGAGGGGTAGTTGGGCACGCCCTCGAACATCAGCGTGGTCGCGCCATTCGCGAGCGGGCCGTAGACGATGTAGGTGTGGCCCGTCACCCAGCCGACATCGGCGGTGCACCAGTAGGTCTCGCCGTCCTTGTAGTCGAACACGTATTGGTGGGTGAAGGACGCCCAGACCATGTAGCCGCCGGTGGTGTGCAGCACGCCCTTCGGCTTGCCGGTGGAGCCGCTGGTGTAGAGGATGAACAGCGGGTCCTCGGCTCCCATCGGCTCGGGCTCGGCGGTGTCGGGCAGGCCGGCGCAGGCTTCGTCCCAGGTCAGGTCGCGGCCGGGCTGCATCGGCACGGCGCCGCCGGTGTTCCGCGCGACGATGACGTGGCGGATGGAGGGGCAGGCCTTCAGCGCCTCGTCCGCGTTGGTCTTCAGCGGCACCTTGCGCCCGCCGCGCCGCCCCTCGTCGGCGGTGATGAGGACCGAGCATTCGGAATCCTGGATGCGGCTGGCCAGGCTGTCGGGCGAGAAGCCGCCGAAGACGATGGAGTGGATCGCGCCGACGCGGGCGCAGGCCAGCATCGCGACCGCCGCCTCCACGATCATCGGCAGGTAGATGCAGACGCGGTCGCCCTTCTTCACGCCGAGCCGGCGGAGCGCGTTGGTCAGCCGGCAGACCCGCGCGTGGAGTTCGCGGTAGGTGACCTTCGCGTCGCTGCCGGGGTCGTCGCCTTCCCAGATGATCGCCACCTGGTCGCCGCGCGTGGCCAGGTGCCGGTCGAGGCAGGAGACGGAGGCGTTGAGCACCCCGTCCTCGAACCACCTGATGGACACCTTGCCGGAGGTGGCGCCGAAATCGACGTCCTTGATGCGGGTCGGCGCCTTGATCCAGGCGATGCGCTGCGCCTCCTTCGCCCAGAAGGCGTCGGGATCCTTCTCGGCCGTCTCGTACATCGCCTTGTACCTGGCCGCGTCGATATGGGCCCTGGCCGCGATCTCGGGCTTCACGGCGATCAGGCTGTCGGTCATGCGCGCGCTCCCAGTGATTCTTCTGTTCGGCAACTGGCGTTGTCGTGTGCCGAATCTATGGGGCATGGCGTCCCGGGATGCGTCAATCGCTTATTGCGGTGCAGCATAGGTCTTGAGGGGGTTTAAGGACGCGGCAGGCTGCCTGTCATGCCATCGGTCCTTCGGGGCTGCCGCATCACCTGCCCGCGCGTGGACGCAAGGGCGTGTCTCTCCGTTTCCGTCGGCCAGCGAGTGCATCACCCGCCCGCGCGCGTACGCAAGAACCCCTCCCCGCCGGGCGGGGAGGGGCCGTTCGGGCTGGTGGCGTCAGTTGGTTGCGCGCGGCGCCGGGGCGGCCGGCTGCGCGGGGGCGGCGGGGCGGGTAGCCCCGGCCGTGGCGGAACCGGTGGTCCCGGCCGGGGCGGTGGCGGCGGCGCGGGGCGCGGCGGGCACGGCGCCGGCCGCGGGGCGCGGCGCCTGGCTGGTCACGCTGCCGCCGGGATTGGCGGGCGTGGCCGCCGCGGCGGGCCGCTGGCTGCCGGCCGGGGCTGGGGCCGTGGCCGGGGCCGTCTGGGCGAGGACGGGGGCGGCGCCGAACAGCAGCAGCGCGGCGGCGAGCGGGAGGCGGTTGGTGAAGCGCATCGGTCCCTCCTTGGGTTGAGCGCAAGGAGGAGGATGGCCGGCGCCGGTGGCGCCGCTTCGGCGGCCGCAAGGTCCTTTCGGGGCGGGAAGGGCGGCGCGGTGGCGCCCGTGGCGGAAGGAAGGCGCCGCCTACATCCCGGCATCCGCCGGGACGATCACCCGGCCTTCCGGGTCGACCCGCGCGGCCACCGACTCCAGGCTCTCGCCGTAACAGGGGCCGGAGAAACATTCCCCGTCCTCGATCCGGAAGCGCGCGCCATGGGCGGAACAGACGATGTGTGCGCGCTTCGCGTCCAGGAAGCGGTGCGGCGCCGGGTCCAGCGGAAGGCCGACATGCGGGCAGGAATTGACGTAGACGAAGACCTGCGCCCCCCGCCGCACCGCGAAAAGCCCGGTGAAGCCGCCCGGCGCGGGGGGGAAGCCGCGGCTGTCGCCGTCCGCGATGTCCTCCACCCGGCAGAGCACGCGTTCGTTGGCCCCGGCATCCACCGTCATTCCACCCATCCGCCCATGGCGCAGAGCGCCGCCCAGTGTTCCGCCGAGATCGGCATGACCGACAGGCGCGACATCCGCACCAGCGCGATGTCGGCCAGCCCCGGCGCCGCCTTGATGGCGGCGAGCGTCACCGGACGGGGCATCGGCGCCAGCGCCTTCACGTCGACGCAGACCCAGTCCCCCTTCGGGTCGTCCGGGCCGACGGTGGGGTCGGGATAGGCTTCCCGCACCACCTCCACCACGCCGACGATCTCCTTGCCGATGTTGGAATGGTAGAAGAAGGCGAGGTCGCCGGCCCGCATGGCCATCAGGTTGGCCTTGGCCATGTGGTTGCGCACGCCGGTCCAGGGCTCGACCCCGCGTTCCACCTGCTGCTGCCAGGAGAAGGCGTCGGGCTCCGACTTCACCAGCCAGTGGCGGCGCGGCGCGGGTTCCGCCACGGGTTCCGCCACGGGTTCCGCCGCTGGGGCCGGCGCGGCCGCCGCGCGGCCCTGCGGCTTCGCCGCCATGGTCAGACCTGCGCCCCGTCCTTGAAGACGGTGCGGAAGGGGCGCACCACGACGCTCTCGAAGACGCCCGCCCTGACATAGGGGTCGGCGGCGGCGAAGGCCTCGGCGGCGGCGCGGTCGGCGGCCTCCACCACCAGCAGGCTGCCGCAGGGGCGGCCTTCCGGGTCCAGCACGGGGCCGACCAGCACGAGGCTCTTCTCATGCGCCTTCAGGTGCTCGACATGGGCCGGGCGATTCGCCATCCGCAGGTCGAGGGAGGCGGGCTTGTCGGTGCAGGCGATGGCGAACAACATCCTTGCGGCGGCTCCTTCGGGCGTATCGGCGGGCGCATGCCCGGGTGGCGGTTGCATTCCCGGACGTAACGCCCCTGGCCTCCCGCTTCAATCCGGCGCGATACGCCACTACCTTAGCGGGGTGGACGCCACCCCCTCAGCCCCGACCCGCCCCGCCGGGACCCGGACGGACCCGCCCGCCCCCGTGGCGGCGCGGTCCCTGCACCGATTCGCCAATCCCGGACGCTTCCTGCGCCTGACCGATGCGCTGATGCCCTGGCTCTGGGCGGCCGCGGTCGCGGTCACCGCCGCGGGCGTGGCCTGGGCGCTGTTCCTCTCGCCCGCCGACTGGCAGCAGGGGGAGACGGTGCGGATCATGTACGTGCATGTCCCGATGGCCTGGCTGGCGATGGGGGGGTACACCGGGCTCGGCATCCTGTCGGCCATGTCGCTGATCTGGCGCCACCCGCTGGCCGACCTGACGGCGCGGGAATTGTCGCCGGTGGGCGCCGCGGCCACCGCGCTGTGCCTGGCGACCGGCAGCCTGTGGGGCAAGCCGATGTGGGGCGCGTGGTGGGTGTGGGATGCGCGGCTGACCAGCGTGCTGGTGCTGTTCTTCCTGTGGCTCGGCCATGCCGCGCTGGTGCGCGCCTTCGACGACATGGAGCGCGGCGCGCGGGCGGGCGCCATCCTGGCGCTGGTCGGGCTGCTGAACCTGCCGATCGTCAAGTTCTCGGTGGACTGGTGGAACACGCTGCACCAGCCCGCGACGGTGACGCGGCTGGATGCCCCGGCGATGCATGTGGACATGCTCTATCCGCTGCTGACCTGCGCGGCCGGCTTCTCGCTGCTGTTCGGCGCGGTGGTGCTGGCGCGCACGCGGGCGGCGGTGATGGAGCGGCGCATCCGCGCGCTGGAGACGGCGCGTGCCCGTCGGCTGGACATCGTCGCATGAGCACGCATCTGCTGCATGTCGTCATCTCCTGGGCGCTGTCGCTCGGCGTCTTCGGTGCGATGGGCGTGGCCGCGGCGCTGCGCCACCGCGCCGCCGCGGCGCGGCTGCGCCAGCTCGACCCGCGCGCGAAGGACGGAGCATGACGATGGCCGGATCCCGCGCGCAGACCGACCATGTTGCCGGGCGCGCCAGCGCGTCGGCGCGAAGCCGGGCGCGCGGATGCGCGCGCCCGGCGTCTGAGGGCCCAGTACAATGACCTCCCGCAAGCGTCGGCGCATGTGGATCCTGCTGCTCTGCGCCATCGGGCTCGGCAGCGCCACGGCGCTGACCCTCACCGCCTTCCAGGACAACCTGGTCTTCTTCCGCTCGCCTTCCGACATCGCGCAGGAACGGCCGGGGCCGGACCGCGCCTTCCGCCTCGGCGGCCTCGTCGAATCCGGCAGCGTGGAGCGCGAGCCCGCGGTGGCCGGGCAGCGGCCGGTGGTGCATTTCCGCGTGACGGACGGCGCCAACGCGATCCGCGTGACCTACCAGGGCGTGCTGCCCGACCTGTTCCGCGAGGGGCAGGGCGTGGTCACGATGGGGCGGCTCGGCCCCGACGGCGTCTTCCGCGCGTCCGAGGTGCTGGCCCGCCATGACGAGACCTACATGCCGCCCGAGGTCGCGGACGCGCTGAAGCGCGCGGGCCATTGGCAGCCCGAGCAGGGTGCGCCGCCGCCGCCGGCCACCTGGAACACCCTCAGCCCCGATCAGGGGCGGCCGCAGGGCAGGACCGGATCATGATCGCCGAACTCGGCCATTTCGCCCTTGCCCTCGCGCTCATCCTCGCCTTCGGGCAGTCGGTGCTGACCCTGATCGGGGCGGAGGGGCGGGATGCGCGGCTGATGGCGGCGGGCGCGCCGCTCGCGGTCGGGCAGTGCATCGCCATCGCGGCCGCTTTCGGCTGCCTCATGTGGTCCTACGCGGTGAACGACACGACGGTGCTGAACGTCGTGCAGAACAGCCATTCGGCCAAGCCGATGCTGTTCAAGATCACCGGGACCTGGGGCAACCACGAAGGCTCGCTGATCCTCTGGGTGATGATCCTCGCGCTCTGCGGCGCGGCGGTGGCGGGGTTCGGGCGGGAACTGCCCACCTCGCTCCGCGCCCGCGTGCTCGGCGTGCTCGGCCTCGTCTCGGTGGGGTTCCTGCTGTTCATCCTGAAGACCTCGAACCCGTTCGAGCGGATGTGGCCGCCGCCGCCGGACGGGCAGGGGCTGAACCCGGTGCTGCAGGACATCGGGCTCGCGATGCACCCGCCGCTGCTCTATCTCGGCTATGTCGGCTATGCGGTCACCTTCGCCTTCGCCATCGCAGCCCTGATCGAGGGACGGGTGGATGCCGCCTGGGGACGCTGGGTGCGGCCGTGGTCGCTGGCGGCGTGGTCCTTCCTGACGCTCGGCATCGCACTCGGGTCTTGGTGGGCCTATTACGAACTCGGCTGGGGCGGCTACTGGTTCTGGGACCCGGTCGAGAACGCGTCGCTGCTGCCCTGGCTGATCGGCACCGCGCTGCTGCATTCGGCGATCGTGGTGGAGAAGCGCGAAGCCCTGAAGACCTGGACCGTGCTGCTGGCGATCATCGCCTTCGGCATGTCGCTGCTGGGCACCTTCCTGGTGCGGTCGGGCGTGCTGAACTCCGTCCATTCCTTCGCCAACGACCCGGAACGCGGGATGTTCATCCTGGCGCTGCTGCTGTTCTACATGGGCGGCGCCTTCCTGCTGTTCGCGATCCGCGCGCATGTGATGGTCCCGACCGGCATTTTCGCCCCCGTCTCGCGCGAAGGGGCGATCGTGCTTAACAACCTGCTGGTCTGCTCGATCAGCGCGGTGGTCTTCGTGGGCACGCTGTGGCCGATGTTCGCCGATGCGCTGTTCGGCGCGAAGGTGTCGGTGGGCCCGCCCTTCTTCAACATGGCGTCCTTCCCGCTGGTCGTGCCGCTGCTGCTGGCCATGGCGGCGGGGCCGCTGATGCCGTGGAAGCGCGCGCAACTCTGGCCGGTGGTGCAGCGGCTGTGGTGGTGCGCCGTCGTCGCGCTGCTGGGCTTCTTCCTGGCGCTGTTGCTGACCGGGGAACGGGTGCTGCCTGCCGTCGGCTTCGCCTTCGCGATCTGGGTGGTGGGTGCGGCGGTGGCCGACATCGCCGACCGCACGGCGCTGTTCCGGCGCGCCCGCGGCGCCGGCTTCCGCGCGGGCCTTGCCAATTCCTGGGCGCGCGCGCGCGGCCTGCCGCGCGCCGCCTGGGGCGCGGCCATCGCCCATGCCGGCATCGGCATCGTGGCCGCGGGCATCGCGGGCATGGGCCTCGCGCAGGAGAAGCTGGTGGCGATGGCGCCGGGCGACACGACGCAGCTGGCCGGCTACACATGGCGGCTGGACGGCGTGCGCGACACGCCGGGCCCCAACTTCACCGCCCGCCGCGCCACCATCACCGTGCTGCGCGGGGATGAGGTGCTGCACGTCATGCAGCCGTCCCGCCGGTGGTTCCCGATCGGCCGGCAGAACACCACCGAGGTCGCGATCCGCACCAACCTGGTCTACGACCTCTACGCCGTGATCGGCGAGGAGGACGCGGCCACCGGCAAGGCGGTGATCCGCATCCACTACAACCTGCTGGCGCCCTGGCTGTGGCTCGGCGCCGCGATCATGGCGCTGGGGGGCGCGCTATCGCTGGCGGACCGGCGCGTGCGCGTCTCCGCCCCCAGCCGGCGCGCCGTGCCGAAGGGGACGCAGCCGGCATGAGCCCGCTGGTCCGCCGCACGCTGCTGTTCACGCCCTTCGCCCTGGCCGCGGCGGGTGGCGCGGCCTTCTATGGCATGCTGCAGGGGATGCGGACGGGCGAGTACAACCCGCGCGGCGTGCCCTCCGCCCTGATCGGCCAGGCCGCGCCGGACTTCGCCCTGCCGGAGCTGGAGGAGGCGGGCGTGCCGGCCCTGTCCTCCGCCGACCTGCGCGGCCTGCCCGGCCCTGTGCTGGTGAATTTCTGGGCCAGCTGGTGCGTGCCCTGCATCATCGAGCATCCGCAGCTGATGCGCCTGCACCGCGAAGGCGTGCCGGTCTTCGGCATCGCCTACAAGGACCGCCCCGCGGACAGCCTGCGGTTCCTGCGCCAGCACGGCAACCCGTTCCGCCGCCTGGCGAAGGACGAGCCGGGCCGCGTCGCGATCGACTGGGGGGTCTATGGCGTGCCGGAGACCTACCTGCTGGACCGCGGGGGCATCATCCGCTGGCGCTTCGCCGGCCCCATCACGCCCGAGGTCCTGGAGCAGGACATCCGCCCGCTGCTGAGGCGCCACGCGTGATGCGCCCCGCCTTCCTCCGCCTCCTGCTGCTGGCGCTGCTGCTGGCGCAGCCCGCGCTCGCCGTCTCCAACCCCGCCGACATGCTGCCCGACGCGGCGCAGGAGGAGCGCGCCCGCGCGCTGGGGCGGGAGATCCGCTGCATGGTCTGCCAGAACCAGTCGATCGAGGACAGCGAGGTCTCGCTTGCCCGCGACCTGCGGCTGATCGTGCGCGAACGCATCACGGCCGGCGACAGCGACGGGCAGATCCGCGCCTTCCTGCATGCGCGCTACGGCGACTTCGTGCTGCTGAAGCCGCCCTTCGCCTGGTCCACCGCCGTGCTCTGGGCGACGCCCGTGGTGGCGCTGCTGGGCGGCCTGTTCTTCATCATGCTCGCCCGCCGCCGCAGCGCCGCCGCGCCCGCCATGCCCCCCCCGCTGACGGAGGAGGAGCGCCGGCGCCTGGACGCGATCGACGACACCAAGGACACCACCCGCGCGTGATCTGGCTTCTGCTCTGCGCCCTGGCGGTGCTCGCCCTCGCGCCGCTCGCGCTCGTCCTGTTGCGCCCGGCCCGGGCGCGCGGCCGAGCGGAGGCCGACCTCGCGCTCTACCGCGCCCAGCTTGCGGAACTGGATCGGGAGAGGGAGGCGGGGCGGATCGACCCCGTCGCCCATGCCGCCGCCACGCTCGAGGTGCAGCGCCGCATCCTCGCCGCCCCGCAGGATGCGACGCCTGCCGCCGGCGCGCGCAGCGGGGCGGTGCTGGCCGCGCTGCTGTTCCTGCTGCCGGCCGCAGCCTTCGGCCTCTACCTGCTGCGCGGCGTGCCGGACATGCCGAGTGCGCCCTACGACCAGCGCCGCCAGCAGGCCGAGGCGGAGGAACAGCTGCTGTCGGCGCTGCGCGCGCGCATCGCCGCGGTGGACCCGGCGAGCGAGCCGGCGCGGCAGGGCCAGCTCCTGCTCGGCAATGCCGAGCGCAACCGGGGCCGGCTGGACGCGGCGGCGGAGGCGTGGCGCGCCGCGCTGGCGGTGCGCTTCGACGCGCAGCTGGCCGGCAACCTCGCGGAGCTGGAGATCGAGCGCGGCGACGCGGCGGCGGCCGCCGCCCTGCTGGCGCGCGCCCTGGGGTCGGAGCCCGCCGACCCGCGCCTGCGCTTCCTGAGCGGCCTGGCCGAGGCGCGGGCCGGGCGGGCGGGCAATGCCCGCAGCGTCTGGCAGGCCCTGCTGGCCGATGCGCCGCGCGACGCGCCCTGGCGCGCCGTGGTGGAGCGGCAGTTGCAGGCGCTGCCGTAGGCGCCGGGGGCACGGAGGCGAGGCCTCCGTGCGGCAGCCCTCAGTTGCCGAGCAGGCGTTGCAGCGCGTTGCGCTGCGTCGGCTGGACGATCGGTGTCTCGCCTTCCGTCGTCTCGCGGCCCAGCGCCGCATTCTCCCGCAGGCGCTGCGCCTCGCGCGTCGGGTCCACGGCGATGCCGGGCGGCGGGGCGGATTGCCAGAACATCAGCCGGTCCACCACCGAGGGGTCCGGCCGGTCGAGGCGGAGGCTCTCCTCATCGACCTGGCGGCGGATGTTGCCGCCGACCGGGCCGCCGGCCTGCGCGACCAGGGCGCGTTCCGCCCCGGACGGCGCGGCGGCGGTGGCGCCGCGGGCGCCGAGAAGGGGGCCCGCGCTCCGCGACTCCTGCGGGCGGGGGGCGCCGGGGGTGGGGGGCGGCAGGTCCCCCAGGCTCGGCGGGACCGAGAGGGGGGCGCGCGTCGTCACCTGGAACTCGTCCGGCGGGTCGCGCAGGAAGCCGAGGTTGCGGGCGGTGTCGCCGCCGCAGCCGGCCAGCGCCAGCATGAGCGGCAGGGCGAGGAGGGAGGGGCGGGACGGGGTCATGGCCTCTGATCCTTAGCCTTCGGGGATGGCCGCAACAAGGCATCCGCGACCAGGGTGAGCACGCCCACGACGATCGCGGCATCCGCCACGTTGAAGACGTACCAATGCCAGCCGAAGGCATGGGCGTCGAGGAAATCCGCGACCGCCCCGAAGCGCACCCGGTCGATCACGTTGCCGACCGCGCCGCCGACCACGGCGCCGAGGGCGAGCGCGGTCGTCCGGTTCTCCGCCCGCGCCAGCCAGCGCAGCAGCACGCCCGCGATGGCCAGCGCCACCGCGCCGAGCGCCGCCTGCGACCAAGGGCTGTCGCCCGCCAGCAGCCCGAAGGTGACGCCGCGGTTCCAGACCATCGTCAGGTCGAAGCCGAAGGGGCCGAGCGCCAGCAGCGGGATGTGCCGCACCTCCGCGAGCCGCAGCACGTCGAGCATGAACCACTTCGTCGCCTGGTCGGCGACGAGGATGGCGGCGGCGAGCGTGAGCCCGATGCGGAGCATCAGCCGCGCCGGCCTTCCACCACCGCCTCGCAGCGGCGGCAGAGCGTCGGGTGGGCGTGGGACTGCCCGACCTCGGGCAGGATGCGCCAGCAGCGGTCGCACTTCGTGCCGGGGGCGGGGGCGAAGGTCACGCGCCGCGCCTCGGCCGGCACCACCTCGGCGGCAGAGGTGATGGCGATCTCGGCCCAGCCCTCGGCGCCCAGCAGCGCCGCTTCCTCGGCCGGCAGTTCCAGCCTTGGCGCGGCCTGCAGCGAGGCGCCGATGGTCCGGGCGGCGCGCGCGGCCTCCAGCGTCGCGGTGACGTCGCCGCGGATCTCGCGCAGCTTCCGCCACTTGGCCGCCAGCGCCTCGTCCCGCCACTCGGGCGGGATCTCCGGCCAGTCGCGCAGGTGGATGCTGTCCGCCTCGTCCGGGAAGCGGGCCAGCCAGGCCTCCTCCGCCGTGAAGATCAGCACCGGCGCCAGCCAGGCGGTCAGGCAGCGGTGCAGCCGGTCGATCACCGTGCGCGCGGCGCGGCGGCGCGGGCTGTCCGGCGCGTCGCAGTAGAGGCTGTCCTTGCGGATGTCGAAGTAGAAGGCCGACAGGTCGGCGGCGCAGAAGGCGTGGATCTCGGGGTAGACGCCGGTCCAGTCATGCGTCCGCACGGCGTCCCGCAGCCTGGCATCCAGCTCCGCCAGCCGGTGCAGCACCCAGCGTTCCAGCTCCGGCAGCGCGTCATGCGCGACCGTCTCGGCCTCCGTGAAGCCGTCGAGGCTGCCGAGCAGCCAGCGCAGCGTGTTGCGGATGCGCCGGTACAGCTCCGCCTGCTGCTCCAGGATCTTCGGGCCGATGCGCTGGTCCTCGGTGACGTCGGTGTTCATCACCCAGAGCCGCAGGATGTCCGCGCCGGACTTGCCGACCACCTCCTGCGGCGCCACGACGTTGCCGAGCGACTTCGACATCTTCCGCCCCTGCTCGTCCAGCACGAAGCCATGCGTCAGGATCGCCTTGAAGGGCGCGACGCCGCGCGTGCCGACCGATTCCAGCAGCGAGGAATGGAACCAGCCGCGATGCTGGTCCGAGCCTTCGAGGTAGAGGTCGGCCGGGAAGGGCAGGCCGCGTTCGGGGGTCAGCACGAAGGCATGGGTCGAGCCCGATTCGAACCAGACATCGACGATGTCCATCACCTGGTCGTAGTCCTCCGCCCTGCGGTCGGGGCCGAGGAAGCGCTGCGCGGCGCCGGGCTTGTACCAGGCATCCGCCCCCTCGGCGCGGAAGGCCTCCACCACGCGGTCGACGATCGCCTGGTCGCGCAGCGGCTCGCCCGACTGCTTCGAGACGAAGACCGGGATCGGCACGCCCCAGGCGCGCTGGCGGCTGATGCACCAGTCGGGGCGGGCGGCGACCATGCTGCCGATGCGGTTGCGTCCCATGTCCGGGACGAAATGCGTCTTCGCGATGGCGTCGAGGGCCTTGGCGCGGATCGTGCGCGCATCCTCCTCCCCGTCGCCGGAGGCGACCGGGATGTCGAGCCCGATGAACCACTGCGGCGTCGCGCGGAAGATCACCGGCTTCTTGGACCGCCAGCTATGCGGGTAGCTGTGCGTCAGCCGGGACTTCGCCACCAGCGTCCCGCAGGCTTCCGCCGCCGCGTAGACCGCGTCATGCGCCTTGAAGACGTGCAGCCCCGTGAAGCCCGGCGCGTGCTGCGTGAAGGTGCCGTCGTCGGCCACCGTCTCGGTCACCGGGATGCCGTGCGCGCGGCCGAGGTTGAAGTCGTCCTCGCCATGGCCGGGCGCGATGTGGACGAAGCCGGTGCCGGCCTCGGTGGTGACGAAGTCGCCGGCCAGCAGGGGGACGGGGAAGTCGTAGCCGCCCTTCGCCTCCGGCATGCCGCGCAGCGGATGCGCGGCGACGGCCCCGGCCAGCTCCGCGCCCTTCAGCACGCGCCTGACGGTGTGCGCGCCGAGCCCGGCATCCTTCTCGAACGCCGGCAGCAGCGGCAGGGCGACGAGCAGGAATTCCCCCACCTCCAGGTGGCTGCCCTCGGCCACGCCCTCCACATGCACCAGCGCGTAGTCGATCTCCTCGCCATAGGCGACGGCACGGTTGCCGGGGATGGTCCAGGGCGTGGTGGTCCAGATCACCACCGACGCCCTGCGCAGGTCCTCCGCCCCCGCCCGGTCGAGGCGGAAGCGCGCCCAGAGCGTGGGGGAGACGTGGTCGTGGTACTCGATCTCGGCCTCGGCCAGCGCGGTCTTCTCGACCGGGCTCCACATCACCGGGCGCAGGCCGCGGTAGAGGCCGCCATTCATCAGGAAGCGCCCGATCTCCTCCGCGATCACCGCCTCCGAGGCGAAGTCCATCGTCGCGTAGCGCCCGCCCCAGTCGCCGAGCACGCCGAGGCGCTTGAACTCCTCCCGCTGCACGCCCAGCCAGTGTTCGGCGTAGCGGCGGCATTCGGCGCGGAAGTCGAGGATCGGGACCTCGTCCTTGTTCTTCTTCCTCGCCCGGTACTCCTCCTCGACCTTCCACTCGATCGGCAGGCCGTGGCAGTCCCAGCCCGGGACGTAGTCGGCGTCGTGGCCGGCCATCTGGGCGGCGCGGTTGATGACGTCCTTCAGGATCTTGTTCAGCGCCGTGCCGATGTGCAGCGGGCCGTTGGCATAGGGCGGGCCGTCATGCAGGACGAATTTCGGCCGGCCCCGCGACCTTTCGCGGAGCTTCGCCCAAAGCTCCATCCCCTCCCACCGGGCAAGCCATCCGGGCTCGCGCTTCGGCAGGTCGCCGCGCATGGGGAAGTCGGTCTTCGGCAACAGGACGGTGCCGCGGTAGTCGCGGCCGGCCGGGGCGTTGGTCGTGGCGTCGTTCATGGGTGCGGGTCTCGGGCGGCCGGCAGGGGGCCGCGGGGTCAGCGGGTGGCGCGCGTCGGTGTCCCGGCCTTCAGGCGAAGGCCGGGGGGGTAATTCGAACCGCGGCCCGATGACCGGAGCGCCCGGGGGCGCGAAGGTCGGAATCGGCCCGCAAGGCGAGACCGCGCAGCCGGAACATGGACCACATATGCGGAGGCGCGGGGGCGGGGGTCAAGCGCCGGGACGCGGCCCCTCATCCCAGCGCCGCCTGCACGCCCCACACGGCCGCGACCCCCGCGCAGATGGCGATGCCGAGGTTGCGGGTGGCCAGCTGCACGCCCACCACCACCGCCGCCCCCGCCCAGGCCGGGACCGAGCCCGCGACCAGCGGCGGCGTGACATAGGCCATGAACAGCGCGCCCGGCAGGTGGCGCAGCATCGCCTCCACGAAGGGCGGCGGGCGCACCGCGCGCAGCACGGCATAGCCGCCCGCCCGGCAGGCATAGGTCACGGCCGCCATCCCGAGGATCGCCAGCAGGACATCGGGGCGGAGCGTCATCGCCGCGCCGCCCCGTCCGGCGCGCGGGGCGGCAGGGACCGCCCCCGCAGCTCGATCCAGGCGCCGAGCGCGGCGCCCGCGAAGCTGCCCATCAGCAGGGGCAGCGGCACCGGCAGGCCGCCGCGATGCGCCGCCAGCGCGACCAGCCCCGCCACGGCCCAGGGCGCCAGGTCCACCCGCGGCCCGCGCCACAGCCCCACCAGGATGGACAGGAAGGCGGCGACCGAGGCGAAGAACAGCGGATGCCCCGGCGGCACCCGCACCACGCTGCCGGCCAGGTGCCCGGCCGCGGTGAAGGCCACCCAGGATACCCAGAGCCCGCCGCCGACGCCCAGCAGGTAGCCGGCATCGCGCCCGCCCGCCCGCTGGTCCTGCACCGACATGGCGAAGGAATGGTCGACCAGCGTCGCCAGCGTCCCCCACAGCCTGATCCCGCGCAGCCGGTCCAGCCAGGGTGCCAGCGCCGCGCCCTGCGGCGCCATGCGGATGTTCACCACCGCCGCCGCGACGACCGCCGCCAGCACCGGCGCCGGGTCGGTCCAGAGTTCCAGCGCCAGCAGCTGCGCCGCGCCGGCATAGACGACCGCGCTCATCAGCACCGTCTCGGCGAAGGACAGCCCCTTGGCGTCGGCCAGCACGCCGATCACCAGGCCGAAGGGCACCATGCCGATCCAGAGCGGCAGGCTCTCCACCGCGCCGCGCCGTACGCCCGCGGCGGTGAAGGTGACGCGCCCCGCCGCCATCAGGACCGCCGCACGGCGAGCAGCCGGTCCTCCGCCGCGGCGGGGTCGAGCCGCAGCGCCGCCGCCGCCACGCCGTGGGCGAAGCCGGCGCGGGCCAGCGCCGCAAGCCATTTCCGCCGCGTCTCGGGGTCCGGCTCCGCGGCGTCGGGCGCGAAGGGGCCGATGCGGCGGCGGCGGCAGAAGGCGATGGCGGCGTCCAGTTCCGCCTCCTCCCCCTCCGGCACGGCGCCGGCCGCCGTCTCGGCATCGACGCCCTTCTGCGCCAGATGGGCCAGGGTGGCGCGGCGGGACCGGCCGGTGCGCAGCAGGCGGCGCGCGCGGCTGGCGGCGAAGGCGGCATCGTCCACCGCGCCCTGCGCCACCATGCGCCGCGCGACCTCCGCCGCCGCCCCCTTCGCCGCGGCGGCGCGGGCGGCGACGTCGGGCTGGCCCTCGGCTTCCGCCTTGCGCGCCCAGCGGTCGATCCGCCGGGCCAGGACGCGCCGCAGCCCTGCCTCGGTCGCCGCGAAGCGGGCCAGGTGCGCGACCGCGGCTTCCGCCAGGCGCGCCGCATCGGGCGGGTTGCCGGCGGGCCGCTGCTCGCGCGGCCGCCTCTCTTGTCTCATGGGGGCTTTCTGCCATGGTCCGCCCGGCCATGGCGACCCGTCCCCCCATCCCACCCGGCCGCGCCCTTGCGGGGACCGGCCGCGCGCCTTCCGCCTTCCGCGGCTTCCTCGCGCTCGCGGCGCGGGAGACGCGGCGCTTCCTCAAGGTCTGGGCGCAGACGCTCGGCGCGCCGGTCATCACCACGCTGCTGTTCCTGGCCGTCTTCGTCCTCGCGCTCGGCGAGACGAAGAAGGAGGTGGGGGGCATCCCCTACCTGCAGTTCCTCGGCGCGGGGCTGGTGATGATGGCGCTGGCGCAGAACGCCTTCGCCAATTCGTCCTCGTCGCTCGTCATCATGAAGGTGCAGGGCAACATCGTGGACCTGCTGATGGCGCCGCTGCCGCCGGCGGCGCTGCTGGGGGGCATGGTCGCGGGGGGTGCGCTGCGCGGGCTTGCGGTGGCCGTGGCGGTGCTGGCGGCGATGTGGCCGCTGGTGGGCTTCCCCGTCCCTGCGCCCTTCACCGCGCTGGCCTTCGCCGTGCTGGGCTCGACGCTGATGGCGACGCTCGGCGTGCTGGCGGGGCTGTGGGCGCAGAAGTTCGACCAGCTGGCGACGGTGACGAACTTCGTCGTCACCCCGCTCGCCTTCCTGTCCGGCACCTTCTACTCGGTGGAGCGCCTGCCGGAGCCGATCCTCGCCGTCGCCCATGCCGACCCGCTGTTCTGGATGATCGACGGCTTCCGCGCCGGGCTGGCGGGCCATGCGGAAGGCAGCACGGCGCTCGGGCTCGCGGGGCTGGCGGCGGCCAACCTGCTGCTGTGGTGGGCGGCGCTGGTGGCGGTGCGGCGGGGCTGGCGGCTGCGGGCCTGAAGGCGGGGAGCGTTCACGGAATCCCCGGTTCCGCAACCAAACTGGCGGTGAGGGCGTTCTCCGCGGGCACGGCAATACCCCCCCCCGGAGACGCCACATGCTCACCCGCAAGACCATCCTGACGATGACGACCGCCGCCGCGCTCTGCGCGGCCCCCGTCCTGGCCTTCGGCCAGGCGAACACCGGCGGCAGCAGCCAGATGCAGGGCACGACGCAGACGACGCCGCAGCAGGGCGCGCTCGGCAGCGATGCGGGCGCGCGCGGCGCGGCGACCAGCGGCGGCGCGACCACCGGGATGGCGCCGAACACGGGCGGCACGGCTTCCACCGCGCAGGGCGCGCAGGGCCGCACCACCAACCCCGCGGGCAACGCCACCGGCCAGCCGCTGCAGACCGATGGCGGCCGCGCCGCGGCCACCGGCGCGCCGGGCGCCAGCCCGCAGGGCAATCCCGGCCCGTCGCAGGCGCAGCTCGACAACATGCGCCAGAACCCCGGCAACACCACGGGCAACGACGCGCGCGGCGGCGTGCTGGCGCAGGGCGCGCCCGGCACCGCCAACACGCGCGACGGCACGCCGGGCAACCCGCCCTCCACCGCGACGCAGCGTGCGATCGACAGCGTGACGGGCAACCGCACCAGCCCCGACGGCACCGGCAACAACCCGCCCGGCACCGCGGTGGGCCGCGCGCTGGACCGCGCGACGGACGGCACCGCATCCACCGCGCCCGGCACCGCCAACACGCGCGACGGCACGCCGGGCAACCCGCCCTCCACCGCCACCGGCCGCGCGGCGGATGCGGTGACCGGCAACCGCACCGACCCGGATGGCACGGGCAACAACCCGCCCGGCACCGCGCTCGGCCGGGCGCTCGGCGGCGCGGCGGGTGCGACGGCGGGGGCCGCGGGCGCCGCGGCGGGCTCGGCCGCCACCGGCGCGACCACGCCGGGGATGGCGGTGGACAGCATGCGCCTGCGCGACGGCCGCCGCGCCAGCCAGGTCATCGGCTCCACCGTCTACAACGAGAACAACGAGAGCATCGGCGAGGTCGACGACCTCATCGTGCCGACCGCCGGCGGCCAGCCGGTCGCGATCATCTCGGTGGGCGGCTTCCTCGGCATCGGCGCCCGCCTTGTCGCGGTGCCCTATGAGCGGCTGCAGCACAATTCCGACCGCAACCGCTGGATGCTGCAGGGCGCGACCAAGGACAGCCTGCAGAGCCTGCCGGCCTTCAACTACGACGGCAACGGCAGCCGGCGCGGCTGACCGGCGCGGCCGCCGCGCGCGGCCGGGCATGGCCTCATGGAGGGAGGGACGGGGCGAAGGGCGCCCCGCCCCTCCCTCCCCGACACGGAGAGACGAAGATGCGCATGAAGCTCCTCCTGGCGCTTGCCGCCGGGCTGCCGCTGGTCGCCTGCGGCAACATGGCGACCGGGCGCGACGGCACCGCCGGCAACCCGCCTTCCACCGCCACGCAGCGCGCCTATGACCGCGCAACGGGCAGCCCCCCCACCAGCGCCGACGGCACGGGCAACAACCCGCGCGGCACGGCGGCCGAACGCGCGCTGGATCGGGCGGCGGGCACCAACACCTCGGGCGCCTACCCGTCGCAGCGCGACGGCACGGCAGCGAACCCGCCCGGCACGGCCGTCGAACGCGCCTTCGACCGCGCGACGGGGTCGAACACCTCGGGTGCCAATCCGTCCGGCAGCGGCGGGCGCAGCCGGTAGCCGCGGCCGCGTGCGGCCGGGCGGGCTCCGTCCGGCATCACGACATGGCGGGGCGGAGGGGCGTGCATGCCTCTCCGCCCCGTCTCGTTTTGACCGCGCCCGCGTCTTCGGGCATTTTCGGCGGCTTCCGCGCCTTCCCGGGCATGGGGCCCGGGGCCGCGCGGAACCGGAGGAAGCGAGGAACATCGTGATCCCCGCCCTGATGCCGACCTACAACCGCGCCGACCTCGCCTTCGAGCGGGGAGAGGGCGCCTGGCTGTGGACGTCGGACGGGCGACGATTCCTCGATTTCGGCGCGGGAATCGCCACCTCCTCCCTCGGCCACGGCCACCCGCATCTGGTGCGCGCCATCGCCGAACAGGCGGCGCGCGTCATGCACGTGTCGAACCTGTACCGCGTGCCGCAGGCCGAGGAACTGGCCGCGCGCCACGTCGCCGCGTCCTTCGCCGACAGCGTGTTCTTCTGCAACTCGGGCGCCGAGGCGAACGAGGGCATGGTGAAGGCCGTCCGCAAATACCATGCGGAGAACGGCCATCCCGAACGCTTCCGCATGATCTGCTTCGAGGGCGCCTTCCACGGCCGCACGCTGGCGATGCTGAGCGCGACGGGGAACGCCAAATACCTCGCCGGCTTCGGCCCGCCGGTGGATGGCTTCGACCACGTGCCCTTCGGCAACATGAACGCGGTGCGCGACGCGATCGGGCCCGGCACCGCGGGCATCATGATCGAGCCGGTCCAGGGCGAGGGCGGCGTGCGCCCCGCGGACCTGCGCTTCCTGCGCGAACTGCGCGCGGTCTGCGACGAGTTCGGCCTGCTGCTCGCCCTCGACGAGGTGCAGACCGGCATGGGGCGGTCCGGCCGGCTCTGGGCGCACCAGTGGGCGGGGATCGAGCCGGACGTGATGTCCTCCGCCAAGGGCATCGGCGGCGGCTTCCCGCTCGGCGCGATCCTCGCGAGGGAGAAGGTGGCGAAGCACCTGAAGCCCGGCACGCACGGCACGACCTATGGCGGCAACCCGCTGGCCTGCGCGGCGGGGAATGCCGTGATGGACGTGGTGATGGCGCCCGGCTTCCTCGACGGCGTCGACCGCGTGGCGCGCGCGCTGTGGCGCGGGCTGCTGGAACTCGCGGCGCGGCATCCCTCCGTGGTCGAGGGCGTGCAGGGCGCGGGGCTGCTGCTCGGCCTCCGGCTGCGGCCGGAGGTGGTGAACGGCGACATGCAGGCCGCCGCCGCGGCGGAAGGCCTGCTGACGGTGGCGGCGGGGATGAACGTGCTGCGCCTCGCGCCGCCGCTCGTCATCGGGCAGGCGGAGGTGGAGGCGGCGCTCGACCTGCTCGACCGCACCTGCCGCCGCGTGACGCCGAGCGCGGCGCGGGCCGCCGCGAAGTGAGCGCGGCGCTGAAGGTGGAAGGCGGGGCGGCGCGGGCGGCGCCCCGCCACTTCCTCGAGATCATGGACCATGACGCGGCGACGCTGCGCCGGATGCTCGACCTCGCCGTGCAGGCCAAGCGCGGGGCGGTGGCGGGCAAGCCGCTGGCCGGGCGGACAGTCGCGCTGATCTTCGAGAAGCCGTCCACCCGCACCCGCGTCTCCTTCGAGGTCGGCATCCGCCAGCTCGGCGGCGACGTGGTGGTGCTGTCCTCGCGCGACATGCAGCTCGGCCGGGGGGAGACGCCGGCGGACACGGCGCGCGTGCTGTCGCGCTACGTGGACGCCATCATGCTGCGGACCGACAACGTGGCGAAGATCCGCGAGCTTGCGGAACACGCGACGGTGCCGGTCATCAACGGCCTGACCGACGTGTCGCATCCCTGCCAGATCATGGCCGACGTGCTGACCTTCGAGGAGCATCGCGGCGCCATCGCCGGCCAGGTCGTCGCCTGGACGGGGGATGGCAACAACGTCGCGCAGAGCTTCATCCAGGCCGCCGCGCGCTTCGGCTTCACGCTGCGGATCGCGACGCCGCCCGAACTCGCCCCCCCCGCGCAGCTGATCGACTGGGCGCGGCGCGAGGGCGCGCGGATCGAGCTGACCTCGGACCCCCACGCCGCCGTGGCCGGCGCGCGATGCGTCGTGACCGACACCTGGGTGAGCATGTCGGACGAGAAGGACGAGGCGAAGATCAGCCGCCACAACCTGCTCGCCCCCTACCAGCTGAACGCCGCCCTGCTGCGGGGCGCGGCGCCCGACGCCATCGTCATGCACTGCCTGCCCGCCCATCGCGGCGAGGAGATCACCGACGAGGTGATGGACGGTCCCCAGAGCGTGGTCTTCGACGAGGCCGAGAACCGCCTGCACGCCCAGAAGGGCGTGCTGCTCTGGGCGCTCGGCGCGGCGTAACGGATCGTCACCGGCCGCACCCTTGGCCGATCGGGCCGGCGGGGCCAACTTGGCGGCATGACCGCCATCACCCGCCGCGCCGCCCTCCAGGCGGCCGCCTGCGCCGCCGCCGCCGGCACCCTGCCGGCAGAGGCCCTCGCCCAGGCCGCCCCCGCCACCCCCGCCCCGGCGGACCGCCCGCTGTTCGGCGCCACGTTGCGCACCCTGCCCAACGGGCTGCGCGTCGCGCATGTCGAGCAACGGCGCGCGCCCGTGGTCGCGCAATACGCCTATGTCTCGGCCGGGGGGGGAGAGGACCCGCCCGGCCTGTCGGGCATCGCCCACTTCCTCGAACACATGCTGTTCAAGGGCAGCCCGCGCGTCGCCTCGGGCGAATTCTCCCGCCGCGTGGCCCGGGAAGGCGGGAACGACAACGCCTTCACCTCCCGCGACGTCACCGGCTACTTCCAGCATGTCGAGGCGAGCCGCCTCGGCCTCGTCGCCATGATGGAGGCCGACCGCTTCGCCGCCGCGCGGATCCCCGCCGCCGAGACCGAGAGCGAGCGGCTGGTGATCCTGGAGGAACGCGCCCAGCGCACCGGCTCCTCCCCCCGCGCGCTGTTCTACGAGGCCTTCGACGCCGCGATGTGGGGCCGGCAGCACTGGCGCGGCCGCCCCATCATCGGATGGGAGGAGGAGATCCGCGCCATCCAGCACGAGGACCTGCTGGCCTTCTTCCGCGCCCGCTACGCGCCGGGCAACGCCGTGCTGGTGGTGGCCGGCGCGGTGGGGGCGGAGGAGTTCTGGCCGGCGATCGAGGCCGAATGGGGCGCGCTGCCCCCCGGCCCCGCCGTGCCGCGCGACCGCGCCCCCCCGCCCGCCGCGCCGCCCACGCCGCGCTACACCCGCAACGACCCGCGCCTGCGGGGCGAGGCGAACTTCATCCGCGCCTGGCAGGCCCCCTCCATGACGGCGGGGGAGAGCCGGCATTCCGAACCGCTGGAGGTGCTGCGCCACATCCTCGGCGGTGGCGCGGGGTCGCGCCTGCACCGGGCGCTGGTGGAAGGCGGGCTCGCCCTCGCGGCCGGCTGTTCCTATGACGGCGACGTGGCGGGAGCGGGCGAGTTCGAACTGTCCGCGACGCCCCGCCGCGACGTTCCGCCGGACCGGCTGGAGGAGGCCGCGATCGCCGTGATGAAGCGCCTGCTGGACGAAGGCGGGCCGACCGAGGCGGAGGTGGCGCGCAGCATACGGCAGATGACCGCGGGCGCGCTGCTCGCGCTCGACGGCCTCGGCGCCGCGCCGCGGATGATCGGCAACGCGCTGGCCATCGGCCTGCCGATCGAGACGGTGGAGTTCTGGCCGCGGCGCCTGCGCGCCGTCACCCGCACGCAGGTGGCGGAGGCGGCGGCAGCGGTGCTCGGCCGCGCGCCCAGCGGGTCGGGATGGCTGCTGCCCGAAGGTGTCGACGCCCCGGCGGAGGTGCGGCTGTGACCTTCCGTCTCGACATCCAGCAGGTCACCGCCGGCGCCCGCACGGCGTGGCTCATCGAGGACCACTCCGTCCCGGTCGTCTCACTCGCCTGGGCCTGGCGCGGCGGCGCGGCGCTGGATGCGCCGGAACATGCCGGCGCGCTCGCCATGGGCGCGGCGCTGCTGACCGAGGGCGCGGGCGGGCTCGACAACGTCGCCTTCGCCGACGCGCTGCGCGACGAGGGCATCGGGCTCGGCTTCGACGCCCAGCGCGACGGGTTCGAGGGCAGCTTCCGCGCGCTGCGCCCCGTGCTGCCGGAGGCGGTGCGGCTGGCGAACCTGGCGATGCGCGCCCCCCGGCTCGACCCCGCGGCGCTGACGCGGGTGCGCGCCCGCGCGGTGGCCGGCGCGCGCGCCGCGCTGGAGACGCCGCGCGGCCAGGTCGGGCGCGCCTTCTGGGCGGCCGCCTATCCGGACCACCCCGCCGGCCGCCCCACCGGCGGCACGGTGGAGACGCTGACCTCCCTGCCGGAAGCGGCGATCCGGGACGGCCTGGCGCGGCAGATCCGCGGCGGCGGCCTGATCCTCGCCGCGGCCGGCGCCATCACGCCCGCCGAACTCGCCGGCATGGTCCCGGCGCTGTTCGAGGGCCTGCCGGAAGGCGAGCCGCCGGCGCCGCCGCCCCTGCCGGAGTTCCGCAGCTTCGCCCGCCTGGTCGTGCAGGTGCCGGCGCCGCAATCGGCGATCCTGTTCGGCCAGCCCGGCCTGCCGGTTTCCGACCCGGACTGGGAAGCCTTCCAGGTGGTGCTGCGCGTGCTGGCCGGCGGCGGCTTCTCCTCCCGCCTGATGGAAGCGGTGCGGGTGCGGCGGGGGCTTGCCTACGGCATCGGCGCGGGGCTCGATTCGATGTTCGGCCAGGGCGTCGTCGTCGGCTCCTCCGCCACCGACAACGCGAAGGTGGGCGAGGCGCTGGCGGTGGTGCGGGAGGAATGGGCGCGCATGGCGGCGGAAGGGCCGACCGCGGCGGAACTGGATGACGCGGTGGCCTTCCTGACCGGCAACCTGCCGCTGCAGTTCACCGACAGCCGCCGCATCGCCGGCACGCTGCTGGCGCTGCGCCGCAACGACCGCCCGATCGGCTGGCTGAACGACCGCGCCGACCGGCTGCGCGCCCTGACGCCGGCCGCGACGGCTGCGGTGGCCCGCCGACTGCTGCAGCCCGACCGGCTGTCCATCGCCGTCGCGGGGCAGCCGGAAGGGGTGTAGCGCCCAGGGCGGTGCGGGGATCAGGAAGGCGCCTGGGCCTCCCCCCGCGTCGCCGCTGCCCCATTCCCGCGCAGCGCGGCTGCGACCGCCTCCGACAGCTCGGTGAGCGAATAGGGCTTGGCGAGCCGGGCGGGCGCGCCGGGCGTGTCGGGCCAGGGGCCGGCATGGCCGGTGGCAAGGATCACCGGCAGCCCCGGCCGGCGTTCCGCGACGCGCTGCGCCAGCGTCGCCCCGGTCATGCCCGGCATGGCGTAGTCGGTCACCACCAGGCCGAGATGCGGATGCCGGGCGAGCGCGCCGAGCGCCTCCTCCCCCGAGGCGGCGCGGATGACGTCGTAGCCCAGTTCCTCCAGCATCGCGGCCGTGCTCTCCAGCACAAGCGCCTCGTCATCCACCAGCAGCACGGCGCCGCTGCCAAGGATGGGCGCGGCGTCCTGCCGGGGCTGCGGCGCCGCGGCGGGGCGGCCGGCGACCGGCAGCCAGAGCGTCGCGGTCGTGCCCTCCCCCGGGACGCTGCGGATCTCGAGCGCGCCGCCCGACTGCGCCGCAAGCCCATGCACCATGGACAGGCCGAGCCCGGTGCCCTGGCCCGGCGCCTTGGTGGAGAAGAAGGGCTCGACCGCGCGCCTCAGCGTCGCCTCGTCCATGCCCTGCCCGGTGTCGGTGACGGCGATGGCCAGCCAGCGGCCGGGGGCGAGGCCGGGTGGCGGGTCGCCCGCGGCCAGGTCCACCGCCACGGTCAGGCGCCCGCCCCCCGGCATGGCGTCGCGCGCGTTCACCGCCAGGTTCATCAGCGCGAGTTCGAGCGCGTGCGGGTCCACCTGCGCCGGCGGCAGGCCGGGCGGCACCTCGACGACGACGGTCGCCAGCGGCCCGGCCGAGCGGCGCAGCAGGTCCTTCATCCCGGCGAGCAGCGCGGCGAGGTCCACGGCGGCGGGCCGGAGGTCCTGCCGCCGCGCGAAGGCCAGCAGGCGCTGCGTCAGCATCGCGCCGCGCTCCGCGCTCTGCGTGGCGGCGTCGAGGTGGCGCAGCACCTCCGGCGCGCCGGGGCCGAGCCGCCGCCGCGCCAGCGCCAGGTTGCCGAGCACGGCCATCAGCAGGTTGTTGAAGTCGTGCGCGACGCTGCCGGTGAGGTGGCCGAGCGTGTCCATCTTCGCCGCCTCGTGCAGCAGCGCCTGCGCGGCCTTCAGGTCGGAGATGTCGCGCGCCTCGGGCACGAGGAGGGAGACGAGGCCGTCCTCGTCGCGCACCGGCGTCACCGAGAAGTCGATCGAGATCGTCCGGCCCGCGGCGTCGCGCATCGCCGTCTCGCGCCGGAAGAACAGGCCCGCGGCGGCGGCGGCGACGCCGTCGCGCACCAGGGCGCGCAGGGCCGGGTCGTCCGGCCACCACGGCGCGTCCCAGTAGGGGCGGCCGATCACCTGCGGCGCGGCGACGCCGCCAAGCCGCAGCATCGCCTCGTTCGCCTCCAGCAGCGTGCCGTCGGGGGACAGCAGGCCGATGAACTGGAAGGTGCCGTTGAAGATGCCGCGGAAGCGGGCCTCGCCCTCGCGCAGGCGGGCATTGGCCTCGGCCAGGGCGCCCGTGCGCTCGGCGACCCGGCGTTCCAGCGTCGCGTTGGCCTCGGCCAGCGCCATCGCCTGCCGCCGCCGCGCCGTGACGTCGAGCGCGACGCCGAGCAGGCGGCGCGGCCAGCCATCCGGGTCGGGCCGCGGTTCCGCCCGCAGCGCGATCCAGCGCTGCGCACCCGGACGCGCCAGGCGGACCTCCACCTCCACCGCCGTCCCGTCGCGCAGCGCGGCGGCGAGCGTGGCGCGGGCGGCGCGCCGGTCGGCGGGGTGGATGGCGCGCAGCGCGGCGCGCAGCGGCAGGATGCGGAAGCCGCGCGGCCCGGCCGGCAGGCCCGGCGGCAGGCCCCAGCCGGCGAAGATGTCGCCCACCACCGTCAGGCGCCGGTCGCGCAGGTCCCAGTCCCAGGCGCCGATGCCGCCGGCCTGCTCGGCCAGGCGCAGCCGCGCCTCCCCCTCCTGCACCGAGGCGAGCAGCGCCTCCCGCCCCGCAAGCGCCGCGGTCAGCGCGGCGCCGCGTTCCTCCGCCGCAAGGCGCGCCGCGGCCTCGCGGCGGCCGGCGCGCAGCGCGGCGGCGGCGAGACTGCCTGCCAGCGCCAGCGACAGGCCGAACAGCAGCCCGTTGCGCAGCAGCCGCCGGCGGAAGGGTTCCAGCACATGGTCGCGGGAGATGGCGGCGACCGCCACCACCGGCATGGTCGGCGCCCGGCGCCAGGCGACCAGCCGCACCAGGCCATCCGGCCCCGTCTCCTCCGCATGGCCGCGCGGGCCGGGCGGGGGCGGGTCGTCGGGCAGGGTGCCGCGGTCGGGCAGGGGCCAGCGCATCAGCGGCGCGCCATCTGCCCGCGCCACGCGCAGCACCGCGCCCGGCCCGAGGGCGAGCGATTCCGCCACGCGGGCGAATTCCTCGCCATGGATCGAGGCCTGGGCGACGCCGAGGAACCGCCCCTCCGCCCGGATGGCCCGGTTCCAGGAATAGAACCACAGCCCGCTGATCCGCCCGTAGGCAAGGCCCGAGAGGTGTTCCTGCCCGCCGGCGCGGAGCGGCGCGAGGAAGTCCCGGTCCGAGAAGTCCGCCGGCGGCGGCTCGCGCGAAAGGCTGTTGGTGAAGAGCCGCCCGTCCGCATCGAAGACCCAGAGCGACCCGATCTCGGGCGCTGCCGCGTCGAGGCCGCTGAACTCCGCCCAGCCCGGGCCGCGCAGCCAGCCGAGCCCCCGCTCCGCCGCGATGGCCGCGACGCGCGCGGTCGTGATCTCGGCCACCCGCAGCGCCCGGTCCGCCTGTTCGGCCAGCAGGGCGGCGGTGTTCTCGGCGTCGATGCGGCCCTGGTCGAGCGTCGCCCGCCGGTCGGACAGGGTGCTGGCGACGAAGAGTGCGGTCGCGAGCAGGGCGAAGGCGCCGAGGCTGAGGACGAGCCATCGCCCGGGACGGCCGCCCCCCATTGCCGCCAGTCGCCCGGCCTGCCTGCCCATCCCTTCGCAGTCCTTCCCCGGCCCGGTATCTAGGTTCGGGCACTGCTCATCATTGCCGGATCGGACGCCGGCATGGAAGCGGAAGGTGCCGCAGGAGGAACGACATGGCGATTCCGGGCGAGACGGCGTGGGACAGGCTGTCGGCCCTTGCGCGCGCGCCCGGCGCGGGCGCCATCCGCCCCCTGCTGGACGCCGATCCCGGCCGCGCCGCCCGATTCGCAAGGCGCGGCGCGGGCCTGCTGATGGACCTGTCCCGCACATCCCTGACGGAGGAGGTGCTGGGCGCGCTGCTCGACCTCTCGCGGGAGAGGGGTGTGGCGGCGTTCCGGGATGCCATGGCGGCGGGCGTGGCGGTGAACGGGACGGAACGCCGCGCCGCGCTGCACATGGCGCTGCGCGCGCCTCCCGGCACCTTCGCCGCGGGCGCGGAGGATGCCTCGGCCGCCGTGCATGGCACGCTGTCGGCCATGGCGGGCTTCGTGCGCGACGTGCATCGCGGCACCATCGCGGGGGCCACGGGCGAAGCCTTCACCGACGTGGTGAACATCGGCATCGGCGGCTCCGACCTCGGTCCCGCGATGGTGGCACGCGCGCTGTGGCGGCCGGGGATGCCGATGCGCGCGCATTACCTGGCCAATGTGGACGCCCATGCGTGGGAGGCGCTGCGCCCCTCGCTCGACCCGCGCAGGACGCTGGTGCTGGTGGCCTCGAAGACCTTCACGACGCAGGAGACGATGGCGAATGCCGGGCTGGCGAAGGCCTGGCTGGGCCGTGCGCTGGGCGGGGCCGCGGCGTCGGCGCATCTGGCGGCGCTGTCCACCAACCTGCCCGCGACCGCCGCCTTCGGCATCGCCCCCGACCGCGTCTTCGGCTTCCGCGACTGGGTGGGGGGGCGCTTCTCGCTGTGGTCGGCGGTCGGGCTTTCCGTCGCGCTCGCCTGCGGGATGGACGCTTTCGCGGAGCTGCTGGCCGGCGCGCGGGAGATGGACGAGCATTTCCTGGCCGCGCCGGACGCCGCGAACCTGCCCCTGCTGCTCGCCGCGCTCGAGGTCTGGCATGTCAACTTCCTCGGCCTGCCCGCGCGCGCCGTGCTGCCCTATGACGAGCGGCTGGCCCGCTTCGCCGCGCATCTGCAGCAGCTGGAGATGGAAAGCCTCGGCAAGCGCGTGACGGCGGATGGGCGGCCCGTGCGCTCGGCCACCGGGCCGGTGGTGTTCGGCGAGCCAGGGACGAACGCGCAGCATTCCTTCCTGCAGCTCATCCACCAGGGCACGGCGAAGGTGCCGGTGGACTTCGTGCTGGTCGCGCGCCCCGACCACCCCCATGCGGCGAGCCACCGCATCCTGCTGGCCAATGCGCTGGCGCAGGCCGAGGCGCTGGCCCGCGGCCGGACGGAGGCGGAGGCGCGGGCGGGGATGGCGGAGGCCGGGCTGCCGCAGGCCGAGATCGACCGCCTGGCGCCGCACCGCGCCTTCCCGGGCGACCGGCCGAGCGTCACGCTGCTGCTGCCCGCGCTGACGCCGCGCAGCCTCGGCGCGCTGGTCGCGCTCTACGAGCACAAGGTCGCCTGCCTCGGCGCCTTCTGGGGCATCAACCCCTTCGACCAGTGGGGGGTGGAGCTGGGCAAGCAGCTGGCGGGCGGCATCCTGCCGGCGCTGGAAGGCGGCGAGCCGGCGGCGGATGCCGCGACGGCGGCGATGGTTGGGGAGATCCGGGCGCTGTGGAGCTGAAACCCTACCGCGACAACGTGGGCGCGCTGCTGTTCAACGGCGCGGGGCTGGTGCTGGTCGCGCGGCGGGCGGACATGCCGGATGCGGAAGGCGCGGCGGGCGGCTGGCAGCTGCCGCAGGGCGGCGTCGATCCGGGCGAGGACCTGCGCGCGGCGGTGCTGCGCGAGCTTGCCGAGGAGATCGGCACCGACCGCGCCGAGATCATCGCCGAACACCCCGAATGGCTGACCTACGACTTCCCCCCCGAACTGGCGGGGCGCGGCTTCCGCATCGCGCAGCGCTACCGCGGGCAGCGGCAGCGGTGGTTCGCGCTGCGCTTCACCGGGCGGGACGCGGATATCCGGCTGGACGCCGACTCGCATCCGGAATTCGACGCCTGGCGCTGGGCGGGGATCGAGGAGCTGCCGGCGCTGGCGGTGTCCTTCAAGCGCCCGATCTACGAGGTGCTGGCGCAGGCCTTCGGCCCGCTGGCGCGGGCGCTGGCCTCGGCTGCGAAATCACGCTAGTTCCCCGGCAGGTTGATCCGCCGCCGCGCCGCATGGCCGGCAGGGCGCCCGGGCGCACCGCGGCGGAGTTGGGAGTGACCACCAGGTGACGATGCCGCCGCTCAACCACAATGTGTACGAGGCGATCGCCGCCGCCGGCATGCAGGCGCCCGACATCCCGGTGCGCTCCATCGAATACTACGCGCAATGCGGCGAGGATGTGATCGTGCTCGCGCTGCTGCGCGCCGTCGCCCTGCGCGAGGGCCTCGACCTCTCGCGCGAGCGCTACCTCGAGATCGGCGCCAACCACCCGGTCGCCACCAACGCCACCTGGCTGCTGCACCGCGCGCTCGGCATGACCGGCGTGCTGGTGGAGGCCAATCCGCGGCTGCTCGGCCCGCTGCGCGCCCATCGCCCGGGGGACGAGATCCTGCACGCCGCCGTGCATGTGGGCGAGGGCGACAGCATCGAGCTCTACGTCTCGAACCAGAACGAGCTCAGCTCGCTCGACCGCGACTTCGTCTTGCAGTGGCGCGACGGCGTGGTGGGCGAGCGGGAGGTGGTGACGGTCCCCGCCATCCGCGTGGACGACCTGCTGGCCCGCCACTTCCCGGACCGCCCGCCCGCCTTCGTGTCGATCGACATCGAGGGGCTGGACCTCGCCGTGCTGCGCGACCTGGACTTCGCCCGCTTCCGCCCGCTGGTGGTGCAGGCGGAACCCTCCGACCACCACCACCCCGGCAACACGGAAGCCATCGCCCGCTTCCTCGGCAGCGTCGGCTACGTGGTGGTGGCGCGGACCGAGGTGAACCTGATCTCCATCGACGCCGCGCGGCTCGGCCTGTCCGGCCCGGCGGCCTTCGACGAGGAATCGGGCCGCCGCATGGTGGAAGCCGCGCGCCGCGCCGCGACCGAGCGCGACCTGCGCCTCGCCGCGCGGGAGGAGGCGATCGCCGGGCGCGAGCGCGAGATCGCGGAGCGCGACGCGGCGCTGGCCCGCGCCGCCGCCACCCTCCAGGACGTCACCGCCAGCCTGACCGCCGCCCGCAACGAGACGGCGGCAGCCCGCGCGCAGGCGGCGCGGCTGGAAGGGCAGGTGGCGGGGCTGGAAGGGGAGGTGGCGCGGCTGGCCGCGGAAGCGGGCCGGCTGGAGGCCGAGGCCGCCGCGCGCCGGGCCGAGGCCGCGGAACTCGCCGCGCTGCGCGACCGCATGCTGGGCAGCACCTCCTGGCGCGCGACCGCGCCGCTGCGCGCGGGCATGCGGCTGCTGCGCGGCGGCGGCTGACGCGGGCGGCCGGGGGCGCGGCCCCCGCCGGCTTCCCACGGGCGGGAAACTGTGTTTGGAACGCCGCGGCCGGCGCCGGACCCGCCGGTGCGCCAAGGGAGAGCCATGCAGCAGACCGAGCACCCGATCGTGGGCGGGCAGGCGCCGCAGGGCTGGCCGCCCCGGCCGGCCTGGTCCCTCGATGCCGAGTGGATGGCCACCTTCCGCCGCCACCTCGCCGGCGCGGACCTGCTGTCCCTCGATGTCTTCGACACCGCGCTCAGCCGCCGCTGCGACGCGCCGGTGGACGCCTTCGCCATGACCGAGGCGCGGCTGGTCGCGACGATCGGCGAGGCCGCGCGCGGCTTCGCCGAGGAGCGCGAACTGGCGGAATCCGATGCCCGCGCGCTGGCGCATGCGCGGGGGCATGACGACATCACCCTCGACGAGATCCTGGCCGCCCTGGCCCGCCGCGTGCCGGCGCTGGGCGCCCACCTGCCGGCGATGCGGGAGGCGGAGCTGGAGGCCGAGCGGTCGCTGGTCTTCGGCGTGCCGGAGATCCAGGAGGCGGTGCGGCTCGCGCAGGAAGCCGGCAAGCCTGTCGTCTTCGTGTCCGACATGTACCTGCCGGGCGCCGAGATCCGCCGCCTGCTGGAGATCTCGGGCTATGCCGGGCCGCTCGACCTCACCGTCTCGTCGGAGACGCGGCGCAGCAAGGGGTCGGGCCGCGTCTGGGCCCTGCTGCGGGAACGCTTCGGCGACGCCGCGCGCATCCTGCACATCGGCGACGACGCCTGGAGCGACGTGGAGAGCCCGAAGCGCGTCGGCATCGACGCGCTGCACTTCGCCCGCGCGCGGTCCGACCGCCGGCCGGGCGCGCCGCTGAACCCCGCGGTGCTGCCCTTCTCCTTCGCCGCGCGCCGCGCCGTGCTGCCGGAACCGCCGCAGACCGACCCCGCCGGCTTCATGCGCGGCTTCGGCGCGAGCTGGGGCGCCGTCGTCGTCGGCAGCTTCCTCCGCTGGGTGGAGAGCCGGGTGCAGCAGCTCGGCATCGAACGCGTGGTGTTCTGCGCGCGCGATGGCTGGCTGGTGAAGCGCGCCTGGGAGGAAGCGGGCTGCGGCGCGCGGACCCGCATCCCCGCCACCTACCTGCATGTGTCGCGCCGCACGCTGAACCTGGCGGAGGCCGCCATGCCGACGCCGGACGGGCGGCTGGCCGAGGGCGCGCTCGACACGCTCTGCCACGCCCGCGCGCCGGTCGGGCGGCTGCTGTCGCGCGCCGGGCTGATGGGCTGCGCGGCGCTGGTGGAGGAGGCGGGGGCGGAGTTCGGCGGGCTCGACACGGTCGTCCCCTGGCAGGACTGGCCCCGCCTGCGGGAAGTGCTGCGCCGGCACGACCGCGCCATCCTCGCCGCGCTCGCGCCGATGCGCCAGGCCGTGGTCGGCTACCTCGCGCAGGAAGGGATGGACGGGCGGCGGCAGGCCATCGTCGACATCGGCTGGCACGGCACGCTGCAGGCGGCGATCGCGCGGCTGCTGCGGGACGGCGGGACGGAGCCGCGGCTGACCGGGCTCTACTACGGGCTCTGGCCGGCGGCGCAGCGGCGCCGGCCGGTTGCGGGCTGGATGGAGGGCTGCTTCGGCAACGACTTCCTGTCCTTCGACGAACAGCCCGGCCTGGTGAACGCCGTCGCCCTGCTCGAGAACCTGCACCTGGCCGATGACGGCACCACCACCGGATACCGGCAGGAGGATGGCCGCTGGCGCCCCGTCCTGCAGGACAGCCGGGTGGAGCGCGCGCAGCAGGCCGCCCTGATCCAGCCCTTCCAGGACGCAACCGTCGCCGCCCTGCGGGAGATCTTCGCGACCGGGCGCAGCGGCACGCTGACGCTGGCGGAGCTGACGCGGGAGGCCGGGCTCGCCGCCATCTCCCGCGTGGCGCTGAGCCCGACGGAGACGGAGCTCGCGGTGCTCGGCCGCATCCGCCATGCGCGCGACTTCGACCACACCGACTACGTGCCCCTGGTGCCCGATGCGCTGCCGCCCTGCATGGGCACCACCCCCGACGGTCTGCCGGGCGAGACGGACTGGGCCGTCGGCGCCGCGCGAAGCTGGCTCGCCCAGTTGCGGGGCCGGCCGGAACGCGGCGAATTCGCCGCACGCATGCGGGCCGCGCTGGAGCAGTCCGGGCACCGAACCCTCAGGCAGTTCACATGACCGACGCGCCCGCCCCGCAGCCCGCGCCGCCGGACCTGGCGCCGCGGCCGCAATACTACCCGGCCGCCCATCCGCAGGCGACCGCGCCGGCCCCGGCCTCCCCCACCGTCGCCATCGTCATGCGCACCAAGAACCGCGTGCTGCTGCTGCACCGCGCCGTCTCCTCGGTGCTGACGCAGCGCCACGCCGCATGGCATCTCTACATCGTCAACGACGGCGGCGACCCGGCGGAGGTGGAGGCGATGCTGCGCCACTACCGCCCCGCGCTCGGCGACCGGGTGACGGTGATCCACCACCCCGAGAGCCTGGGGATGGAGCGTGCCTCCAACGCCGCGCTGTCCCGCGCAACGGAGGAACTGGTCGTCATCCATGACGACGACGACGCCTGGCACCCGGATTTCCTGGCGACCACCACCGCCTTCCTCGCCTCGCCCGCCAACCGCCACTACGTCGCCGTGGCCACCGGCTGCGTGGTGGTGCGGGAGAGGATGGAAGGCGGCGAGGTGCGCGAGACCGGGCGCGAGACCTGGCTGCTGGGCCGCGGCACGATCGACTTCCGCCGGATGCTGGTGGAGAACCAGTTCCCGCCGATCTGCATGCTGTTCCGCCGCCGCGCCGTGGAGCTGGTGGGCGGCTACAACGGCGAATTGCCGGTGCTGGGCGACTGGGAGTTCAACCTGCGCCTGATGCTGCTGGGCGACATCGGCTATGTCGCGAAGCCGCTGGCCTACTACTGCCACCGCGAGAAGGGCACGAGTTCGGCCTACAGCAACACCGTCATCGACGGCAACGCGATGCACGAGGCGCTGAACGTGCGGCTGCGCAACGGCATGGTGCGCGCCGCGCTGTCCGGCCGGCCGGAGATGCTGGGCCTGCTCCAGCCGCTGCTGCATGCCCTGCATGCGGTGGAGCAGGCGGCGAAGTCCATCCCGGCCCCGCCGCCGCCCGCGCCCCCGCCCCCGCCCCCGCCCCCGCCTCCTCCGCCGCCTGTCGAGACGATCCCCGAATGGCGCCTCGCGCGGCTGGAGCGGGAGGTGGGCGAGATCCGGGAGTGGATGGCGGAGCTTCGCCTGGTGGCGTCCTGGCAGCGCAAGATGCTGCGGCCGGTGCAGCGCCTCTACGCCCTGGTGCGGCGGCTGGTCCGGGGCTGACCCGCCGCCGCGGGGCGCGCCCTACTCCACCCCTGCCCACCAGGTCTGGCCGCGGCCGAACCAGTCCCAGTTGTCGCCGTCCCACACCCAGTCCGTCTCGGCCCCCAGGCCGTCGCGCGTGGCGGGGGTGGCGCTGTCGCGCGTGGCGTTCCACAGCCAGCGCCCGCTGCCGCCGTCGTAGTAGTAGTCGATGCGGACGGTGCCCCAGGGGTCGTCGGCGCGGCGGCCAAGTTCCTCCTCCGCCTCGATGCGGTAGGGCACGCCATTGGCCCAGACCGTGTCGCCGGGGGTGTAGGCCCTCGCATCGGCCACCAGCGTTCCGCCATAGGCATCGCCGGTCTGCGGCGACCAGAAGGACCAGCGATAGAGGCTGTCCTGCTCGAAGGTGACCCACCAGGTCTCGCCGCGGCCGAACCAGTCCCAGCCATCGCCGGCCCAGACCCAGTCCGTCTCGGTGCCGAGGCCGTCGCGCGTCACGGGGGCGCCGGTGTCGCGCGTGGCGTTCCACAGCCAGCGCCCGCTGCCGCCGTCGTAGTAGTAGTCGATGCGGACGGTGCCCCAGGGGTCGTCGGCGCGGCGGCCAAGTTCCTCCTCCGCCTCGATGCGGTAGGGCACGCCATTGGCCCAGACCGTGTCGCCGGGGCTGTAGGCCCCTGCATCGGCCACCAGCGTTCCGCCATAGGCATCGCCGGTCTGCGGCGACCAGAAGGACCAGCGATAGACGCTGTCCTGCTCCACCGTCACCCACCAGGTCTCGCCGCGTCCGGCCCAGTCGTGGTTGTCGCCGTCCCAGATCCAGTCGGCTTCGAGCCCGAGGCCGCGCATCGGCAGCGGCTGCTGCCCGCTCGCCCAGGCCAGCGGTTCCAGCCAGCGGCCGCTGCCGGCGTCGTAGTAGAAGGTCATCCACATCGTGCCGTCGGCGAAGCCGCTCGACCCGTCGAGGGGGGTGGCCGACCAGATGCGGTACTCGCCGCCATTCGCCGGGATGCGCTGGTCCGCGGCGTAGCGGCCGGCATCGTCGATCAGCCAGCCGCCATAGGCATCGCCGGTCCAGGGATGCCAGTAGGTCCAGTAGTAGGAGGCATCGCGGTCCGCATCGGCCTGGAAGGCGCCGCCCGCGCCGAAGGCGACCCAGCCCTCCCCGGTCCAGGCCGCGCCCGTCTCGCTGCCCAGGCCCCCGGCGCCGGCATCCACCGCGGCATCCGCATCCTGCACCGCCAGGGTCGTGCCGCTGGCGGCATCGAAATACCCGCCGGTCAGCCGCACCGTGCCGCGCTCCGCCGTCTCCTCCCCGCCGGCGATGCGGCGTTCGTCGAGGATGCGGTAGCTGCCTTCGGCCGTCGGCACCGTGTCGCCCGGCTGGAAGGCCGCGGCGGCGTCGTAGAGCACGCCAGTCCAGCGGTCGCCGGACCGGGCGGTGAAGCTCCAGGTGAACAGGCTGTCGGCGGGGATCGAGGCGGCATCGGCCTGGTCGGCGCCGCCCGCGCCGAAGCCGTCCCAGCCGAGCCCCGTCCAGGCCGCGTCCCTTTCGCTGCCGAGGCCCGCGAGCCCCGCCGCGGTCGCGGCGCCGTTGCGGGTGGGCAGGAACAGGCCGCTGCCGGCGTCGCGGTACCATTCGACGAAGACCTGCCTCTCCTCCAGCCCCTGCGGGCCGAGGTCGAGGCCGGCTTCCTGCTCCGCCGTGACGGCGTAGCGGCCGGCGGCGGTGGTCAGGACGAATCCCGCCGCGAAGGCGGCGCTGTCGGCGACGAACCAGCCGCCCCAGGCGTCGCCGGAAGTGGCGGTGAAGGTGAAGGTGAAGATGCTGTCCGCCAGGCCGGGATCGGCGGCGGCGTTCGGCGTCGGTGCGGCCATCCTGGGCTCCGCGGCCCGGGACGCGCGCGCCCGGCCGTGGCGGCATCCTGCGCCTGCCCTGGTGAAGGGCCGCTTAAGCGGCCCGCTTCAGCGCCAGCGCGGCCGGTGGTGCCCCGCCGCCCGCGCCAGCAGGTGCCCGGCCAGCGGCGGCAGCATCCGGCGCATGGCGCCATCGCCCATCCGCCGCGCCGCCATCGCGCCCAGCACCAGCGCGCCGAGCCCCGCCGCCACCGCCAGCGTCGCCGCGGGATGCAGTTGCGCTTCCAGCAGCAGGCTGGTGCGCCGATGCGGCTGGGTGGGGATGGAGGAGCGTTCGTGGCCGCCGGGCCGGCCCTCGTAGAGGTTGTCGCGCATCTCCGGCCGGCCGTCATGCCCTGTCACCTGCATGCGTCGGCCCACCGCCTCCATCACCAGGTCGGTGGTGCGGGGGAACAGGTTGCCGAGGACCGAGACCGCCGCCCCGCCGCCGCCCACCACGATGTCGCGCTTCGGGTGTTCGCAGGCATGCAGGATGGCGCGGGCCACCAGCCGGGGGTCGTAGACCGGCGCCGGCACCTTCACGCCCTGCGTGTCCATCAGGATGCGGGCATGTTCCTGGAAGGTGGTGTCGATGCCCGCCGGCTTGATCAGGGTGACGGAAACCGGCGCGCGCGCCGCCTCCAGCTCCATCCGCAGCGCGTCGGTGAAGGCCTTCACCGCATGCTTGGTGGCGCAGTAGGTGCCCTGGAAGATCACCGAACGGTCCGACAGCACCGAGCCGAGATTGACGATGGCGCCGCCCCGCGCCCGCAGCCGCCCCGCCGCGATCAGGCTGCCATGGACGGTGCCCCAGTAGTTCGTCTCGAACAGGCGGCGCTGGTCCTCGACCGGCGTGTCCTCGAGCGTGCCGTAGACGCTGGTGCCGGCGTCGTTCACCCAGGAATCGATGCCGCCGAACCGTTCCTCGGCGAAGGCGGCCGCGGCTTCGAGCGCGTCGCGGTCCGCCACGTCGGCCACGCGGTACTCCGCCCGCCCGCCGCTGTCGCGGATGCCGAGCACGGCCCCGTCCAGGCTCGGCTCGTCGCGCGCCACCAGCACCACGGCCGCCCCCCGCGCCGCGGCCATCCGGGCGGTGGCGAGCCCGATGCCCGAGGAGGCGCCGGTGATGAGGATGGTCTGCCGCGCCAGCGGCTTGAGGCGGAAGGTCATGTCGCTGCGCTTCCCGGGGGGTTCGGACCGCAGCAACAGCGGGGCGCGGCGGGGGTTCCGCCCGCGCGCCCCGCGCCGCGGTCAGGTGCCGAGCGTGCCGGCCTTCGCCGCCGCGTAGCGTTCGCCGATCCGCGTCCAGTCCAGCACGTTCCACCAGTTCGCCGTGTATTCGGCGCGGCGGTTCTGGTAGCGCAGGTAGTAGGCGTGTTCCCACACGTCGTTGCCCATCAGCACGCGGGCGCCGTCCATCAGCGGGTTGTCCTGCCCGCCCTTGGTGACGATGGCCAGCCGCCCTTCGCGGTTCACCGTCACGAAGGCCCAGCCGCTGCCGAAGACGCCGTTGGCGGCCGCGTTGAAGCGGTTGCGGAAGGTGGCGACGTCGCCGAAGTCCTGCGCGATGGCCTGCGCCAGCTCCCCCGCCGGGTCGCCGCCGCGGCCGCCCATGATCTGCCAGAACATGCTGTGGTTGGCATGGCCGCCGCCGTTGTTGCGGACCGCGGTGCGCACGCCTTCCGGCACCTGGGCGAGGTTCATCAGCAGCCGGTCGAGCGGCATGTCGTGCAGCGCCGTGTGCTCGCGGATGGCGGCGTTCAGGTTGTTCACCTGCGCGCCGTGGTGGAAGCGCCAGTGCAGCTCCATCGTGCGCGCGTCGATCGCCGCCTCGTTGGCGTCGAAGGCGTAGGGCAGGGCGGGCAGGGCATGCGGGCCCGCGGGGGCGGCGGCCTGCGCGAAGGCCCGGCGCGGCGTGGCCCAGGGAAGGGCCGCGGCGGCGAGGCCGGCGGCGGCGCCGAACAGCCCGCGGCGGTGCAGGACGGTCATTCTGGCATTCTCCCTGGCGACGTGTCGGACCCGTCACATGGGGAAGGATGCCGCCGGGGGAAGCCCCTCAGCCCCGTCCCGGCCGCTGCAGCCAGGCCACGGCGCCGAGCAGCAGCACCGACAGCCCCACCATCAGCACCGCCGCCGCCGTCACCGCCAGGCTGATCTCGTCGTTCAGCCCCGCGAACATCTGCCGCGGCAGGGTGCGCTGTCCCGGGCCCGCCAGGAACAGCACCACCACCACCTCGTCGAGCGAGGTGGCGAAGGCGAAGACGGCCCCCGCCGCGACGCCCGGCATGATCCGCGGCAGGCAGACGCGGAAGAAGCCGCGCAGCGGCGTCGCGCCGCAGGCCGCCGCCGCGCGCAGCAGCACCGGGTCGAACCGCGCGAGGGACGCGAGGACGGTCACCACCACGAAGGGCACGCCCAGCATGGCGTGCGCGATGACCAGCCCCGCGAAGGTGCCGGCCAGCCCGCGCGGGCCGAAGGCCAGCAGCAGCGCCACCGCCACGATGATGGACGGCACCACCATCGGCGCCAGCAGCACCGCCAGCACCAGGCCCCGCCCCGCCCCGCGCCAGCGCCACAGCCCGAAGGCCGCCGGCGTGCCGAGCAGCGCCGCCGCCGCCGCTGCCGCCACGCCCAGCACGAGCGAGTTGCGCAGCGCCGGCAGCCAGAATTCCGAGGTCAGCACCACCCCGTACCAGCGCAGCGACAGCCCCGGCAGCGGGTAGTGCAGGAACCCGCCGGAGGAGAAGGACAGCGGCAGCACCGCCAGGATCGGCAGCAGCAGGAAGGCGGTGACCAGCAGCCCGAAGGCCCACAGCGCCGCCCTCATGCCGTCCGCACCCTGTCGAAGCCGACCAGCCGGCCATACAGCCCGACCAGCACCGCCACCGCCCCCAGCAGCAGCACCGACAGCGCCGCCGCCAGCCCCCAGTTCACCGTGCGGTTGGCGTAGAAGCCGACGAAATAGGCCAGCATCTGGTCGTCCGGCCCGCCCAGCAGCGCGGGCGTGACGTAGAAGCCCAGCGCCTGCACGAAGACCAGCAGGCAGCCCGCCCCCACCCCCGGCAGCGACAGCGGCAGCACCACCCGGCGGAACACCCGCGCCCGCCCCGCGCCGAGCGAGGCCGCCGCGCGCGGCAGGCGGGGGTCGATCTCGCGCAGGCTCGCCAGGATCGGCAGAACCATGAAGGGCAGCAGGATGTGGACCATCGCCACCAGCACCGCGAAGCGGTTCATCAGCAGCGGCAGGGGCGCGTCCACCAGGTGCAGCCGCAGCAGCGCGGCGTTCACCACCCCTTCCTTCTGCAGCAGCACCATCCAGGCGGCGGTGCGCACGATCAGGCTGGTCCAGAAGGGCAGCAGCACCGCCCCCAGCAGCCAGGGCACGGCGCGGGCCGGCGCGGTGGCGATCAGCCAGGCCAGCGGATAGCCCAGCAGCAGGCAGAGGGCGGTCGCCATGGCGGAGATCCACAGCGTGCGCGCCAGCACCGCGCGGAAGACCCTCTCCCCCTCCGGCACCGGCGCGATGCCGCCCGCCGCATCGCGCCGCAGGTCGAGCGCGGCCAGCAGGTTGAGATCCGTCACCGGCCCGCCCGCGCGGCGGATCGCGGCCCAGGGCGCGGGGGTGGACCAGGCCTCGCCGGCCGCGAGGATGCGCGCGCGGTCCTCCCCTTCCCCCGCGACGCGGCGCGCGGTGAGGGTCAGCAGGCTCCGCATCCCCGGCAGTTCGGCGTTCAGCCGCGCGGCCGCCCGCGCCAGCCCGCCCGCGCCCGTCTCCATGTCCCGCGCGCGGGCTTCCCGCAGGTCCTCGGCCAGCGCGGCGAAGGCGGCTTCGGGCGGCGCGGCCTCCTGCCAGCCCCGCAGCGCGGCGAGCGTGCGCGGCAGGGCGGCGGCCACCTCCGCATCCGCCACGGCGCGCCAGAGGAAGCCGCCGATCGGCGCGACGAAGCCGACCAGCAGCGCGAGGAACAGCGGCGCGACGAGCAGCAGCGCGGCGCGGCGGGTGGTCATGCGGGGCGGCGCGGCGGCGCCCCTGCCGGGACCGCCGCGCTCAGCGGCTCACCCAGGAATTGAACCGCTGGCTCAGCCGGTCGAGGTGGTCGAGCCAGAAGCGGTCGTCGATCTGCAGCGCCGCGGCGGCGTTCTGCGGCGCCGTCGGCAGTTGCGCCAGCACGGCCTGCGGCAGCAGCGCATTCGCCCCGCGCGCGGTGACGCCATAGGGGATGCGCGGCGGCAGCCCGGCCTGCTGCTGCGCCTGGCCGACGAAGTTCAGGAAGTCCAGCGCGCGCTGCCGGTTCGGGCTGCCGCGCATCACCACCCAGCTGTCGAGCGTGTAGAGGTTGCCGTCCCAGGCGATGCCGAAGTCCCGCCCGTCCGTCGCGTTCGCCGCCGCGATGCGCCCGTTGTAGGCGTTGGTCATCGCCACCTCGCCCGAGGCGAGCCACTGCGGCGGCTGCGACCCGCGTTCCCACCAGGCGAGGTCGCGGCGGATGCTGTCGAGCTTGCGGAAGGCGCGGTCCGCCCCGGCCTCGGTCGCCAGCAGGCGGTAGACCTCGCCCGGCGGCACGCCGTCCGCCAGCAGCGCGATCTCGAGCGTGGTCTTCGGCCCGCGGCGCAGCGCGCGCCGGCCGGGGATGCGGGCGGTGTCGAAGAAGTCGGCCCAGCCGCGGGGGGCCGTCTGCAGCCGCGCGCGGTCCCAGGCCAGCACGAAGGAGTAGTAGATGGCGCCGACGCCGCATTCGTGGACGGCCTGGGGGATGTAGTTGTCGCGCCCGCCGATGGCGGCGAAGTCCAGCCGTTCGAACAGCCCCTCCTCGCAGCCGATCAGCAGCTCCTCGCTCTCCACCTGCACCACGTCCCAGGTGTTGGCGCCGGACTGGATGCGCGCGCGCAGCACGCCGACGCCGCCATCCCAGGTCTCCTCCAGCATCCGCGCGTTGCGCGCCTGCATCCAGGGACGGAAATAGACCTCGCGCTGCGCATCCTGGTAGGCGCCGCCCCAGGACACCACCGTCAGGTCGCGGGTCTGCGCCGCCGCGCCGCCCGCGCCGATCGCCACCATCCCCGCCAGCGCCAGCACCGCGCGCCTGGCCAGGCCGAGCATCCCGTCGCGCATTCCCGTTCCCTCCGGTGAAGGCGCCGAGGCTAGCACTGGGGGGCAGCCCATGCGCAAGGGATGGGCCGCTACGCCCCGTCGGCGAAGGCGCGCGCCTGGTCGGGCGGCCAGGCGACCCGCACCGCCTCCCCCATTGCCGGCACCGCTTCCCCCGCCGGGCGCTTCGCCACCAGCTCCGCCCCCCCGTCGAGCGCGAGGCGCAGCCGCAGGTGG
Source organism: Falsiroseomonas sp. CW058 (assembly GCF_050563535.1). Lineage (NCBI taxonomy): Bacteria > Pseudomonadati > Pseudomonadota > Alphaproteobacteria > Acetobacterales > Roseomonadaceae > Falsiroseomonas > Falsiroseomonas sp. CW058. The sequence goes on from NZ_JBNXUO010000011.1 coordinate 104,889, forward strand.
TCGCCCTGGAACAGCACGTCCACTACCCGCGCCGGCAACCCCGCTTCGGCCAGCGCCACGCGTTCCGGCCGCACCATCACCGCGCAGCGCGCGCCCGGCGCCGCATCGGCCGCGCGCGCCGCGACCTCCTGCCCGCCCTCGAGCGTCACGCGGCACAGCGCGCCGTCGCGCGACGCCACCACCCCCGGCAGGCGGTTGTTCTCGCCCACGAAGCCGGCGACGAAGGCATCCACCGGGTCGTCGTAGAGCGCCTGCGGCGGGCTGAGCTGCCGCAGCCGCCCGCCGGCCAGCACCGCGATGCGGTCGGACAGGGTCAGCGCCTCCGCCTGGTCATGCGTGACGTAGAGCATGGTGAGGCCGAGCCGCTGGTGCAGCGCCCGGATCTCGAACTGCATCTCCTCCCGCAGGGCCTTGTCGAGCGCGCCGAGCGGCTCGTCGAGCAGGACCACCGGCGGCTCGAACACCATCGCGCGGGCCAGCGCCACGCGCTGCTGCTGCCCGCCCGAGAGCTGCGCGGGCCGGCGCCCCGCCATCCCCGGCAGGCGCACCATCTCCAGCGCGCGGGCCACGCGCGCGGCGCGCTCGGCCCTCGGCACGCCCCGCGCCTCGAGCGGGAAGGCCACGTTCTCCGCCACCGTCATGTGCGGGAACAGCGCATAGGACTGGAACACCACGCCGATGCCGCGCCGGTGCGCCGGCAGCCGCGCGATGTCGCGGCCTTCCAGCAGGATGCGGCCGGAATCCGGCACCTCGAACCCGGCCAGCAGCATCAGCGTCGTCGTCTTGCCCGACCCCGACGGGCCGAGCAGCGTCAGCAGCTCGCCCCGCGCTACGTCGAGGTCGAGCGCGGCGAGCGCCGCGCCGGCGGGCAGGGCGCCGCGCGCCGCGACGGGATAGGTCTTCGACACGCGCTCGAAGCGCAGCAACGGGCTGTCCATCGCGCCCCAGGCTCCGCGCCGGTCGCGGGACTGTCAACGGCGGCGCGCGCTGCAACCCGAACCGGTCCGCGGGCGTTCGTCGCGCAACACCGCAACGGATCGAGGGGGCCCCCGATGTCTCAGCACGCCAACGACATGCGCGACCTGCGCGACGACGCGGCCCGCCTCGGGCGCGACGCCGCCGCGTCCGGCCAGCGGCTCGCCGAGGATGCGCGCGCCGAGCTGGCCCGCCTGCGCGCGCAGGTGGAACGCCTGATGGAGGACCGGGTGACGCCCGCCCTCGGCACCGCCGCGGACACGGTGGAGGACTATTCCCGCCGCGCCCGCCAGACCATCGAGGACAACGCCTATGCGGTCGCCGACACGGTGCGGGAACGCCCGCTGCTGACCATCGCGGCGGCGGCGATCGGCGGCTACATCCTCGGCCGGCTGATGGGCGGGACGACCTATGTCTACCCGGACCGCCACCACCGCTGAGCCGGGGCGATGCGCCTGCTCCAACTGGCCCGCGCGGCGTGGGAGGCGGAGGCCCTGCACCTTCGCCGCCTGGCGCGGGCGCATGGCATCCAGGCGGCCTTCGCGGCGGTGGCCGCGGTGTTCGGCCTGCTGCTGCTGCTGATGCTGCATGTGGCGGCCTTCGCGGCCCTGGCGCCGGGGCAGGGGCCGGTCTGGGCGGCGCTGATCGTCGGCTTCGCCGACCTGGTGCTGCTGGCGCTGTTCGGCTGGCTGGCGCGCCGCGCCGGGCACGACCCGATCGCGATCGAGGCGAAGCGCGTGCGGCAGGACGCGCTGCGCCAGCTTGGCGACGGCGCGGCGCGCGCCGTGGTACTGGCGCCGCTGCTCAAGAGCCAGACGGCCAAGAAGGGGCTGATCGGCGCGGCGGTGACCGCCATCGCGGTCGGGTTGCTCTCCCGCCGGTGACTTGTTAGCCCCGGGGCAGCAATCCCGGGGCCGCCGCATGTCCGACACCGCCGAACCCACCCTCATCGCCCGCCGGGAAGGCGCGGCCGGGACGCTGCTGATGAACCGGCCGCGCGCGCTGAACGCGCTCGACACCGGCATGATCGCGGCCCTCGACGCCGCGATCCGGGACTTCCGGGCCGACCCGGCGGTGCGGCTGGTGGTGCTGGAAGGGGCGGGCGGGCGCGCCTTCTGCGCGGGCGGCGACGTGCGCCGCATCCGCGACCTGGCGCTGGCCGGCGATGCCGCGGGGGTGGAGGCCTTCTTCGCCGGCGAATACGCGGTGAACGCCGCCATCGCGGGCTTCGGCCGGCCCTGGATCAGCCTCATCGACGGCGTCTGCATGGGCGGCGGCATCGGCGTGTCCGTCCATGGCAGCCACCGCGTGGTGACGGAACAAGCGCTGCTGGCCATGCCGGAGACGGCGATTGCGCTGTTCCCAGATGTCGGCACCAGCTTCGTGCTGCCGCGGCTGGCCGGGGGGCTCGGCAACTGGCTGGCGCTGACCGGCGCGCGGCTGAAGGGGGCGGAGGCGGTGGAGGCGGGCCTCGCCACCCATTTCGTCCCGCGCGCGGACCTGCCCGCGCTGCGCGCCGCGCTGATGGCGGGCGACGCCGCGGCGGTGGACCGCTTCGCCCGGCCGGTGCCGCCCGGCGCCGTCGCCGCCTTGCGCCCGGCGATCGACCGCTGCTTCGCCCACGCCACGCTGCCCGCCATCCGCGCCGCGCTGGAGGCGGAGGGGACGGACTGGGCGCGGGAGCAGCTCGCCATCCTCGCCCGCATGTCGCCGACCAGCCTGGCGGTCACGCTGGAACTGCTGCGCCGCGGCGCAGGGCGCGACCTGGCGGGCTGCCTGGCGATGGAACTCGCCCTGACCCGCACCGTGACCCGCCATCCGGACTTCGCCGAGGGCGTGCGCGCGGTGCTGGTGGACAAGGACAACCGGCCGGCCTGGGCGCCGCAGGCCGACCCCGCCACGCTGTTCCCGCCGGGGGGCTAGCCTCCCGTCCGCTCCGGGTGGATGGCGGGGCCGACCGGCGCGGGGCCGGGGTCCTGCGGCGTCTCGGCGGGGGTCTGCGGGGGCGGGTGCACGGCCGGGCCCACCGGTGCCGGGCCGGGATCGGGCTGGTTGCCCGGCCCGGCCGGGGTGCTGGTGTTGGCGCCGCTGCCGCGGTCCGGATGCGATGACATCTTGCGGTCTCCCCTGATGCGCCCGTCGGGCGGGAAACCCGCCAAGCGATGCAGGGGCGGCACCGTTCCGCCCGCGCCCGCACACGTTGTTCGGAAGCGCCGACACCGGGGCGCTGGGCGCGGCTGAAGCGTGATCCGCGCTCATGGAAGCGCGGATCACGCTTCAGCCCCCCGTTTGAGCGGCTGATTCACCGCTCCGGCGATTCCGCCTCCGCGGATCAGGCGCTAGATCGTCCCGGCCGCCGCCCCCTCCGCATAGGGGCGCAGCCGCGCGGCGATGACGCGGCCCACCGCCTCCACCGCGGCGCGGCGCGGGAAGCCCGCGCGCCAGGCGATCCGCACCACCCGCCCCGCCCGTGCCGCCAGCGGCCGCAGCACGATGCCCGCATCCTGCGCCGTGCCGGCGGCAAGCCCGGGGATCAGCGTCGTGCCGTAGCCGGCCGCCACCATGTTGAGCAGGGTCGAGAGGCTCGCCGCCCGCAGCGCGCCGCCCAGCGCGCCGCTTCGCCCGCAGGCGGCCAGCGCCTGGTCGCGCAGGCAATGCCCGTCGGCCAGCACCAGGATGTCGGCCCCCAGGTCCTCCTCCGCCACCGCGTCGCGCGCGGCCAGCGGGTGGTCGGGCGGCAGCGCGGCCAGGAACGGCTCGGCGAACAGCGCCTGGCTCGCCAGGTCCTGCCCCTCCGCCTCGGTCGCCAGCAGCGCGGCGTCCAGCTCATGCGCGCGCAGCCGCTCCAGCAGCGCCGCGGTCTGGTCCTCCCACGGCTCCAGCTCCAGCGCGGGCAGCGCCTCGCGCAGGGGGGCGAAGACCAGCGGCAGCAGATAGGGCGCGAGCGTCGGGATGACGCCCAGCCGGAAGCGCCCGGCCAGCGGGTCGCGCAGGTCGCGCGCGACGGCGAGGATCGCATCCGCCTCCGCCACCGCCGCGCGGACATGGCCGATCAGCCGCGCGCAGGCCTCGGTCGGCACGACCGCGCGGGCCGTCCGCTCGAACAGCGCGACGCCGAGCCCCTCCTCCAGCCTGCGGATCTGAATGGACAGCGTCGGCTGGCTGACGCCGCAGGCTTCGGCCGCACGGCCGAAATGCCCGTGCCCCGCCACGGCGAGGAGGTAGCGGAGGTCGCGGAGGTTCATCGGGTGGCGGCCTGCCTTGTCATAGCCAGCGTCTATCATGCTTGTTGCGATGGAGTGCTTCCATCTATCCTCGGGAACCGGCTAGCATCCTGCAAGGGGATTCAACCGGGGGGTCGGGCATGGGCTGCGCCCTGCGCCCGTCGCGGTGGTCGTCCCCGGTGCCGATGCCCAGGCCAGTCGCTGACGCTACGAACGGAGGGAAAGATGGACGGTAATGTTGCCTCGACCACCGGCAAGTGCCCGGTGATGCATGGCGCGCCGAAGCACGCGACATCCGGCGGCAGGTCCAACCGCGACTGGTGGCCGAACCAGCTGAACCTGCGGATCCTCCACCAGCATTCCCTGCTGTCGAACCCGATGGGCGAGGCCTTCGACTATGCGGAGGAGTTCCGCAAGCTCGACCTCGAGGCGCTGAAGCAGGACATCTTCGCGCTGATGCGCGTGTCGCAAGACTGGTGGCCTGCGGATTACGGGCATTACGGGCCCTTCTTCATCCGCATGGCCTGGCACGCCGCCGGCACCTACCGCACCGGCGACGGGCGCGGCGGCGGCGCCAACGGCGCGCAGCGCTTCGCGCCCGAGAACAGCTGGCCGGACAACGGCAACCTCGACAAGGCGCGCCGCCTGCTTTGGCCGATCAAGCAGAAATACGGCAACCGCATCTCCTGGGCGGACCTGTTCATCTTCGCGGGCAACTGCGCGATCGAATCGATGGGCCTGAAGCCCTTCGGCTTCGGCGGCGGCCGCGCGGACATCTGGGAGCCGGAGGAGGACATCTACTGGGGCTCCGAGGAGACCTGGCTGGGCGACCGGCGCTACAGCGGCGACCGTGAGCTCGAAAACCCGCTCGCCGCCGTGCAGATGGGCCTGATCTACGTGAACCCGGAAGGCCCGAACGGCCAGCCGGACCCGCTCGCCTCCGGCCGCGACATCCGCGAAACCTTCGCCCGCATGGCGATGAACGACGAGGAGACGGTCGCCCTCGTCGCCGGCGGCCACACCTTCGGCAAGTGCCACGGCGCCGGCCCCGCCACCCATGTCGGGCGCGAGCCCGAAGGCGCCGCGATCGAGGAACAGGGCCTCGGCTGGAAGAACAGCTTCGGCACCGGCAAGGGCGCCCACACCATCACCAGCGGGATCGAGGGCGCCTGGACGCCGAACCCGACGCAGTGGGACAACGGCTACTTCGACATGCTGTTCGGCTTCGACTGGCAGCTGACGAAGAGCCCGGCCGGCGCCTGGCAGTGGATCCCGACCGACCCCGCCGCGGCGACCCTGGTGCCCGACGCGCACGACCCGGCGAAGCGCCACGCGCCGATCATGACGACGGCTGACATGGCGATGAAGCTGGACCCCATCTACGGCCCGATCTCGAAGCGCTTCCACGAGAACCCGGACCAGTTCGCCGATGCCTTCGCCCGCGCCTGGTTCAAGCTGACGCATCGCGACATGGGGCCGAAGGCGCGCTATCTCGGCTCCATGGTCCCGGCCGAGGACCTGATCTGGCAGGACCCGGTCCCGCCGGTGACCCATGCGCTGGTGGATGCCGGCGACATCCTGGCGCTGAAGGCGCGCATCCTCGCCTCCGGCCTCAGCGTCGCGCAGCTCGTCTCCACCGCCTGGGCCTCGGCCGCGACCTATCGCGGCTCCGACCGGCGCGGCGGGGCGAATGGCGCGCGCATCCGCCTCGCCCCCCAGAAGGACTGGGAGGTCAACCAGCCCGCCCAGCTCGCCACCGTGCTCGCGGCGCTGGAAGCGATCGGGGCGGAGTTCAACGCCGCGGCCTCCGGCGGCAAGCAGGTCTCGCTCGCCGACCTCATCGTGCTCGGCGGCTGCGCGGGGGTGGAGGAAGCGGCGCGCAAGGCCGGCATCGGCGTGACGGTGCCCTTCACGCCGGGCCGCACCGACGCGACCGCCGAGCAGACGGATGTCGAATCCTTCGCGGTGCTGGAGCCGACGGCGGACGGCTTCCGCAACTACCTCAAGACCCGCTACTCGGTCTCGGCCGAGGAGCTGCTGGTGGACCGCGCGCAGCTGCTGACGCTGACGGCGCCGGAGATGACGGTGCTGGTCGGCGGGCTGCGCGTGCTCGGCGCCAATGCCGGGGGCTCGCGCCACGGCGTCTTCACCCACCGGCCGGGCACGCTGACCAACGACTTCTTCGTCAACCTCCTCGACATGGGCACGAGCTGGAAGCCGGTCTCCGAGGCGGCGGAGCTGTTCGAGGGGCGGGACCGCGCGACGGGTGCGGTGAAGTGGACCGGGACGCGGGTGGACCTCGTCTTCGGCTCCAATTCCCAGCTGCGCGCGCTGGCCGAGGTCTACGCCCAGGGCGACTCGCAGGAGAAGTTCGTCCGCGACTTCGTGGCGGCCTGGACCAAGGTAATGGAGGCAGACCGCTTCGACCTCGCCTGACGCGCGCCCGGCGCGGCGATGCGCCGCGCCGGCGCCGGACGGCCATGCCGGCGCGCCGCGCCGGCCGACGATGCAGGGCACGCGCCGCGTGCCCTGCGTCCAACGTGACGCCAACACGAACGGGGAGGAGGTGCCATGGGTCGCCCCGTGGACACCGTGTGCCGCGACGACCTGCGCCGCGCCGGCCTGCCCGGGCAGGGGATGCTCGCGCGCCTGCTCGCGCTGCTGCGCGCCGCGCCGGAGACGCATCTCGGCCTTGCGGAGGTGGCCAGGCTGGCGGCGCGCGCCGGGCTCGACCTCCCGCCCCCCGACCTTGCGCGGCAGCTGGACACGCTGGTCGGGCGCGGGCTGCTCCGCCGCCTGCCAAGCACCGCGGCCGAGCCGGTCTTCGACACGGTCTGCGACCCGCATTCCCACCTGGTCGACGAGGAGACGGGGCAGACGGTCGACCTCGACGTCTCGCCCGAGACGCTGCTCGCGATGATCCGCCAGGCGCTGGCCGAACGGCCGGACCGGGTGGAGCTGCTGATCCGCTACCGCCGCGACCCCGGCCCCGCGGTCGCGCCGCCGGCCGGCGCGCGGGCAGGGCGGCGCCGGGCGCCCGCGCCGCCGCAGCGCGCGGCCGCCAAGGCCCGGCCTGTCGCGTGAGGGCGGGCGGTCATCCCGGCCGCCCCGTGATGGAAGGAGATGCCATGGGTGCGCAGCTCGCCGGCCGTCATGTCGCCTGTCCCGCCGCCGGGGTCGTGCTTGCCTTCCGGCGGCCGGTGCGGGCCCCGGCCTCCGTCACGCCGCTGCGCGCGCTGTACGACGCGGCGGGGCGCGGGCCGTCCTGGCTTGCGCGGTCGCTGGCCGGGCGCCGGATCACCTGCTCGGGCCTGGTCGGCAGCGTGCCGAGCGGCGCGGCGGGCTGGCTGGCGCTGGGCGAGGACGTGATCGCGCCCTGCCCGGCCTGCGGGGGCGACCATGACTGGCCGGTCGGCGTGCTGGCCGTGCAGGCCCCCTGCCCGCCGGGGACCTTCGCCGTCGCGACGCTGCGGGGCGTGCTGGACCTTTGCCCCGGCGCGGGCGATGCGGCCGGCATGGGCGGGCGGCTCGCGCTGCGCGACGCGGCGGTGGTGGCGCCGTGAGGGCCGCCCCGCCCGCGTGGACGGGCCCCGTCAGGCCCCGGCGGGCGCGGCGGCGAAGTCGCCCTCGGCGCTGAGCCGGCTCGACTCGCCGCTCAGCCCCAGGTCCTTCGCCATCAGCCCGGTGGTGATGCGCGCGCCTTCGTAGATGACCGGCAGGCCGCTGCCGGGATGGGTGCCGCCGCCCACCAGATACACGCCCTGCACGTCGCGGAAGCGGTTGCCCGGGCGGAAATAGAGCATCTGCGGCAGTTCGTGCGACAGGTTGAAGGTCGCGCCGAAGCCGACCCCGAACTCGTCGCGCCAGTCCTGCGGCGCGACGATGCGCTCGTGGCGGATATGCGGGCGCACATCGCCCATGCCGAGCACCCTGAGCCGGTCCAGCGCCACCTCGCGGTAGCGCGCGACCTGGGCCGACCAGTCGGGCCGCTTGATGAGGTTCGGCACGGGCACGAGCATGTAGAGCGCGGTGTGCCCCTTCGGCGCCATGGTCGGGTCCGTCGCGCCGGCATGCTGCACGTAGAGCGACGGGATCTCGGGGATGGTGCCGCCCTCGATCTCCGCGATGTTTTGGCGGTACTGCTCGGACAGGATGACGTTGTGGTGGGCGAGGCCGGGGTATTCGCGGTCGAGCCCGAGATAGAGCATGAAGGTCGAGCAGGAGTAGCGCGCCTTGCCGATCTTCGCGTCCGACCAGTCCCGCCGCAGCTCCGGCGGGATCAGCTTCGGCACGGCGCCGGCGAAATCCGCGTTCACCACCACGGCGTCGGCGTCGTGCCGCGCGCCGCCCGTCTCCACGCCGCGGGCGCGCCTGCCTTCGAAGGCGATGCGGTCCACCGGCGTGCCCAGCCGGATCTCGGCGCCGAGCCGCCGCGCGACGCGCGCCATCGCCTCCGACACCGCGCCGCAGCCGCCGATCGGGTGGAAGATGCCGTGGTCGTATTCGAGGTAGCTGAGGATGGTGAACAGCGAGGGGCAGCGGAACGGGCTCATCCCCAGGTATTTCGTCTGGAAGGAGAAGGCGAGCCGCACCCGCGGGTCGCTGAAGTGGCGCGCCAGATCGCGGTCCACGGTGGACCAGGGGCGCAGCAGCGGGATGGCGCGGATCATGTCCCAGCGCGCCATGTCCTGCGGCGTCTCGAAGGCACGTTCCAGCACGGGGCGGAAGATGTCGAGCTTGGCGCGGTTCTCCGCCATGAAGGGGCGCAGGCCGCGCGCATCGGCGGCGTTCAGCTTCGCGATCTCGGCCTCCATCCGGCCGAGATCGGCCGAGGCGTCGATCTGCGTGGACCCGCCCGGCTCCTCGAACACCAGGCGGTATTGCGGCTCGAGCCGGCGCAGCTCCACCTCCCGCTCCAGCTCCGCCCCGCAGCGGCGGAAGATCTCCTGCAGGATGCGTGGATAGAGGAAGAAGGTGGGGCCGAGGTCGAAGGAATAGCCGTCCGGCGTCGTCAGCGTCCGCGTGCGGCCGCCGACGACCTGGTCCTTCTCGTACACCGTCACGCGCGCGCCGGAGGCGGCGAGCATCATGGCGGCGGCGAGGCCGCCCGGCCCCGCACCCACGATGGCGATCTGCGGCCGCGGGCGATGCACGGCGGGGGAGGGGAGGGAGACGTTCATGGCTGCCGCAGGCAGATGCGTGCGACCGCGCCGGGCGCAAGGGGCATGGCGGGCGGATTACGCCGCGGACGGCATCTGGGCCGGCAGCGCCGCCGCGCCGCCCGCGATCTCGGCGCAGCGCGCGGCCGCGCGCGGCAGCAGGCGCGCGCGGAAGGTGTCGCGCAGCCCCGCGCGGTCCGGCGCCGCCGCCGCCGCGCGTGCGAGCATCCAGGCGCCGAGCGTCCATCCGCAGGCATCGAGATAGGCCGCGGCGTAGGACTGCGCGGCTTCCGGGTCGCGCGCCTGCAGCGCCAGCATCGCTTCCGTCGCGGCGCCGAGCCGCGCCGCGTCCTCGGCCATGCCCGGCGTCGCCGCGACCTCCGCCAGCAGGGCGCGCATCGCCGCGCCCTCGTCCTTCGCCAGCTTGCGGGTCAGCAGGTCGATCGCCTGGATGCCGTTGGTGCCTTCGTAGATCGGGGCGATGCGGGCGTCGCGCAGCACCTGCGCGGCGCCGCTGTCCTCCACGAAGCCCATGCCGCCATGCACCTGGATGCCGGTGCTCGCGGTCTCGACCCCGCGGTCGGTGCACCAGGCCTTGACGATCGGGATCAGCAGGGCGAGCCGGGTGGCAGCCGCCGCATCCCCGGTCAGGTGGTGGCGGTCCAGCGCGGCGGCGGCTTCCAGCGCCAGCAGGCGGCAGGCGAGCGTGGTGGCGCGCATCTCCGCCAGCATCCGCGCGACATCCGCGTGTTCGGCGATCGGCCGGCCGGACTGCACGCGCCCCGCCGCATAGGCTTCCGCCAGTTGCAACGCCCGCGCGCCCTGGCCCACGCCCTGCACGCCCACCGCAAGCCGCGCCGCGTTCATCATGGCGAACATGGCGTTGAGCCCGCGCCCCGGCTCTCCCACCAGTTCCGCCTCCGCGCCCTCGAACAGCATCGTGCAGGTGGGGGAGGCGTGGATTCCGAGCTTGCGTTCGACGCCGCCGCAACGCAGCGCGTTCCGCCGGCCGTCCGGCAGGACCTTCGGCGCGGCGAACAGGCTGATCCCGCGCGATCCCGCCGGCGCGCCGGGCAGGCGGGCAAGGATCAGGTGCAGGATGTTCTCCGTCGTGTCGTGCTCGCCCCAGGTGATGTAGATCTTCTGGCCGTGGATGGCATAGCGCCCCTCGCCCAGCGGCTCGGCGCGGGTTCGGATGGCGGCCAGGTCGCTGCCCGCCTGCGGCTCGGTCAGGTTCATCGTGCCCGGCCATTCGCCGCTGACCAGCTTCGGCAGCCAGCGCGCCTTCTGGTCGGGCGAGCCGAACTGCACCAGGCAGTCGATCGCGCCCGCCGTCAGCACGGGCGCCAGGAAGAAGGCCATGTCGGCGGCGGAGGCCAGTTCCGTCACCGCGAACCAGACGGCATGCGGCAGGCCCTGCCCGCCATGCGCCTCGGGCGCGGCCACGCCCTGCCAGCCGCTGTCGATCCAGCCGCGCATCACGTCGCGGTAGTGCGGCGGGGTTGCGACGGTGCCGTCGGCAAGGCGCGCGCCGTGACGGTCGGCTTCCTGCCAGCCCGGGGCGATCACCTCCGCGCAGAAGCGTTCGGCCTCGCGGATCAGCGCCTCGATGTCGGCGGCCGGCAGCGCGCCGCCGGTCAGGCCGGGCAGGTCCACCACGCGGGTCAGGCCGAGGATCAGGTCGTCGGCGGCGGAATGCGTCGTCATGTCGTCCGGTCCAGCGTGAGGTCGGAGAGGAGGCCGGGCGGCGGCGGCGCCTCGCCCGCGGCCCAGCCCGGCAGCCCCTCCGCCAGGATGGGGTCGCCCGCCGCGCGCGCCAGGGCGAGGCCGAGCAGCGCGCCGAACTTGAAGCCATGGCCGGAAAACCCGCCCATCACGAAACAGCGAGGCCCGGCCTGCTCCACCACGAAACGCTCCGCCGGTTCCACGTCGTACCAGCAGGCCGCGGCCGACAGGATGCTGTAGCGGTCGAGGTCGCGGATGCGCCCCCGCGCGAGGGAGAGGATCGCCTCCGCCTCCTCCGCCGTCGCGTCGCGCGGGCCGTCGGGATCGGCGGTGGCGGCGAAGCGGTGGTCGCCGATCTTCAGCGGCGTGCCCGCGACAGGCGGCACCGCGTAGAAGCCGCCTTCCTCGGATAGGTCGAGCAGCATCGGCGCCGCCCGCCACGCCGCTTCATGCGCCGCGGGCGGGGCGAGCCGCACGACGACCTGCCGCGTCGGCCGCACGCGGGCGCCAAGCGCGGGCAGCAGGCGCGGCCCCCAGGGACCGGCGGCCAGCACCAGCAGGTCCGCGCCCTGGCGCGACCCGTCCTCCAGCGTGACCGCCGCGCGCGCGGGATCGACCGCGGCGGCGCGGCCACGCGTGATGGCGACGCCGCGCGCCGCCAGCACGCGCGCGAGCAGCGCGACGATGCGCCGCGCCAGCAGCACGCCGCCGGGGCGCAGCGCGAAGGCATCGGCGATGCCGTCCGGCGACAGGAAGGGGAAACGCGCCGCGACCTGCGCGGCGCCGAGATCCTCCACCGCATGGCCGTCGCCGCGCAGCGCGGCGCGGCTGTCGGCGATCCAGCCGTCCGGCGCCCCGGCCAGCGCCAGCACGCCGGTCGGGACATAGGGGCGTTCGCCGCCTTCGGCGAACAGCAGGTCCCAGGCGGCGAAGGCGGGGTCGATCATCCGCATGTAGCCGGCCTGCGCGCCATAGGCGTGGCGGATCAGCCGGTGGTCGTCCACCGAGGCGCCGCGCGGGTTCGGCACCTCGTCCCCGTCCAGCACCCGCACCGAGACGCCCGCGCGCGACAGCGCCCAGGCGGCCGAGAGGCCCATGATGCCGGCACCGAGGACAAGGGCGGTTCGCATCCGCCCAATGTCGCGCGGCCGGGGCGGCTTGTGGAGGGGGCGCCCGCGCAGCCCACGCCCTCCCCCGCCGTGTGGGGGGGGGAGGGGGAGGGGCGGCGCGGTGCCGCCTCAGTGCACGCGGCTGCGGCTGGTCGTGCTGCGGCCGCTGCCGGCCGAGGCGCGCCCGCCCTTCGCCGCCGCGCTGCTGCGCCGCGCCGTGGCGGGCTTGGCAGCCGACCGGCCGGAGCCGGAGGACTTCGCCGCCCGCGCCGCGCCGCCCTTGGCGCCGTTGGCGCGCGCCGCGGCGGCCTTCTTCGGCGTCCGCGTGCTGCCCGCCTTCGATGCCGCCTGGGAACGCGTCATCTTGCCGGCCGACGCGGCCTTGCCGCGGCTTGCGCTGCCGGCCGCCTTGCGGGCGGGGGCTGCGGCCTTGCTGCGCGTCGTGCCGGCCTTCGCGCGGGAGGATGCGGCGCCCGCCCGTCCGCCCTTCGATGCCGCGGTGCTGCGGCTGGTCGCCTTGCGCTCGGTGCCGGCGGCGGACTTGCCGCGCGTGGCCGTCGCCTTGCGCGCCGTGCCCGAGGCGGACTTGGCGCGCGAGGCGGTGCCGCTCGCCCGCCCGCCCTTCGCGGCGGCCGCGGTGCGCCCGGCCGCGCCGCGCGCGCTGCCGGAGGAGGCCGACTTGCGTGCCGTGCCCGAGGAGGCGGTCTTGCGCGCCGTGCCCGAGGAGGCGGTCTTGCGCGCGGTGCCGGAGGAGGCCGACTTGCGCGTGCTGCCGGACGAGGCCGACTTGCGCGCGGTGCCGGAGGAGGCGGTCTTGCGCGTGCTGCCGGATGAGGCCGACTTGCGTGCGGTGCCGGAAGACGCGGCCTTGCGCGCGGTGCCGGGCGCCTTGCGCGTCGTCGCGGCGCGGCGGCGCTTCGGGGTTTCCTCGGCCTGCGGCGCCGGCGCGGCCTCCGTGCCGTTCTCCTGCCCGCCGGTCGGGGGCTGCTGGGTCTCGTCGCTCATGCGCTCATCCTCCTTGAAGGGTCCTGGCCCTGGTTCGTCAGTCCGCATCGCCATGCCGCGGCGATGGTGCGGCCCGTGCGGCGCGGCGCGAACTTCGCCGCGCATCGCGCCGCTGTTGGCGCGGCGTGTGGTGGAGGTGCCGGGTGCGACCAGCGCTGCTCGCCATCACCGCCTCTCCGCCGCTCCCGCACGCAACGCAGGATGCGTGCGGTTGCAGGGGCGAACGTCACGTCGCGGCGATTGTTCCCATCATCGTGGTGGTCGGCGCCAATGAATCATCAGTGAGCCGACAAGCGATTCGCGCGGCGCGACGGAATGCATCGCGCCATGCGCCGCCGCAGCCGCGCGGTTCGCGGCATCGGGCGCGTGGCTCACCGGCTCGACGCAGAGGATGCCGGCGGCGCGCGGCGCGAAGACCTGCAGGTTGCCGCGCCACGCGCCATCCGCGTCGAGCCGCAGCGCCGCGCCGTCGGGGAAGGCGATCTCCGCGCAGCCGTCCCAGCCGGCGAAATGGGCGTCGTGCAGCGGGTCCAGCACGGCGTCGTCCCCTTCGATCCCTGCGGTCGGGCGCGGCGCGACCGGCAGGCCGCGCGCGTCGCGGCCGAAGACGGTGCGCGCCGCGAAGCGCAGCCGCGTGCCGCGCGGCCGCACGAAGAAGGGATGCCATCCGAGGCCGAGCGGCGTCGCCGCCCCGCCCGCATTGGACAGCCGGACGGAGAGCAACATCCCCGCGGGCGACAGCGCGACGCGCATCCGCGCCGCGCAGCGGAAGGGCGGGTGGTCGAGGTCGCAGGCGAGCGTCGCGGCATCCGGCGCGCGCTCCTCCACCCGCCAGGGCAGCGTGCGGACCAGCCCGTGCAGCGCATTGCCTTCCAGCGGCCGGTTGACCGGCATGCGCCATTCCCGTCCGCCCGCGACGATGCGCCCGCTATCCAGCCGGTTGGTCCAGGGCGCCATCAGGAAGGCGCCGTGGAAGCCGGCATTCGGGTCGCCCCCCGGCGGCACCGGCACCAGCAGGTCGCGCCCCCCATGGGCGAGTCGCGCGAAGGCCGCGCCGCGGTCGGGCAGCAGCACGGCCTGCCAGCCGGCGGAGGAGAGCGTCAGCATGGCGCGATGGGACCACGGCCCGGGCGCCGCGCCCAGGCGGCGCGCGATGTCCCGCCGGCGTCAATCCAGCGCGAAGGGATCGCGCGGGCTGAAGCCCCCTTTCCGGGAATACTCGATCGGGCAGTAGAAGCCGCCCTGGTAGCGTTCCTCGACCGGGTTGCCGGACACCACGCCCGCGATCCGGTCGCGGAAGGCTTCCGCGCTGTCCTGCGGCTGCCAGCCGATGCGGTCGCGGTGGTCCTTCCCCCAGAAGCTGGCCGGGTTGGCGGAGGCGCCCCAGATGACGCAGTGGCCGGTGCGCGGGGCCAGGATGCTCCGCTCCACGCAGCGCGCCAGGTCGGGATAGGACAACCAGGTGGACAGCCCGCGCGCGTTGTTCGGCTCCGGCAGGCAGGAGCCGATGCGGATGTTGACGTTCTCCACCCCGTGCTTGTCCCAGTAGAGCCGGCCCATCAGTTCCCCGTAGACCTTCGACAGGCCGTAATAGCCGTCCGGGCGGAAGGCGCAGTCGAAGTCGAGCTTCGCCCCGTCCTCCCCCGGCCGCTCATGGAAGCCGATGGTGTGGTTGGAGGAGGCGAAGACCACCCGCGCGCCTTCCCGCCGGGCGGCCTCGTAGACGTGGTAGAGCCCGCGGATGTTCGGCTCCAGGATCGCCTCGTAGGGCTGTTCGGTCGCGCAGCCGCCGAAATGCACGATGGCCGGGCAGCCTTCGGCCTGGCGGACGATGGCCAGCGCCTCGTTCAGGTCGGCGCGGGTGAAGGTCGCGCGCGGGGGCAGCGGGTCGGGGAAGGGGGCGATGTCGGTCAGCCGCAGCGTGAAGCCGGCGGCCGAGAGCTCCGCCGCCAGCATGCGGCCGAGCGCGCCCGAGGCGCCGGTGAGGAGGATGGGCTTGTCGTGCATGTCGGGTCCCGTGGCGTTGCGTGGTCAGGCACCGTAGCCCAGCAGCAGGCGTGGCAGGGTGAGGGAGACGGCGGGCCAGTAGGTGGTCAGCGCCAGCGCGACCAGGATGGCGCCCCAGAAGGGCCATATGGTCCGCATCACCGCCTCGATCGGGATCTTGCCGATGGCGCAGCCCACGAACAGCACCGCCCCCACCGGGGGGGTGGTGAGGCCGAGGCCGAGATTCATCATCATCACCATGCCGAACTGCACCGGGTCCACCCCGATCGCCACCACCACCGGCAGGAAGATCGGCGTGGTGATCAGGATCAGCGCCGCCATGTCCATGACGCAGCCCAGCAGCAGCAGGCACAGGTTGATCAGCAGCATGATGACGATCGGGTTGGAGCTGATGGCCAGCATCCCGTCCGTCAGCAGCTCCGGCAGGCGGTAGAGCGCGAGCAGATAGGCGAAGGCCGTCGCGGTGCCGACCAGCAGGAACACCACCGCCGAGGTGCGGACGCTGGCCGCGACCGCGACCCTGAAGCCCTCCCAGCTCAGCGCGCGGTAGACCAGGATGGTGACCAGCAGCGCCCAGATCGTGCCGAAGGCCGCGCTCTCGGTCACGGTGAAGATGCCGGACAGCACGCCGCCCAGGATGATGAAGGCGGTGAACAGGCCTGGCAGCGCGTCCACGAAGGCCCAGCCGAGATGGCGGAACCCCTTCCAGCCATCCGCCGGGTAGCCGCGCCGCACCGCCATCACATAGGCGGCCCCGGCGAGGAACAGGCACATCATGATCCCCGGCACGATGCCCGCGATGAACAGCGCGCTGACCGAGATGCCGCCCCCCGCCGCCAGGGAATACAGGATCATGTTGTGGGAGGGCGGGATCAGGATGCCCGCGATGGAGGAGGTGACGGTCAGGCTGACCGCGTAGTCCACCCCGTAGCCCTTCGCCTTCATCGCCGGGATCAGGATGACGCCGGTGGCCGAGGTGTCCGCCACCGCCGAGCCGGAGATGCCGCCGAACAGCATCGAGGTGGAGACATCCACCATGCCGAGCCCGCCCCGCATCCACCCCACGGCGGCCGAGGCCAGCGCCACCAGCCGCCGCGCGATGCCGCCATGCAGCATCAGCTCGCCCGCGAAGATGAAGAAGGGGATGGCCAGCAGCGAGAAGATGCTCATCCCCGCCGTCATCTGCTGGAAGGCGACGGCGGGGTTGATGCCTTCCCACAGGAAGCCCGCCAGCGCGCCGATGCCCAGCGTGAAGGCCACCGGCACGCCGGCCACGACGCCGAGGACGAAGACCGAGAGGATGAGGAACAGGCCGGACTCCACTGCCGCTACTCCAGGAAGGCGGCCTTGATGCCGCGCTGTTCGGGGCCTTCCTTGCGGAGGATGTCGAGCAGCACCTGCTCGACCGCGAAAAGGGTGATGAGGCCGCCGCAGACCATCAGCGGCACGTAGGTCCAGCCCTGGCTGATGCCGATCAGCGGGATGCGGAAGTTCCAGACCATCTCCACCAGTTCCTGCGAGTACCACATCATCGCGAAGCCGAAGAGCCCGACGAGGGTGTCGCAGCCCACCGCGATCCAGCGCTGCGCCGCCATGGGCAGGCTTTCGCGGAAGCCGAGGACGGAGAGGTGGAAGCGTTCCCGCACCCCCACCGCCGCGACGGGCAGCGCGATGCAGAGGATGGCGAGGGTTGCCGCGCGCTCCACCCAGGTGGGCGTGTCGTTCAGCACGTAGCGGCCGAAGACCAGCCACCCCATCATGACCACCAGCCCGACCAGCGCGGCGCCGGCGAGGAGGATGACGAGCCGGCAGAAGAGATCGAGCGCGCGGGAGAACAGGGCCATGTGCGGTGATCGCTCCCTTGCCCGCATCAGTGGCCGCCGCCCCGTGGCGGGGCGGGGCGGCCATGCGGGGCTTCATTCGGGGGTGGTCGGGACGTGCGGCGCGGCGCCTTCCCCCCGCCGCCCGCCCCACGGGGCGGGCGGCGGGGGCTTCGGTCACTGCAACTCGCGGATGCGGGTCACCATCCCCGACAGGCGGGGGTTGCTGCCCGTGTACTTCTGGTAGACCGGCGCCATCAGCTCCGCCCAGGGACGGCGGTCGGCGATCTCGATGACGTTGACGCCCGCGCGCTCCACCGCCTGGCGGGACGCGACCTCCCGCTCCGCCCAGACCTGGCGCTGGAAGGCCGCGGCCTCGCGCGCGGAATCGCGCAGGATGTTGCGCTCCTGCTCGTTCAGCCGCTGCCAGCGCTGGCGGGACACGGCCAGCACCTCCGGCACGTTGCTGTGCTCGGTGGTGGTGAAGAAGCGCGCGACCTCGAAGTGGCGGGTGCTCTCGTAGCTCGGCCAGTTGTTCTCGGCGCCGTCGATCACGCCGGACTGGAGGCTGGTGAACACCTCGCCGAAGGGCAGCGGCGTGGGGTTGGCGCCGAGCGCGCGCATCAGGTCGATCCACAGGTCGGAGGTCTGGACGCGGATCTTCATGCCCCGCAGGTCGGCGGGCGTGCGGACCGGGCGGGTGGTGTAGAGGCTGCGCGCCCCGGCATCGAACCAGGACAGCGCGATGATGCCGATGCCCTCCAGGTCGCGGGCGATCTCCTCCCCCGCCACGCCGTCGATCGCGCGCTGCATGTGCGCCACGTCGCGGAACAGGAAGGGCAGGGTGACGACCTGGGTGGAGGGGGCGAGGTTGTTGAAGGGGCTCAGGTTGAAATTCGCGAAGTCGATCGAGCCGAGGCGCATCTGCTGGATCGCCTCGTCCTGCTGGCCGAGCTGGGCGGAGTGGTAGGTCCGCATGCGGATGCGGTTGTTGGTGCGCTGCGCGACGAGTTCGCCGAACCGGTCCATGCCGCGGCCGTTCGGGTAGTCTGCGGCATGGATGTTCCAGCCGCGCCATTCCTGCGCCTCGGCGGACGGGGCCGCCATCCAGGGCAGCAGGGCGGCGGCGGCAAGGGCCGCGGCACGAAGGGCGCGCAAGGGCTTCATCGGGTCGGTTCCTCTCCCTGGGGCGGCGGGCCTCGGGCCGCCTTGGTTATATGATCATCATACGACTGCGGGCGGGCGGGCTGTCAAATCGCCTCGCGCGGGGAACGCATGCGGCCGTGATGCGCTGTCGGGGCATCAAGGTGGAGTGGCAGCATGGACCGGGACAACGAGATCGAGGAAGCGATGCCGGACGAGGTGCCGCTGGTGCCCGCGGCCGCGGTGGGCTTCCTGCTGTATCCCTGGGCGGTGCAGCTGATCCTCGCCAACCCGCCCGCGAACGACATCGGCGCGCCGCCCCCGGCCGCGCGATAGGCCGTCCCCCGCCCCGGTCCTTCCCGCCGGGGCGGGACGGCCCCGGCTTGCCCCCACGGCCCGCCGCGGCCAGCATCCCGCGCGTCTGACCGCGGGAGTCGCGCTGCATGTCCTTCCCCACCATCGCCGAGGCCGCCGCCGCGCTCGCGGCCGGCCGCACCACCTCCCTCGCGCTCGTGGAGGAGGCGCTCTCCCGCATCGCCGACCCGGCGGGGGAGGGGGCGAGGGCCTTCGTGGCTGTCCACGCCGACAGCGCCCGCGCCGCCGCCCGCGCCATGGACGCGCTGCGCGCCGCCGGGCGCGCGCCGAGCCCCTGGGCCGGCATCCCGATCAGCGTGAAGGATCTCTACGACGAGGCCGGGCAGGTCACCCGCGGCGGGTCCGTGGCGCTGGCCGATGCCGCGCCGGCGGCGGCCACCGCGCCGTCCGTGGCGCGGCTGGAACGCGCCGGCTTCGTGGTGCTCGGCCGCACCAACATGGTGGAATTCGCCTTCTCCGGCCTCGGCGTGAACCCGCATCACGGCACGCCGCGGTCGCCGCATGACCGCGCGACGGGGCGGCTGCCGGGCGGCTCCTCCTCCGGCGCGGCGGTGGCGACGGCGGACGGGATGGGCTTCGCCGGGTTGGGGTCGGACACCGGCGGGTCCTGCCGCATCCCCGCCGCGCTCTGCGGCATCGTGGGCTGGAAGCCCACCGCGCGGCGCGTCACGCTGGAAGGCACGCTGCCGCTGTCCTTCACCCTCGACAGCCTCGGCCCGCTGGCGCGGTCGGTGGCCTGCTGCGCGGTGATCGACGCCATCATGGCCGGCGACGAGCCGTGGAGCCCCGGCCTGCCGCTGCCGGTCGCGGGGCTCAGGCTCGGCGTGCTGCAGGGCTACGTGACGGAAGGCTGGGATGCCGGCGTGACCGCCGCCTTCGAGCGTGCCTGCGCCACGCTGTCCGCCGCCGGCGCGCGGGTGGAGCGGCTGGAAGTGCCGGAACTGCCGCGAATTCCCGCCGCCAACGCCACCGGCGGCTTCGCGGCCAGCGAGGCCTTCGCCTGGCACCGCGGCCTGATCGAGCGGGCGAAGGACCGCTACGACCCGCGCATCCTCGGCCGCATCCTGCGCGGCGGGGCGATGCCGGCCGCCGACTACATCGCGCTGATGCAGGACCGCGCCCGGATCATCGCCGCCATCGCGCGGCGCACCGCCGCCTTCGACGCGGTGGTGATGCCCACCTGCCCGCTGACCCCCCCGCCGATCGCCGCGGTGGAGGACGAGGCCGAATACACCCGCATCAACATGCTGCTGCTGCGCAACACCAGCATCGGCAACTTCCTCGACCGCTGCGCCATCAGCATCCCCTGCCACCGGCCCGGTGAGGCGCCGGTCGGCTTCATGCTGATGGGCGAGCACATGGGCGATGCCAGGCTGTTCGCCGTGGCGGGCGCGGTGGAGGCGGCGCTGGCGGCATAGCGCCGGCCCGTCATGCCTTCCCCGGCAGCCCGATCCCCGTCAGCGCCTGCCAGACGCGGATGACGAAGCCGTCGTCGGCGCGGCCATGGCCCATGGCGCTGGCGGCGGTGAAGAGCTGCTGCGCCTGGGAGGCCAGCGGCACCGGGTGGTCCAGCCCACGCGCCATCTCCGCCACCAGCCCCAGGTCCTTCACGAAGATGTCCACCGCCGAGCGCGGCGCGTCGTCGCCTTCCAGCACGCGGGCCATCCGGTTCTCGAACATCCAGGAACTGCCCGCGGCGCTGGTCACCACCTCGTAGAACTGCCGCGGGTCGGCCCCGGCGCGGATGGCGAGCGACATCGCCTCCGCCGCCACCGCGATGTGCACCCCGGCGAGGAGCTGGTGCGCCACCTTAACCGTGGCGCCGAGGCCCGGCGCCTCGCCCAGTTCCCATACCTTCGCCGCCACCGCGTCCAGCACCGGCCGCGCCCTGGCGAAGGCGTCGCGGCTGCCCGAGGCCATGACCGTCATCGCGCCTTCCGCCGCCTTCGCCGCCCCGCCCGAGACCGGCGCATCGAGCCAGAGCAGCCCGCGCGCCGCGGCCAGCCCGGCCAGCCGCCGCGCATCGTCGGGCGACATGGTGGCGGAGGAGACCACCACCGCCCCCGGCGCCATCCGCGCCGCGCAGCCCGACGGTCCGAAGACGGCGGCTTCCGTCTGCGCGGCGTTCACCACCAGCGTGACCACCGCCTCCACCCCCTCCGGCAGTTCGGCGGCGGTTGCGCAGGCGTCGCCGCCGGCCGCGACGAAGGCGGCGCGCGCGGCCCCGGACAGGTCGCAGCCCGTCGTCGCGAGCCCGGCGCGCAGGCAGCTCCGCGCCGCGCCCATGCCCATCGCCCCCAGCCCGATCACGCCGACCTTCATCGTCCCCTCCCGCGGTGCAGGTGGCACGCTGCGGCGGGCGGGGGCTCAGCGCAAGACGAGCACCAGGATCTGCACCAGGGCGGCGACGGCGGCCAGGACCAGGGCGATCCGGCTGAGGGTGGAGATCGGCGGCATCCCGGTCAGATTGCGGGGGCGATGATCGCCTTCAAGAGCGCCTTCAGCGCCGGCGCCGCCGCATCCTGCCGCGCCAGCAGTTCCGCCTCATGCGCGCGGGCGAGGGGGATGAGCTCGGCGGCCAGGCGCTCGCCCTTCGCGGTCAGGCGGATGCGGGTCTGGCGGCCGTCGCGCCGGCGGCGCACCAGGCCGTCCGCCTCCATCCGGTCGAGCAGCTTGGTCATGGTGGGCTGCTGCATCAGGCAGGCGGCCGCCAGCGCGCCCACCGTCTCCCCCGCCCCGGCGCCGGCCAGCGTGGCGACGACGCGCCAGACCGGCACCGCGACGCCCCGCGCCTTCAGCCGCGCATGGAACCCCGCCGAGGCCTCGTGCGAGGCGCGCGCCAGCAGGTAGAGGAAGTAGTCCTCGACGAAGCGGGGCGGGGTGGCCATGGCGCCAACATATGACTTTTCATGTAAGCGTCGCCACGCCTATCCTGCCGCCCGCGGGCGTCGATGCGGGGGGCCGCGTGGCCCCGCCTGCCACGCCGGACGGGGAGGGGCCCTTGCGCGACGACCGCATCGAGCCGCAATGGATCGACGCCTTCGAGGCCGTGCTGCGCCTGTGCCGGGCGGAGCCCGGCGAGACGGTCTGCATCCTGGCCGAATCCCAGTCCCGCCCGCTGAACCTCGACCTTGCCGAACTCGCCGCGCACCGCCTTGGCTGCCGGCCCTTCCGGCTCGTGGTGCCGACGCCGCGGCAGGTGGCGCCGGTGCCGGTGCGCTCCACCGGCGCGTCCCGCGCGCTCGCGGGGCATCCCTCGGCGCTGGCCGCGCTGAAGGCGTCCTCGCTGGTGCTCGACCTCACGAGGGAAGGGCTGCTGCACGCGCCGGAACTGAAGGAGATCCTGGCCGCCGGCGCGCGCGTGCTGATGGTGAGCGACGAGCACCCGGAGGTGCTGGAACGCCTGGTCCCGCGGCCGGAGGACGAGACGCCGGTGAAGGCCGCGGTGCGGCGCTGCCGGGCCGCGGCGGCGATGCGCGTGACCAGCGCCGCCGGCACCGACCTGGTGGTG
This sequence comes from Falsiroseomonas sp. CW058, assembly GCF_050563535.1. NCBI lineage: Bacteria > Pseudomonadati > Pseudomonadota > Alphaproteobacteria > Acetobacterales > Roseomonadaceae > Falsiroseomonas > Falsiroseomonas sp. CW058. The sequence goes on from NZ_JBNXUO010000011.1 coordinate 126,942, forward strand.
GACATGCGGGGCGCCGCCACGGCGGGCGTCTGGGGCTGGACCGACCGGCCCGGCACGGTCGCCCACTGGCCGGGCGGCGTCGTCGTCAGCTTCCCGCGGGCGGGCACGGTGGCCGGCACGCTGGTCCTGGCGCCGGGCGACGCCAACCTGACCTTCAAGCGCTATGTCGAGGCGCCGGTGCGCCTGACCCTCGCCGACGACCATGTGACGGCGGTGGAGGGCGACGGCGTGGATGCGCGGATGATGCGCGAATACCTCGCCGCCTGGGGCGACCGCGCGGCCCATGCGGTCAGCCATGTCGGCTGGGGCCTGAACCCCCGCGCCCGGCGCGAGGCGCTGCTGTTCGGCGACCGTCGCGACCTGAACGGGACGGAACTGCGCGCGGCGGCGGGCAACTTCCTGTTCTCCACCGGCGCCAACGAATTCGCCGGCCGCTACACCGAAGGCCATTTCGACATTCCCGTCTTCGGCTGCACCATCGCGCTGGACGGGGAGGTCGTCGTGAAGGAAGGGCAGCCCGTCGCATGACCACCATCCTGCTGCACGGCATCGGCGGGCCATCCTGGGGGGACCTGGTCCCCGGCGCGGTCGACTGGCCGATGCCCGGCTTCGCCGGCGCCCCGCCGATGGACCGCATGACCTTCCCCGCCCTGGCCCGCGCGCTGCGCAACACGATGGATGCGCGCGGCATCGGGCGGGCGACGCTGGTCGGGCACTCGATGGGCGGGATGCTGGCGCAGGAATTCGTCGCCACCTGGCCGGAAAGGGTGGCGAAGCTGGTGCTCTACGCCACCACCCCCGCCTTCGGCGGCCGCGACCCCGCCTTCGCCGAGGCCTTCCTGCGCGCCCGCCTCGCCCCGCTGGAGGGCGGGCGGACGATGGAGGAGGCCGCGCCCGCCATGCTGGAGGGCATGTTCGCCGAGGGCGCCGACCCGGCGGCGATGCCGCGGGCCGCCGCCGCCATCGCCGCCGTGCCGGAGGAGGTCTACCGCGAGACGGTGCGCTGCCTGACCACCTTCGACCGCCGCGCCGACCTTCCCCGCATCGCCGTCCCCACGCTGCTGATCGCGGGGGAGCGCGACCAGGCCGCGCCGGCCAGGACCATGCAGCGCATGGCGGAGGCGATCCCGGGCGCGCGGATCGCCGTCATCCCCGGCGCCGGCCACCTGCTGCACCTCGAACGGCCCGACGCGTTCCGCGCCGCGCTGGCCCCCTTCCTCGCGGAGTGACGCGCATGGACGCGCTGACGGGCACGACGGCGGATGCCGCGATCTTCGATGCCGACGCCTTCCGCCTGACGCCGCTGGAACGCGACCTGACCGCCAAGGCCCGCGAATTCGGCGCCCGCGTCCTGGCGCCGCGCGCCGCGCGCTGGGACCGGGACGCCGCCTTCCCCACCGACAACTACCGCGACATGCACCGCGAAGGGCTGCTCGGCGTCTGCATCCCCGCCGAGGATGGCGGGATCGGCGCGGATTTCCGCGCCTATTGCCTGACGGCGGCCGAGATCGGGCGGTACTGCGGCGCCACCGCGCTGACCTGGAACATGCATGTCTGCTCCACGCTCTGGACCGGCGCGCTGACCGACGACCTGGAGATGGATGCGGAGACGCGGGAGACGCATCGCCGCCGCCGGCGCCTGCACTACGACCGCATCCTGAAGGACGGCGCGGTCTATTCGCAGCCCTTCTCGGAAGGCGGCGCGGCGGCGGCGGGCACGGCGGCCTTCGGCACCACTGCCACCCGCGTCGAGGGCGGCTTCCTGGTGAACGGGCGGAAGATCTTCGCCTCGCTGGCCGGCCATGCCGACCAGTACGGCATCCTCTGCACCGAGCAGCGGGAGGGGGAGAAGCTGTCGCGGCGCGACACGCTCTACCTCGGCGTGCCGGCCGATGCGCCGGGCGTCGCGGTGGAGGGGGAGTGGGACCCGCTCGGCATGCGCGGCACCGTCTCGCGCAACCTGGTCTTCCGGGACGTCTTCGTGGCGGAGGATGCGGCGCTGATGCCGCCGGGCCTCTATTTCCAGGCGGCGACGCGCTGGCCGCACATGTTCATGACGCTGACGCCCACCTACATGGGCCTCGCCCAGGCGGCCTACGACTTCACGGTGCGCTACCTGCGCGGCGAACAGCCGGGCGCGCCGCCGGTGAAGCGGCGGATGTATCCGACGAAGCAGATCGCGGTGGCGCAGATGCGCGTGATGCTGGAAGCCACCAAGGCGCTGTGGTTCCAGGCGGTCACCGATGCGCGGCCCGACCCGACCAGGGAACAGGTGCTGCGCGCGCTGGCCGCGCAGCACACGGTGATGGAGAACGCGAACGCCATCGCCACGCTGGCCATCCGCACCTGCGGCGGGCAGTCCATGCTGAAGTCGCTGCCGCTGGAACGCATCTACCGCGACAGCCGCTGCGGCTCCCTCATGCTGCCCTGGACGGCGGAGCTCTGCCTCGACCGGCTGGGGCGGGAGACGCTGTACGAGAAGGGCGAGGTGGATTGATCGCGCCCCACCCCGCCGCCCGGCTCGTCTTCGCGGGCGCCACGCTGGACGGGGCGGCGCTGGCCGGGCAGGCGCGCAGCCTCGCCGCCCGGCTGCGCGCGGCTGGGGTCGCGCGCGGCGGCCGCTTCGGCTGGATCGGCACGAACCACCCCGCGATGCTCGCCGCCTTCTTCGCCGCTGCCGAGATCGGCGCGGCGATGGTGCCCTTCAACTGGCGCCTGTCGGAGGAGGAGCTGCGCTGGATCGCGCGGGATGCGGGCATCGCGCTGCTGGTCCGCGGCCCGTCCCACGCCGCCGCCCTGCCGGGCATCCCGGGCCTGCCGGACCGCGCCGAGCCCGGCGCGCCGGAGGGCGGGCCGATGGACCCGCTGCTGATCGGCTACACCTCGGGCACCACCGGGCGGCCGAAGGGCGCGGTGCTGACGCAATCCGCCTTCGCCGCCAACGCCGCGGCCGCGCGCGCGGTGTTCGGCCTGGCGCCGGGCGAGCGCGTGCTGACGGTGCTGCCGATGTTCCATGTCGGCGGCCTCAACATCCAGACCGTCCCCGCCCTGCTGCACGGCGCCGGGGTGCTGCTGCACGACCGCTTCGACGCGGACGCCTTCCTCGACGCGGCGGAGCGCGACCGGCCGACCCTGTCGCTGGTCGTCCCCGCGGTGATGGCGGCGCTGGTCGCGCATCCGCGCTGGGCGACGGCCGACCTCTCCTCGCTCCGCGCCGTCGGCGCCGGCTCGTCCGAGGTGCCGCTGCACCTGATCGAGGCCTTCCATGCGAAGGGCGTCCCCGTGCAGCAGGTCTATGGCGCGACCGAGACCAGCCCCATCGCCATCGCCCAGATGCGGGAGGAGGCGCTGGCCGCGCCCGGCTCCATCGGGCGGCCGGTGCCGGGGGTGGAGGCGCGGCTCGTCCCCGGTACGGGGGAGATCGCGATCCGCGGCCCCAACGTGATGGCCGGCTACTGGGGCGACGCGGCGGCGACGCGCGCCGCGCTCGACGATGGCTGGTTCGCCACCGGCGATGTCGGGCGCATCGACGCGGATGGGCGCTGGTGGTTCACCGACCGCCTCAAGCACCTCATCATCTCCGGGGGCGAGAACATCAGCCCCGCCGAGGTGGAGCGCGTGCTGGCCGGCGCGCCGGGCGTGCGCGAGGGCGCGGTGGTCGGCCGCCCCGATCCGCGCTGGGGCGAGGTGCCGGTGGCGGTGGTGGTGCCGGCCGAGGGATTCGAGGCCGCGCGCGTGCTGGCGCATTTCGAGGGGCGGCTGGCCCGCTTCAAGCAGCCGCGGGACGTGGTGGCGGTGGAAGCCCTGCCGCGCACCGCTCTCGGCAAGGTGGCGGTGGCGGAGCTGCGGAAGGTGGTCGCGCGCTGACCCTCAGCGCAGCGACAGCCAGGCCAGCATCGTCGTGCCGAGCGCGATGCGGTACCAGCCGAAGGGCGTGAAGCCGATGCGGCCGATCACCGCCAGCACCCAGCGCACCACCAGCAGCGCCACCACGAAGGCCGCCGCGAAGCCGACGCCGATCTGCCCGAGCCCGGACAGGTCGAGATCGGCCCGCGCCTTCCACAGGCTGAAGGCGGTGGCGGCGCACATGGTGGGGATGGCCAGGACGAAGCTGAATTCGGCGGCCGTCCGCCGGTCCACCCCCACCAGCAGCGCGGTGATGATGGTTGCGCCCGACCGGCTGGTGCCGGGGATCATCGCCAGCGCCTGGCCGAAGCCCACCAGCAGCGCCGCCAGCGGCCCCATCTGCGGCACGGAATGGATGTTCGGCAGGCGGCGCCAGCGTTCGATCGCGATGATGGCGACGCCGCCGAGGATGAGGGCGAGGGAGACGACCCATGGGTTGAACAGCGCCCGCGTGATCGGCCCGTGCAGCGTCGCGCCGATGGCGGCGGCCGGCAGGAAGGCCAGCAGCAGGTTCTGCGCGTAGAAGCGTTCCGGCCCGGGCACCCAGGCCCGGCGCAGCAGCCCCGCGAGCGTGGCGCGGAAGACGATCACCACCGCGAGGATGGCGCCGAGCTGGATCGAGATCTCGAAGGTCTTGCCCGGCGGCCCCTGGAACCCCAGCAGCTCGCCCAGCAGGATCAGGTGGCCCGTCGAGGAGATGGGCAGGAATTCGGTGAGCCCCTCGACGATGCCCATGAGGAGGGCGGGGAACAGGGCGCTGGCATCCATCGTGTCGGGTGGCTCCGGGACGGAGCGGATGTAGACGGCCCCGCGCCCCGTGGCCACGGGGAACACGATGAAGGTTGCGGCACGCCGGGGCGGCCGATCCCCCTTCCCCGCGGATGCGGGGAAGGGGGACGGGGTTCAGCGCACCGTCTGGGCGGCGGTGAAGGCGAAGTTGTCGAAGCTGTTCTCCGACACGCGGAACCACTGGTAGCTGTCGGTGCGGAAGCGGTTGTAGCTTTCCATGATGCGGGCGAATTTCGGGTTCTGGCGCGCCAGGTCGGCGTTCAGCTCCTCGTTCGCGCGCCAGGCGGCTTCCAGGATCGGGCGCGGCCAGAAGCGCAGCTGCGCGCCGGCCGCCACCAGGCGGCGCAGCGCCTGCGGGTTCAGGTGGTCGTAGCGGGCCGTCATCTCGGCATCCGCCTCGCCGCAGGCGACCTCGATGGCGGCCTTGTACTGGTCCGGCAGGGCGGCGTGGGCGCGCTGGTTCATCATGAAGTGCAGCCGCGCGCCCGGCTCCCAGAAGCCCGGGGCGTAGTAGAAGCGCGCCACGCGGACGTAGTTCGCGCGTTCGTCGTCATGCGGGCCGACGAATTCCGCCGCGTCGATCACCCCGCGTTCGAGCGAGGGGTAGATGTCGGCCGGGGCGATCAGCGTCGGCGCGGCGCCGAGGCGGGTGAAGAGCTGCCCGGCGAGGCCGGTGATGCGGAACTTCAGGCCGCGCAGCTGCTCGACCGTCGTGATCTCGCTGCGGAACCAGCCGCCCATCTGCGCGCCGGTGTCGCCGGCGGTATGGGCGACGATGTTGTAGTCGCGGAAGAACTCGGCCGCCAGCTCGTTGCCGCCGCCGAAGCGGAACCAGCTGGTCATCTGCCGGGTGTTCAGGCCGAAGGTCATGGCCGTGAAGGGCGCGAAGGCGACGTCCTTGCCGATGTAGTAGTAGGACGCGGTGTGGCCGCATTCCAGCGTGCCCTGCTGCACGGCGTCGAGCACCTGCAGCCCGCCCACGATCTCGCCCGCCGGGAAGGTCTGGATGCGGAAGCGGTTGTCGGTCAGCTGGGCGACGCGGGCGGCGATCTTCTCCATCGTGCCGTACAGCACGTCGAAGACGCGGGGGAAGGAGGACTGCGCGCGCCAGCGCACCTCCGGCAGGGTCTGGGCGATGGCGGGGGCGGCGAGGGCGACCGGCGCGGCGGCGGCGGCGCCCATGATGGCACGGCGGTTCATGCGGTGTGTCCTCCCAGGCGGGGCGCGGGCTCCCTGCCCGCTGCTGGGATGACGCTTAATCCATCCGCCCGGCGGGGAGAATAGGCGACATCGCGCCTACAGAACGAACCCGGCCAGAACCGCCGCCGCCGCCGCCATCTGGACAAGGTTGGCCGCCACCGACAGGCGGTGCCCCCGGTCGAAGGCCGGGCGCGCCGCTTCCTCCCCGGCCTTCAGCCGGTCCGAGGCGGCGTTGATCCGCGGCATCAGCACCTGCCGCAGCCAGGCCGCGAGCCCCGCCACCGCGGCCATGATGCCCGCATCGGGCGGCGAGAGAGGGTACAACGCCACCGCCGCCGCGGCGGCCGTGCCGGCCACGAAGACGTAGTAGCGGGGGAACAGCGCCCGGATGAAGCGCCCGCCCGGCTCCGCCGGCAGGACCCGGAAGACCAGCGGCGCGACGAGGGCGGCGAAGAACACCATGCCGCCCACCAGCAGGGCGGTGGCGAACAGCGAGATCAGCGCGAGGACGGTCATGCCGGCCGATATGCGGCGCCGGCCCGTTGCGTCAACGTCGCGACGGGCCGGCCGTCAATGCCCGCCGCGGACCGGCCGGGCTTCCGCCGGCCGCCGGGCGCCGACGCCGCGCACCGCCGTGCCGGCCGCCAGCAGCACGACCGCAAGCGCCATCAGCCCGCCCGACCACAGCAGCACGTCGCGCAGGCTGCTTCCGGCCAGCCGCGGCCCGCTGCTGGCGAAGACGCCGAGGACGAGGGCCATCAGCAGCCCGAACACGCCGACCGCCATCGCGATCATCGCGAGCCCGTCCAGCACGGTGCCGAGCAGGGCGAGCGGGCGGGAGGAGGTGGTGCCCATCGCGTCGCTCAGCGACTTGCCGACGAGGAACAGGAACAGGCCGGCGACGACGATCCAGACCCACATCGCGGCAAGATCCCTGGTTGAACAGCGCGCCCGATGATGCCGCCCGGGCGGGGCGGCGGCAAGGCCGGGCGCGGCGCCGGCGGCGGGGGGCGAAGGCGGCGCCTCCGCCCCCCCTTCGGCATCAGTAGCGGTACTGCTCGGCCTTGAAGGGGCCCTGTTCCGGCACGCCGATGTAGCCCGCCTGCTGCGGCGTCAGCGTGGTCAGCGTCGCGCCGACCTTCGCGAGGTGCAGCGCCGCCACCTTCTCGTCGAGGTGCTTCGGCAGCGTGTAGACCTTCTTCTCGTACTTGCCCGGGTTCGTCCAAAGCTCGATCTGCGCCAGCGTCTGGTTGGTGAAGGACGCGGACATCACGAAGGACGGGTGGCCCGTGGCGTTGCCGAGGTTCACCAGTCGCCCCTCGGACAGCAGGATGATGCGCTTGCCGTTCGGGAACTCGATCTCGTCGACCTGCGGCTTCACGTTGTCCCACTTGTAGTTGCGCAGCGCCGCGACCTGGATCTCGCTGTCGAAGTGGCCGATGTTGCAGACGATGGCGCGGTGCTTCATCGCCCGCATGTGGTCGGCGGTGATGACGTCCACGTTGCCCGTCGCGGTGACGAAGATGTCGGCCTTCGGCGCGGCCTGCTCCATCGTCACGACCTCATAGCCCTCCATCGCGGCCTGCAGGGCGCAGATCGGGTCGACCTCGCTGACCATCACGCGGCACCCGGCGTTGCGGAGCGAGGCGGCGGAGCCCTTGCCCACGTCGCCGAAGCCGCAGACCATCGCGATCTTGCCGGCCATCATCACGTCGGTGCCGCGGCGGATGGCGTCCACGAGGCTCTCGCGGCAGCCATAGAGGTTGTCGAACTTCGACTTGGTGACGCTGTCGTTGACGTTGATGGCCGGGAACAGCAGGCGGCCTTCCTTCGCCATGACGTAGAGCCGGTGGACGCCCGTCGTCGTCTCCTCGGACACGCCGACGATGTTCTTCGCGAGCTCGGCGAACCAGCCCGGCTTGGTCTTCACGCAGTCCTTGATGAGGGCGAAGAAGACCTCCTCCTCCTCGTTCGTCGGCTTGTCGAGGAAGGCGGTGTCGCCCCCTTCGGCGCGCAGGCCGTAATGCACCAGCAGCGTCATGTCGCCGCCGTCGTCGAGCAGCACGTTCGGCGTGCCGCCGTCGCCCCATTCCAGCGTGCGCTTCACGTACTGCCAGTATTCCGGCAGCGTCTCGCCCTTCACCGCGAAGACCGGCGTGCCGGTCGCCGCGATGGCGGCCGCCGCGTGGTCCTGGGTCGAGAAGATGTTGCAGGACGACCAGCGCACATCGGCGCCGAGCGCCTTCAGCGTCTCGATCAGCACCGCGGTCTGGATCGTCATGTGCAGGCAGCCCGCGACGCGCGCGCCCTTCAGTGGCTGCGCGGCGCCGTATTCGGCGCGCACCGCCATCAGGCCGGGCATCTCGTCCTCGGCCATGGCGATCTCCTTCCGGCCCCAGCCGGCGAGCGAGATGTCCTTGACGACGAAATCCTGGGTCTGGCCGTGGGCGTCGGGCATGGGGGCGGTGTCCTGGGCTGTGTGGGGTCCGGGCCGGGCGCGTAGCACGGGCGCGGGGCAGGGGGAAGGCTGCGCGATTTCACATAAGGATATGTTTATGTCCTGTCGGCCCCGGGCGGGGCAGGGCCGCCACCCTTCCCCCGCTTGGCAGCGCCGGGCGAAGCCCCCATCTTCCCTGCCTCCCCCGACACCACCCTCCCCAGGTCGAGGCCCGAAGTCAGCCGGATGGTCCTGTTCCCCTCCCAGCCCGGGCGCCGCTTCCGCGCCCCGGAATTGTCCGGCGTCGCCGAACGCTTCCGCGCCACCAGCCAGACCGTCCGCAGCCTGATCGAGGAACTGCGCCAGGGCGGCGGGCAGCGCCGCAGCGGCGCCCCGGGCCCGCGCGGCGACCGCGCGCCGGGCGAACTGCGCGTCGCCTCCTGGAACCTGCACAAATGCGTGGGTGCCGACGGCCGCTTCGACCCTGCCCGGTCGGTGGCCGTCATCGCCGAACTCGGCGCCGACCTCGTCGCCCTTCAGGAGGCGGACAAGCGGTTCGGCCGCCGCACCGGCCTGCTCGACCTGCACGCGCTGGAACGCGCCACGGGGCTGACGCCGCTGCGCGTCTCCGACCTGTCGGACGGCCATGGCTGGCATGGCAACGCCCTGCTGGTCCGCCCCGGCACCCGCGCCCGCTTCCGCCGCCTCGCCCTGCCGGGCGCCGAGCCGCGCGGTGCGCTGGTGGCGGAACTCGACCTGGCGGAGGGGCACCTGCGCGTGGTCGCCGCGCATTTCGGCCTGCTGCGCCGCTGCCGCGCCCGCCAGGCGGACGCCATCCTGAAGGCCCTGTCGGAAGGCGAGCAGATGCCCACCCTGCTGCTCGGCGACCTCAACGAATGGCGCCCCGGCGCAAGGTCGTCGCTCCGTGCGCTGGAGCCGGTCTTCGGGCCCGTCGTGCCCGGCCCGGCCAGCTTCCCGGCGCGGCTGCCGGTCCTCGCGCTCGACCGCATCCTCGGCTGGCCGCAGGGGCTGGTGACGGAGGTGGAGGCGCATGACAGCGCCCGCGCCCGCGCCGCCTCGGACCACCTGCCGCTGACCGCCCGCGTGCTGCTCGGCCCCGCCGCGCAGGCGATGGCGCTGTCCCAGGCGGCCTGAAGGGCGGGGCAGGCGAACCCTGCCCGCCCGCGGCCGTTGCGCTCCTGTGGCGCAGCCGGGCCGGGGGGCGCACACCGGAGTGTGAGCCGAAGGGGCCGGCAAACGCCGGTCCCGCGTGCCATCTGCTCCGGGACAGCGCAGGATGGCAGGAGAGACATGTCCGACCAGCTGACGCGGTCCGTGCCGGCCGAGGCTGCCGGCAAGCCCCCGCCGGGCACCCGGCTGGAGCGTGCCGTGCAGGCGGCGCTGGCCAGCCTCGGCGCCCGCGCCGCGGTGGGCGGCGTGCAGAGCGGCATCGCGCTGGTCACGGAAGGCCCGGCTGCCTTCGCCGTGCGCGCCGCCACCGCGCGCGCGGCCGGCCGTTCGCTCGACCTGCAGTACTATGTCTGGCGGGGCGACGTGACCGGCCAGCTCCTTGCGCGGGAAGTGCTGGCGGCGGCGGAACGCGGCGTCGCGGTGCGGATGCTGCTCGACGACGTCTATGCGCTCGGCCGCGAAAGGGTGCTCGCCGCGCTCGACACCCATCCGAACATCGAGGTGCGGCTGTTCAACAGCTTCCGCTGGCGTGCCTTCGGCCGCTTCGGCTTCTTCCTCGAGATGCTGCTGGGCGGGCGGCACCTGAACCGGCGGATGCACAACAAGAACTGGATCGCCGACGGGCGCGTCGCGATCGTCGGCGGGCGCAACATCGGGGACGAGTATTTCGGCCTCGACACCGACGGCGCGATCAGCTTCCGCGACCTCGACCTGGTGATCGCGGGCCCGGCGGCGGAGGATGCCTGCCAGGTCTTCGCCCGCTACTGGGCAAGCCCGCTGGCCCGCCCCGCCTGCCTGGTGGCGCCGAGCGCGGATGCCCGCGGCGGGCTCGCGCGGCTGCGGGGCGAACTGGCCGAGGCGGTGGACCGGCCCGGCGCGGCCGGGCTGCTCGCGCCGCTGCGCCTGGCACCCGGGCGGCACATCCGGCGCGGCCTCTCCCTCGCCCCGGACGGCGCTGTGCGGGTCATCGCCGACCCGCCGGAGAAGGCGCGCCGCGGGCTCGGCGCCCGGCGCGCCGCGCGCGCGGCCGGCGGCATCGCGCCCGAGATCGCGGACGCGCTGCGCGGCGCCAAGCGGGAGGCGCTGCTGATCTCGCCCTATTTCGTCCCCGGCCGGGCGGGGCTCGCGCTGCTGCTGGAACTGCGCGGGCGGGGCGTGCATGTGGCGGTGGTGACCAATTCGCTGGCCGCCACCGACGTCGTCGCGGTGCATGGCGGCTATTCGAAATACCGCCGCGACCTGCTGCGCGCCGGGGTGGAGCTGTTCGAGCTGAAGCCCGGCCCGGTGGACGAGGAGGCGAGCGTGCTCGGCTCCAGGGGCGCCGCGCTGCACACCAAGGCCTTCGTGGTGGATGGGCTGCGCTGCTTCGTCGGCTCCTTCAACCTGGACCCGCGCTCGGCCATGCTCAACACCGAGATGGGGGCCTTCGCCCAGCAGGCGGGGCTGGCGCGGCAGGTGGCGGCGGAACATGCGCGGCTGTCCGACCCGGCGCTGAGCTGGAGGGTCGTGCTGGAAGACGGGCGGCTGGGCTGGCGGGACGAGCTGAACGGCGCGACCCGCACCCTGATGGCGGAACCGGTCGCCTCCTTCTGGCGGCGCGCCGTGGCGGGCATCGCGCGGCGCCTGCCGATCGAGGAACAGCTGTAGGGGCGGGCGTCCCGCGCCCCGGCGGCGCCGCATGCCTGACCTGCCGCCCCCCGGCTTGCCCGCCCGCCATGCGCCTTCCATGCTGCGCCCGGCACGAAGGGGGACGGGGCGTGGCGCGACTGACGGTGCTCGAGCCGGAGGCGATGTATCCGGACACGCGGCTGGAGCAGGAGATCCTCGGCCCCGAGGTGGAGATCATCCGCGGCGGCGCGCCCCACACCGGCACCCTCGACATGCTGTCCGACGAGGTCTGCGCCCGCATCGACGGCCTGCTGATCTTCCGCCACTGGCTGAAGCCCCACCACATCGCCCGTTTCCCGAAGCTGAAGGTCGTGGTCCGCATGGGCGTCGGCTACGACCGGCTCGACCGCGCCGCCTGCGCGGCGCGCGGGATCACCGTGTGCAACGTGCCAGACTACGGCACGATGGAGGTGGCGGACCACGCCGTCTCGCTCGCGCTCGCGCTGCGGCGCGGCATCATCCTGCACCACGACCTGCAGCGCGCCACGCCGCCCGCGCCCTGGCGCTATGTCGACCACCCGCTGATCCGGCGGGCGGAGGTGCAGGGCTTCGGCATCCTCGGCCTCGGCCGCATCGGCACGGCGGCCGCGCTGCGCGCCAAGGCCTTCGGCTTCAAGGTGCGCTTCTTCGACCCCTTCCTGCCGAACGGCGTGGACCGCGCGCTGGGCATCGGCCGGGCGCACAGCCTGGCCGAGCTGATGGCGGGGTCCGACGTGCTGTCGATCCATGTGCCGGACACCCGCCTGACCCGCGGCCTGGTGGGCGCGAAGGAACTGGCCGCCCTGCCGGAAGGCGCGGTGGTGGTGAACACCGCGCGCGGCACCAGCCTCGACCTCGACGCGCTGGAGGCCGGGCTGCGGTCCGGCCGGATCGCGGGCGCGGGGCTCGACGTCATCCCCGTGGAGCCGCCGCCCGAGCCGGTGCACCCCCTGCTGCAGGCCTACCGTGCGCGCGAGCCCTGGCTGACGGGCCGCCTGGTGGTCACGCCGCACAGCGCCTTCCACACGCCGCAGGCCTGGGCCGACATCCGGTCCAAGAGCGCGGAGACGATGCGCGACGTGCTGGTGCGGGGGCTGCGCACCAATGTGATCCCGCCCGAGGGCGATTGAGGGCGGGCCCCTCGCGGCCCTGTGATACACGTTTCGCGCGAATGTTTCGAAGCTGTCGAAAAATCTGGATTGACCGCTGGGGGGTATCCACCACACACTTGTGATTGAAGCTCAAGGACTGAGTCGGCATACTCACGGGTGACGTTCATTCTTCCTTAATCATTCCACCGGCGCGCGAATCAGCATCCGTGGGGCCGGTGGTCCGCGCGCGCCATCCATAGGGCAGCAGGGGCGGCAAGTCGTTGGGCGTACACGTCATACTCGACATATCCCGCCTCCTGGCGGTGGCGCACCGGGCCGCCCCGACCGGGATCGACCGCGTGGAACTGGCCTATGCCCGCCATTTCACCGCCACGGCGCCGGGGCGGGTGACCTTCGTCGCGGAACTTCCCCTTCTCGGCTTCTCGGCGCTGCCGCTGCCGCTGGTCGCCGATCTCGTCGCCGCGCTCGAGGCATCCTGGGATGGGGGTTCGCGGACGGCCGGGCCCGCCGCGCGCCGTGCGCGTCTCGCGCTGCCCTTCGGACGCGGCGCGCTGGCGCAGGTGCTGCGCCGGCCGGGCCCGAAGGCCTTCCTGCTGGTGTCGCACCGGGCGCTGGAACGGCCGAACCGCATCGCCGCGCTGCGCCGGCGGGGCTGCCACTTCGTGCCGCTGATCCACGACCTGATCCCGCTGCACCACCCGGAATTCGCCCGTGCCGGCCAGGCGGAGAAGCACCGCCGCCGCATCGCCACCACCGCGGCGCTGGCCGACGGCATCGTGGTGAATTCGGTCGCGACGGGCGCGGACCTCGCCCCCTGGCTCTCCGCACGGGGTGGCGCGCCGCCGGTCGCGGTGGCGCCGCTCGGCGTGTCGCCGCCGCAGGTGGATGCGCCGCCGGTCGCGCTGCGGCCCTATTTCGTCGTGCTCGGCACGATCGAGCCGCGCAAAAACCACCTTCTGCTGCTGAATCTCTGGCGGCAATTCGCCGCCACCCTCGGCGCCGCCGCGCCGCGCCTCGTCGTCGTCGGCCGCCGCGGCTGGGAGAACGAGAACGTGGTCGACATGCTGGAACGCTGCGCCGCGCTCGACGGCCTGGTGCGGGAAGCCGGCGCCCTGCCGGACCGGGAGGTCGCCTCCCTCATGCGCGGTGCCCGCGCCCTGCTGTTCCCCTCCTTCGCGGAGGGCTTCGGCCTGCCGCTGGCCGAGGCGCTGGCGCTCGGCGTGCCCGTGCTCGCCTCCGACCTGCCGGCGCTGCGGGAAGTGGGCGGCGCAGTGCCGGACTACATCGACCCGCTGGACGGCGCCGCCTGGCGCAGCATGGTGCTGGACTACGCGCGCGCCGACAGCGCCGCCCGGCGCGCCCAGCTCGGCCGGCTCGGCGGCTGGCGGGCGCCAAGCTGGCCCCGCCATTTCGAGGAGGTGGAGCGCCTGCTCGACACCCTGGCCGACCGCCCCGCCGATGCCCCCCCGGCGCCGCCCCCGCGGACCGCGCCGGTGCGCTTCCGGGTGCCCGCGGCCGGGTCCCGCCGGGAAGATGGCGCGCCGTGACCCGCCGGGCCGCCCCCCGCCCTCCCACGCCCTGAAGGCCCGAGGACCGCTGATGCCAGACGGCGCGCCCCGCCGCGGCCGGGCCCGCGTTGCGTCGCCATCGCCCGGCGGCCGCATCCGGCCCGTGGCCGTTCCCATCGCCATCCTCGGCGCCGGCTGCCGGTTGCCGGGGGCGGCCGATCTCGACGCGCTCTGGCCCCTGCTGGCCAGCGGCACCGACGCCGTCTCCACCCTGCCGGCCGACCGCTTCACCCAGGCCGCCTTCCTGCACCCCCGCCGGGGCGAGCCCGGGCGCAGCACCACCTTCGCCGCCGGCCATCTCGGCGACGTCTCGGGCTTCGACGCGGCGGCCTTCGGCATCTCCCCGCGCGAGGCGGCGGAGATGGACCCGCAGCAGCGCCTGCTGCTGGAGGTGACGGCGGAGGCGATCGAGGATGCGGGCTGGCGTCCCTCCGCCATGGCGGGGGAGGAGATCGGCGTCTTCGTCGGCGGCTCCTCCACCGACTATGCGGAGCTGCGCGCGGCCGATCCCGGCGGCGGCGACCGCTACTTCATGACCGGCAACGCGCTGTCGATCCTGGCGAACCGGCTGACCAACGTGTTCGACCTGCGCGGCGCGGCGCAGACGATCGACACCGCCTGCTCCTCCTCCCTCGTCGCGCTGCACGCGGCCTGCCGCGCGCTGGCCGAGGGGCGGATGCCCGCGGCGATCGCGGCGGGGGTGCAGATGCTGCTCTCGCCCTACGCCTTCCTCGGCTTCTCCCGCGCCGCCATGCTGTCGCCCACCGGGCGCTGCCGCGTCTTCGACGCCGCGGCGGACGGCTATGTGCGGGCGGAAGGCGCGGGCGCGGTGATCCTGAAGCGCCTCGACGACGCATTGCGGGACGGGGATGCGGTGCGCGCCGTGGTGCTGGCCAGCGGGGTGAACGCCGCGGGCCGCACCATCGGCCTGTCGCTGCCGAACCGCGATGCGCAGGCGCGGCTGATCCGCGCGGTGATGGCGGAGGCCGGCACGCCCCCCGCCCGCTTCGCCTATTTCGAGGCGCATGGCACCGGCACCCGCGCCGGCGACCCGGTGGAGGCCTGGGCGATCGGCACCGCCGCCGGCCGGGCGGAGGAGCGCGACGCGCCGCTGCCGGTCGGCTCGATCAAGACCAATATCGGCCATCTCGAACCCGCCTCCGGCATGGCCGGGCTGCTGAAGGCGATGCTGGTGCTGGAGAAGCGGCAGGTGCCGCCGGTGCTGCACCAGGTCTCGCCCAATCCGGAGATCGACTTCGCCGCGCTCAACATCCGCGTGCCGACGTCGCTCGAGCCCCTGGCCGGGCCGGCGCGGCCGGTGGTGGGCGTGAACTCCTTCGGCTTCGGCGGGACCAATGCCTGCGTCCTGCTCGGCCCTGCGCCGGCGCCGCGGCGCGCGCCCCGCACGGCGGCGGCGGGACCCGCGCCC